>JAYUTK010000036.1:0-50106 GCA_043755195.1 Gallionellaceae bacterium
TACCAACGCAACATAGAGCAAGGCCAGGCGGCAAACCTGGTTTATGCCGATCAACCAGATGGAGCCAGGTACAGCATCTACCCTATGACGATCAACACCCACTCAGTTGCCATAGGCTTGGGCTTGAACTTTGCAATGAGTAATGGGCTGAAGCTTGGCCTAGATTATCAATCAACTCGCGCGGTAAATTCAGTGGGATCAGCTGGGACAGAAAAAAATCACGCGCTCAGCTTCAAGTTAAGCAAGGAGCTGGGGGGCAAGAGCAGCTACTGAACACTCCTTACGCCACACTCTGCCAGAGCAAAAATTTCACGCGCTCAAACAAATCTTAGCCCAACTCAATAATCGTCATCCTAAAAATGGCGATTAAAGCTAGATCAGAATTTCTGAAAGTGAGAATGATTAGGTTTTATATCCGCACCAACCTCA
This sequence comes from Gallionellaceae bacterium, assembly GCA_043755195.1. Classification (GTDB taxonomy): domain Bacteria; phylum Pseudomonadota; class Gammaproteobacteria; order Burkholderiales; family Gallionellaceae; genus Nitrotoga. The sequence goes on from JAYUTK010000036.1 coordinate 430, forward strand.
GTATGCAATATTCATTGAATTGTTTTTAAATGATTTTTTAAAACTCTCTCATGCGTAATGGGTTAATTTTTTGCAACCCAACTGTCACATTTATACATGGCATGGAAACTGCTACTACTCTAAGTACAAGGAGGTGTGCCATGAATATCTCAATGAATATGGGTAGTCACGAAATAGATGCAGTCTCACCTGAAGAGGAATACGGAGAAGAGGTGATGTACGCTGGCTGGAATCCCGACATTTCACTGTTGCTTTGCCAGCAACAATCACAGGTACTTGCTGAAGAGCGGTCATCACTCACGGTGGATCTCGCCATGGAAGATGCCGGGTATTTTCTGCAAAAAATGTACACTTACCAGTCTTAAACTTAATCAGGACACCCCTAGCTCAAGCCCAACAGCTTTGAGACTTGAGTTGGGGGTTGCAGAAATCTGCTTGGCTTGCTTCTCGTTATTATTTTGTTAAATGAAAGTCTGGGTTATTCCCTTTTGCATTCCCCTCGCCATCCTTTTCTCAATCCACCTCCTTAAGAACTTCGTTGGCTTTCGCAACAAAATTATTTGACCTGGCAAATATTTTCGCTATAATCGCGCTCCCTTGAACCTTGCTCCACCGTTTTCTATAGCGGGGGGCGTTAATATCCATAAGGAGAAACAATTGCGACATTACGAAATCGTATTTATCGTGCATCCCGATCAGAGCGAGCAAGTGCCCGCGATGATAGAGCGGTATCGCACCTTGGTGACAGCCAAAAATGGCCTGATACACCGCTTGGAAGATTGGGGTCGCCGACAACTGGCGTATCCTATCCAAAAAATCCACAAAGCCCATTATGTATTGATGAACATTGAGTGCAACCAGGAAATTCTGGATGAACTGGAGCATGCATTTAAATTCAATGATGCTGTATTGCGTCATCTGACGATCAAAACCAAAGTTGCAGTCACCATTCCATCGGCCATGATGCGCGAAGAGAAATCACGTTCGCTGACTAACGATGCAGCTCCGGTGAGCGCACCCTCTACACCGGCTGAAGTTGTGGTTGCTTGATTGAAGCTGGGATGTAACTGGCTCACTGTTGATGGAGAGCTTGTTGCGATTGATGTCTTGCGATTCACTCCAGCAGGGTTAGCCAAGATTGCATTAAAAATCCGCCATGTTTCAACGCAGCAAGAAGCGGGTCTGGCACGTCAAGTGCAGTGTGAAATTGCAGCATTGGCGTTCGGAGTGGTAGCCCAGCAGATCAGCCTTTTACAGCTAGGGCAGCGGGTGAGAGCTGAAGGTTTTTTGGCTCAGCGCAGTTTGAAAATCGCGCAACTGGTTTTGCATATTGATAAAATTATATTGGAATAAAGGAGTGCAACATGCCTCGTGTATTTAAGAAAAAAGATGACAAGAAGAGCAATTCTTCGCGTCAATTGTTTAAGCGCCGTAAATTCTGTCGCTTCACAGCTGACAAAATTCCAGAAGTGGATTACAAAGATTTGAACATTCTCAAAGAGTTTATTGCCGAGAATGGCAAGGTCATACCAGCTCGGATTACCGGCACAAAATCGCGTTTTCAGCGGCAACTCAGTATCGCAATCAAGCGCGCACGTTTCTTGGCGTTGATGCCTTACACTGATTTGCATTAAGGAGATAGACCATGCAGATAATATTGATGGAAAAAATGGCTAACCTCGGCCAGTTGGGCGATGTGGTTAAGGTTAAAAATGGCTATGCACGTAATTTTCTGATCCCGCAAGGCAAGGCCAAGCGGGCGACTGAATCCAACAAGGCGGAATTCGCTGTGCGTCGTGTGGAGCTGGAAGCGGCAGAGCAGGCTAAAGCGGCAGAGGCTCAGACTCGCGCCGACAAGTTCAACGGACTGACCGTGCAGATCGTGCAAAAGGCCGGCGTAGATGGAAAACTGTTTGGTTCGGTGACTTCTGCCGACATCGTTGCAGCGCTGGCGTTGCAAGACTTTGTCGTGGAAAAAACCCAGGTACGCATGGCCGAAGGCCATCTTAAGCAAATCGGTGATTACCCGGTCACGATTGCGCTGCATACTGATGTTACAGCCCATATTACGGTATCAGTTTTGGGCGAACATTAATTCACTTGTGCTTTAATGGGGAATCGAATAAAGGGCTGGCAACAGCCCTTTATTATTTTGCCCAACTATTATTTTGCCCAGCTATATATTTTCTCCGGCAGTATTTTTTCCAGTGGTAAAATGCCCTTGCCATCCCCCATTTAATTATCGGCAACATGCAAGATTTCGCTTTCCCTACTATAGATCCACAGCTTGAAGCGCTGAAACTTCCCCCCCATTCAGTGGAGGCGGAGCAATCCGTGCTGGGTGGTATCTTTCTGGATGTTACCGCTTGGGACAAAATTACTGACCTGGTGAGTGAGCCGGATTTTTATCGTTTTGAACATCGCCTGATTTATCGGCATATTGGTCGCTTAACCGAACAAGCCAAGCCAGTAGATGTCATTACCGTGGCAGAATCACTTGAAAGCAATGCCGAGCTGGAGAAGGTGGGTGGCTTGGCTTATCTCGGTTCGCTGGCACAAAATGTACCATCTGCCGCCAACATCCGTCGCTATGCGGAAATTGTGCGCGAGCGCGCCATCATGCGTAAGCTGGTCGAAGTGGGCAACGATATTGCCGCCAGTGCCTACAATCCCAGTGGGCGAAATGCGGATCAATTGTTGGATGAAGCAGAGAGCCGCGTATTCGAAATTTCCGAGGCGGGTGAGCGGGGTCGTCAGGGATTTGTCCCTATCCCGCCATTACTCATCAAGGTCGTGGAGCGCATCGAGACGCTGCATGGGCGCGATAACCCCAGCGATGTGACCGGCATAGCGACCGGTTTTACCGACCTCGATCGAATGACTTCTGGTTTGCAGCCGGGTGATTTGGTGATCGTGGCAGGTCGTCCAAGCATGGGTAAGACCGCCTTTGCCCTGAATGTGGCGGAGCATGTGGCGCTGGAAGGCAGTAAGCCGGTAGCGATCTTCAGTATGGAAATGGGCGGCACTCAGTTGGCCATGCGTTTAATCGGCTCGGTCGGCAAATTAAATCAGCAGAATTTACGAAGCGGGAAATTGGAAGACGATGACTGGCCGCGCATGACCCATGCTTTGGGAAGACTGAATGATGCCCCCCTTTTTATTGACGAAACAGCCGCGCTGAATTCGCTGGAACTCCGCTCTCGGGCGCGCCGATTGCATCGTGAAAACAGCGGACTTGGGCTGATAGTCATAGACTATTTGCAGCTAATGTCTTCCCCCTCAAGCAAGGCCAGTGAAAACCGCGCGACTGAAATTTCAGAAATATCACGTTCCCTGAAGGCGCTAGCCAAGGAGCTGCAAGTGCCAGTCATGGCCTTGTCACAGCTTAATCGCGGCCTGGAGCAGCGGCCCAATAAGCGACCGATCATGTCTGACTTGCGAGAATCAGGTGCCATTGAACAGGACGCAGACTTGATCCTGTTTATCTACCGTGACGAAGTTTACAACTCCGACTCACCCGACAAAGGTAAGGCCGAAATTATCATCGGCAAGCAACGGAATGGTCCGATCGGAAAAGTTGACCTCACCTTCCGTGGAGAATATACCCGCTTTGATAATTTCACTACGGAGCATTATTAAACGTCAGGAAATGATGGGTTGTGCGGCAATGAAAAATTAACGCCGCTCTTTCTTCATCGCCTTCTGAGCCTCAAGTTTGGAGTCGCGGTCTTTTTCAGTCGCTCGTTTGTCATGCAGCTTTTTCCCTTTTGCCAGACCAATTTCCAGCTTAACAAGGCTGCCCTTGAAGTGCATGTTGATCGGCATCAGGGTATAGCCTGCGCGCTGCACTTTGCCGATTAATTTATTAATTTCTGCTTCATGCAGCAGTAGCTTGCGCGTACGCACTGGGTCGGGAACGATGTGGGTGGAAGCGGCCGTGAGCGGGCTGATGTGGGAGCCGAATAAATATAGTGCGCCGTCTTTGACGGTGACGTAGGCTTCTTTCAGATTCGCCCGCCCGGCGCGGATCGCTTTGACTTCCCACCCTTGCAGCATGAGGCCGGCCTCGTAGCGGTCTTCAATGAAGTAGTCGTGGAATGCTTTTTTATTTTGGACGATGCTCATATCTCGTATATTCTATCAGCTTTGTTGTTGCGCACTATCAGCATGGCCTCGGTTGAAAAATCAGTTTTGGTTTCTTACAGCGCGCAACAGATGTTTGCGCTGGTGGACAATGTGGCGGATTATCCGCAATTTTTGCCGTGGTGCGGTGGTGCAAGCATCAATTCAATTGCTGGCGACGTGATGCAAGCGACCGTGCATATTGATTATCACCACATCAAACAAAGCTTTACTACGGAGAATGTGCGTCTCCCTCCCCATCGCATAGACATTACCTTAAAGGATGGCCCATTCAAGAAGCTCGATGGTAGTTGGCATTTCATACCTCTTTCCGAATCTGCCTGTAAAATAGAGCTGAGTCTGCACTATGAATTTTCCAACAGGCTGCTTGAAAAAGTATTCGGGCCGGTTTTTCATTATATTGCCAACACTTTTGTGGATGCCTTTGTGCACCGTGCAGAAAAAGTTTATGCCGGAAAATGAGTTTTGCAGCCCGTGTTGATGCGGAATTGTTGAGGGCTTCCCATGTTAGATTACGATTTACATTGTCATTCCACGGTGTCGGATGGTCTGCTTACCCCGACCGAGATCGCCACGCGCGCAGCCGGGCGAGGAGTGAAATTCTTGGCCTTGACCGACCATGACGACGTCGCTGGTTTGCCAGAAGCGGCAGCGGTCGCGGCTCAGCTAGGCATACAGTTTATCAACGGTGTGGAAATTTCGGTGAGCTGGCGTAATTTTACGCTGCACATCATCGGCCTGAATATTGATCCGGCCTATCCGCCGTTGGCTGAAGGCTTGCGCGGTGTGCGTAGTGGGCGGGGTGTGCGGGCGAAGCTGATGGCAGATTCGCTGGCAAAGGTTGGAATCGGCGGCGCACTGGAAGGCGCTTACCGTTACGCCAGCAATTCCGGCATCATCGGGCGTACGCATTTTGCACGTTTTCTGGTGGAATCCGGGCGGAGCAAGGATGTGAAAAGCGTGTTTAAAAATTATCTGATTAAGGGTAAGCCCGGTTATGCGTCCCATCAATGGGCCAGTCTGGCAGAGGCGGTCGGCTGGATAGTGGGCAGCGGCGGTGTGGCCGTGCTGGCACATCCGGGGCGTTACACCGTGGGGCGCAAAAAAATGGGCAAGCCAACTTTGCGCGAGTTGCTGCGTGAATTTGTTGATCTGGGCGGGCAGGGGATAGAGGTAATCAGCGGCTGCCATTCGCCGGAACAGCGCGCCGAGTTTGCACGTTACGCGCAGGAATTTGATCTGCTTGCTTCCTGCGGTTCAGACTTTCATGGCCCCGGTGAAAGCCATCAGGATTTGGGTTGCTTGCCTGATTTTCCGCTGGGTTGCAAACCGGTGTGGCAGGCGTGGCAGGCGATTTGATGGATAGATGGATGGGAGTTTCAGAAGGGTATCCAGAAACTCAGAGTTCGCCCAAATGCAAGGCGCAGAAAAAATTTCGCAGCGCCGCATATGGGTTATATGTAAGCAAGAAATTTTTTCTGCAACGCAGCATAACCAGCCACTTAGTCGCCGTTTTTTGGTGGCTTAGTGGAATGGCTAGTTGTTCCATCAGTTGGGATGAAATCTGAGTTTATGGCGCAATTCTTTGTTATTCACCCGGACAATCCTCAGCCGCGCTTAATCAAACAAGCCGCGGTTTTAGTGCGCGCGGGCGCAGTCATCGCCTACCCCACCGATTCTTGCTATGCGCTTGGATGCCATCTCGGCGACAAGGACGCGGTGGCGCGCATACGCCAGATACGCGGCGTGGGTGAAGATCACTACATGACCTTAATGTGTCGCGATTTGTCGGAACTGGCGCGCTACGCACGAGTGGATAATGTGCAATTTCGGCTGCTAAAAAACAATACGCCCGGCAGCTATACATTTATTTTGGCCGCGACCAAGGAAGTGCCCAAGCGCTTGCAACATCCCAAGCGCTACACGGTCGGCATACGCATTCCCGATCATCCGGTGGTGCTGGCGCTGTTACAGGAGTTGGGTGAGCCGTTGTTGAGTTCGACCTTGATACCGGCAGGCGAAGAGCAGGCATTGAGCGACGCTGAAGAAATTCGTGACCGCTTCGATCAACAGTTAGACCTGATACTGGATGGCGGTGCGACCGGGCTTGCGCCCACCACCGTGATAGACCTAACTTCTGATACCCCGGCCGTACTGCGCCACGGCAAGGGCGATATAACACCATTTTCTTAAAGGATTATTTTGCAGATAGACCAGTTAATACAAATCATTGCCTTGGCTGCCATTCCAGTGCTTTTCGCCATCACCTTGCACGAGGCAGCGCACGGCTATGTCGCGCGCTATTTCGGCGATCCAACAGCTTACCAGCAAGGGAGAATCAGCCTTAATCCGTTGCGCCATATTGATCCGGTCGGCACGATATTGCTTCCGCTCATGACGTTGTGGATAGGCGGCATTCTGTTTGGCTGGGCCAAACCAGTACCGGTTAATTTTGCCGCTTTACGCAACCCCAAAAAAGACATGTTGTGGGTAGCGATTGCGGGCCCGGCTTCCAATCTGGTCATGGCGCTAGGTTGGGCGCTGGTGGCTAAGCTGGCTTTGGCCTCGTCAGGTAGTTATTTTGCTGAGCCGATGATGAAAATGGCGCAGATCGGAATTAACATCAACATCGTGCTAATGGTGTTGAACTTGCTGCCGTTGCCGCCACTGGATGGCGGGCGCGTTGCCGTTAGTATGTTGCCGCACCGGCAGGCATTCCAGTTGGCGCGGATCGAGCCGTACGGCATGTTCATCCTGATTTTTATGGCGGTTACGCCAGTTCTGGGGTGGATACTCAGGCCGTTTATTAACATCGCTTATAATGTCATCCAATTCATTTTCGGACTGTAATCACATTTATGTTTTCTGATCGCGTTTTATCTGGCATGCGCCCCACCGGTGACTTGCACTTGGGGCATTATCACGGGGTGCTGAAAAATTGGGTGAAGATGCAGAGCGAGTTCGAGTGCCTGTTTTTCGTGGCCGATTGGCATGCGCTGACCACGCATTACGACACGCCGCAGATCATCGAACAGAGTGTGTGGGACATGGTGGTGGATTGGCTGGCGGCAGGAGTGGATCCGGCGCGCGCCACGTTATTCATTCAATCCAAAGTGCCGGAACACGCCGAACTGCATTTGCTGCTTTCAATGATTACCCCGCTGGGCTGGCTGGAGCGGGTACCGACCTATAAAGACCAACAAGAAAAACTATCCGAGAAAGACTTGAGCACTTACGGCTTTCTCGGCTATCCATTATTGCAAAGCGCAGACATCCTCATCTATCGTGCCTCGCAAGTGCCAGTGGGCGAAGATCAAGTGCCGCACATTGAATTCACGCGCGAGATTGCGCGTCGTTTCAATCATATTTACGGACGCGAGCCCGGCTTTGAAGAAAAAGCGGAAGCCGCCATTAAAAAACTGGGCAGCAAAAAAGCCAAGCTGTATGAAGAATTGCGTGTGCTCTACTTGGAACGCGGTGATACGGAGGCATTGCAATCTGCCAAATCATTGCTGGATGAGCAACAGAGTTTGAGCATGGGCAATCGTGAACGATTATTTGGCTATCTCGAAGGCGGTGGCAAGATGATTTTAGCCGAGCCGCAAGCCATGCTCACTGCGGCCTCAAAAATGCCGGGGCTGGATGGACAAAAAATGTCCAAGTCCTACAACAACACCATCAGTTTGCGCGAAGACGAAGCCAGCGTCACCAAAAAAATTCGCACCATGCCCACCGACCCGGCGCGCATACGCCGCACCGATGCGGGTGACCCAGGCAAATGTCCAGTGTGGCAATTGCACCAGATATATTCCAATGCAGAGACTAAAGAATGGGTGCAAAAAGGCTGTCGTAGCGCAGGGATAGGCTGTCTCGAATGCAAACAGCCAGTCATCACTGCCGTGCTAGAAGAGCAAAAACCCATGCGTGAGCGAGCGCAACAATATCTGGATGACCCGACTCTGGTACGCAATATCATTGCCGATGGTTGCGAAAAAGCGCGTAAGTTGGCGCATGTAACTATGCGCGATGTGCGCGAGGCGATGGGGCTGGGTTATAGTTGATTCTATGAGCGAAGCGCAAACCATGACGCCACCACTCGCCCGCATCCACGGCGAGCCTATGCTGCAAATGCCGCAGGATCTCTACATCCCGCCGGATGCGCTGGAGGTGGTGCTGGAGACTTTTCAGGGGCCATTGGATTTGCTGCTGTATTTAATACGCAAGCACAATCTGGATGTGCTCGATATTCCCATGGCGCAATTGACGCTGCAATACATGGGTTACATTGAGGCGATGCAGCGCAATCGCATGGAATTGGCAGCAGAATATTTGCTGATGGCGGCGGTGCTGATTGAGATTAAATCACGCATGTTGTTGCCGCGTCCGCCCAAAGCAAACGAGGTAGAGAGCGGCGAAGACCCGCGTGTCGAACTGATGCGTCGCTTGCTGGAATACGAGCAGATGAAATTGGCGGCGCAAAAGCTGAATGAATTACCACAAGCCGGGCGCGATTTTGAGTTGGTGCAGGTGCTGATTGAGCGCACCGTGGAGCAACAGTTACCCAATGTGGCCGTAGAAGATTTACGTCAAGCATGGTTGGCTTTGCTGGCGCGCGCGAAAGTCAACACGCATCACAAAGTGCGGCGCGAGGAGTTGTCGGTGCGCGAACAGATGACACGCTTGCTGCGCCAGTTGCGCCACGGCGAATTTGAGACATTTGAAAATCTGTTTGATGTCAGCGGCGGCATCCCGCAACTGGTGGTCACCTTCATCGCTATTCTGGAATTGGCCAAGGAAACTTTGGTTGAAATTACACAAACCGAAACACTGGGGAATATCTATGTCCGAGCAAGCCGAAGCCTTACCGCAGTCGAGTGATCTCTCGCATCCCGCAGCTGTAGTGGCGCAATTCATTGCGCCCATTTCGCCAATTTTAATAGAGGAGGGCAGCGGCTCTGCCGAAATCGTAGCCGCTATCAACGCTCCGCTCTCCCCGGAAGTGAGGGGGAAGATGCTGCGTGTGCTGGAAGCGGCCTTGCTGACCACGCAAGAACCTTTGTCACTGGCCGAATTGAAAAAACTTTACGACGCACCGCTAGAAAACAGCTTGATCGAAGAGTTGCTGCAACAATTGGAACAACAATACGCGAACAGCGGCGTGGAACTTAACCGCGTGGCGAATGGCTGGCGTTTTCGTGCGCGGCCTGAGATGCAGGCCAGTCTCGATCGCCTTAATCCGCAAAGACCGCCGCGCTATTCACGCGCCGTGATGGAGACTCTGGCCATCATTACCTACCGCCAACCTGTGACGCGCGGCGATATAGAAGAAATTCGCGGCGTAGCTGTGTCCTCACAAATTCTGAAAACGCTGGAAGCGCGTGGTTGGATAGACGTAGTTGGGACGCGCGATGTGCCCGGCAAGCCTGGGCTGTATGCCACCACCAAACAAATGTTGGACGACCTCAACCTGCGTTCATTGCAGGAGTTGCCACCGTTGGAGGAGATGAGCAATCTACTGGAGCAAGATGTCCATCCCACCGGCATAGAGACCAATACTTGACAATGAATTTTCGTGGCATTGTATTTTCAAGTCTGCCGATTTTTTTCTTGTTTGCTTGTGCCCACACGCCACCTGCATCGCAAATTCTGACTCGACCAGCGCAGGCTGAACACTCACCATTCGTGATTTCAGGGCGCATTTCCATTAAACATAATGGCCAGCGAACTTCGGCTACGATGCGTTGGACTCATCGTGCTGAGGCGGATGAAATCCTGTTGTTCGCACCCTTGGGGCAAACTGTGGCGCGCATACAGCGCGACAATCAGGATGTAACGCTGGATACATCGGACAAACATTACGCAGCACAAAGCGCCGAAGAACTCACGCAACAGGTGCTGGGCTGGTCTATGCCCTTGTCAGGGCTGCAATACTGGGTGCTGGCTATGCCTGCACCGCTTGGGGAATATAGCATTGAGCGCGATGCCAACAGCCAAATCACTGCGTTGCAGCAAGACGGTTGGGCGGTTAGTTATACGCGCTATGCAACATCGGCACAGGATAGCTTGCCGCTGCGATTAGCGCTGCAACGCGCGGACTTGGAAATTCTATTTTTGATAGACCAATGGGAAATGCCATTACTACACTGATCTGCGCCGCGCCCGCAAAACTGAATTTATTCCTGCATGTGACGGGGCGTAGGGCAGATGGTTACCATCTGCTGCAAACCCTGTTTCGCTTTATTGATTTCAGCGACACTTTACAATTCACCTTGCGTGAGGATGGTGAGGTGCGACGCCTGAGTGCGCTGGCTGGCGTACCACAAGAGCAGGATTTATGTGTGCGCGCCGCGCGTTTGTTGCAGAAAGAATGTGGATGCCCTCTAGGTGTGGACATCACACTGGAAAAACGTATTCCCTTGGGGGGTGGATTAGGCGGCGGTAGTTCCGATGCTGCAACCACGTTACTAGCGTTGAATCGCTTGTGGAACTTGGGATTGTCGCGTCATCGTTTGATGCAGTTGGGCTTGTCTCTGGGCGCAGATGTACCGGTATTTGTGTTCGGCGAGAATGCTTTTGCCGAAGGTGTGGGCGAGCAGTTGCAGGCTTATTCTCTGCCGGATGCCTGGTACGTGGTGCTTTTCCCACCGGTACAGGTTGCCACCGCAGATATTTTTGCTCATCCTGAATTGACACGCGACACGATTTCCCTCAGAATTCGCGACCTTTTGTTAGCGGCATTACGCAACGATTTGCAGTCTGTGGTGTGTGGTTTGTACCCGGAAGTGGCGCAGCACCTTGCTTGGTTAAATAAATTTGGTCTGGATCAAATTGGTCAGGCACGGATGACCGGTTCGGGTGCTTGTGTATTTGCCGAATTTTCCAGCGAGGAACAGGCGCAGGCAGTTGTAAATCAGTTACTACCAGACATGCGCGGCATTGTGGCGCGCGGTTTGCCACACCACCCGTTGCGGGATTTTGCCGCATAAGCTCAGTTTTTGGGGAGTCGCCAAGTGGTAAGGCACCGGATTTTGATTCCGGCATTCGTAGGTTCGATCCCTACCTCCCCAGCCAGTTTGTTTTGTTTTTTGTTTTGGGGCGTTTGCGCCCGTATAGTCAATTGTACTGTGCCACAAAGTGATCAAGGGATGCAGTGCAAGGCGAAATCGGGCGAAAAAGCGGAGTTTACACAGGGTAAATGAGCATTTTTAGTTCGATTTTAACGCCGCAATGCGCCCTTCAGCGCTTTGTGACGCAGTACAATTAAAGAGGTGCATGGTGTCCAACAATAGCCTGATGGTATTCACTGGCAACGCCAATCCAAAACTTGCAACCGAAGTCGCACGTCATCTCGGCATCAATTTGGGGCAAGCCACAGTAGGACGATTTTCCGACGGCGAAGTAATGGTGGAAATTCTGGAGAACGTGCGTGGCAAGGATGTGTTCGTGCTGCAATCCACCTGCGCTCCTACCAATGACAGCTTAATGGAGGTCATGGTGATGGTGGATGCGTTGAAGCGCGCCTCTGCTGGGCGCATTACCGCCGCATTGCCATACTTTGGCTATTCACGTCAGGATCGCCGCCCTCGTTCAGCACGCGTGGCCATTACTGCCAAGGTGGTAGCGGACATGCTGTCTGGTGCCGGAGTGGATCGCGTACTGACTATGGATTTACACTCCGATCAGATACAGGGATTTTTCGACATCCCGGTGGACAATGTTTATGCCAGCCCGATTTTGCTGGCCGATGTACGAAAAAATAATTACACAAATCTGGTGGTGGTATCGCCGGATGTGGGCGGTGTAGTGCGCGCGCGCGCACTGGCCAAAAGGTTGGAGTCGGATCTGGCCATCATAGACAAGCGCCGTCCCAAACCCAATGTGGCCAAGGTGATGAACATCATCGGTGAAGTGGCAGGGCGCACCTGTTTGATTATGGATGACATGGTGGATACCGCAAATACGCTGTGCGAAGCTGCCGCAGCCTTGAAAGATAAGGGGGCGGTGCGGGTGATTGCCTATTGTACCCACCCAGTTTTATCCGGCCCGGCAATCGGACGTATTGAGAATTCGGCGATAGATGAATTGGTGGTGACTGACACAATTCCGCTGCGCGATGAGGCTAGAGCATGCAAGCGTATTCGCCAGTTGAGCATAGCGGAACTGCTGGCCGAGACTATGCGCCGGATAAACTCTGAAGAGTCGGTCAGCTCTTTATTTATGGAATAGTTTTTTGCGGCAATCACGATCGGTTGCCGCGTAACCCGGAATCGCCTGGTCGCGGGCGGTTTCAAATTGAAGTGGAGAAATAAAATGGCAATAGAAATAGCTGCAACAACTCGTAAAGCGCAAGGAACGGGTGCGAGCCGCCGTCTGCGCAAGGCTGGCCGTGTGCCTGGCATTGTGTATGGCGAAGGTGAGCCGTCATTGATAGACGTTGACCACAACAATCTGTACCACAGCTTGCGTAAGGAATCATTTCACGCTTCCGTGCTGACGCTGGATATTGAAGGAACAAAACAGCAAGTGCTGTTGCGCGATTTTCATATGCACCCATTCCGCCAGCAAGTTCAGCACATTGATTTTCAGCGCGTGGACAAGAATAAAAAGATACACATGAAAGTGCCGTTGCACTTTTTTAATGCTGATATTTGCCCGGGCGTAAAAGAAAGCGGCGGCATTATCAGCCATGTGATGAACGATCTGAATATCGCTTGTTTGCCGGCAGATTTACCCGAATTTATCGAAGTGGATCTGTCCTCATTGGCCTTGGGTCACTCCATACACGTTTCGGATATGAAGCTGCCAAAAGGTGTGGAAGTGGCTGGCCACGGTCACGTTGGCGATGCGGTAGTGGCTACCGTGCAGATACCGCGTGGTGCAGTGGAAGCTGAAGCCGAAGCAGCAGCGTCTGCCGCCGCAGCAGCAGCGGTTGCTACGACCGCAGCACCCGCAGCGGGTGGTGCTGCCGATGCCAAAGCAGGGGCAAAGCCCGCAGCTAAACCAGCAGCTAAACCAGCAGATACCAAGAAGTAAGGAAGGTTTTCTCCATTCAGCCTGCCATGCACATTGTTGAAGCATGGCAGGCTTTTTTATTATGAGCGAAATAAAACTGATTGTTGGCTTAGGGAATCCCGGTCGGGAATATGAAGATACTCGTCACAATGCCGGATTTTGGTGGGTGGACGAGTTCGCGCGTACATACCAAAATATTTTTAAAGCGGATAGCAAATTTCACGGTTTGCTTGCACGCAACCAAGCGCATGGCCGTGAAGTCATCTTGCTGAAGCCGCAGACCTTTATGAATGTCAGCGGTCGCGCAGTGGCGGCGTTGACGCATTTCTATAAAATTGCTGCGAATGAAATGCTGGTGGTACATGATGAACTTGACTTGCCGCCAGGTAGCGCCAAACTGAAATTTGGCGGTGGACATGGTGGACACAACGGTTTAAAGGACATTGTTGCTCATCTGGGCACGCAAGATTTTTGGCGCTTACGCATCGGTATCGGTCATCCCGGTGAACGCTCGGAAGTGGTGAGTTATGTGCTGCATGAGCCGCGTCGCGAAGAAGCAGAATTAATTAAACAGGCTATGCAGCGTGCACAGACAGTTACAAATTTGATAATAGAAGGCAAGCTGGAAGCGGCGATGCTGAAGCTGCATAGTGTGTAAAAAACCAGCTATTAAAGTCGACCGCAAAAACTTGCCTGCTTCTTATCTGAAATTTTAGGTGGCTCAGATAGTTTGTGAGGCTACTGGCGAACCGTGTAAGTACACTGGCAAAGGGATGAAAGAGTCCCACACTCATCTAAATATTACCGAGAAAGAGTGGGGTGTAATGGCCAAGGAGTTTCAGAAAACCCTTAATAACTTTACGGTTGAAAAATAAATTCTGTACTTTGTGTTGCAGGGGCAATGCCCCCTTACTTTTTGCGGCTGCATTGATGAAACATTCAGGTAACTCCCAATAATTTCTCGGCACATTTTATTCCACTGATCGCGGCACCTTCAATCGTTGCTGGGTAATCGCCATGTATGTAATCCCCAGCCAACAGCACATTGGGTAGTGGCGTGGTGAGTGGAGGCCGGTACATGTTTGCTTCGCAGGAAAAGGTGGCGCGCTTTTCGGCGATAACTTTGTGCCACAGTGGCACCGCCATGATTCCCAGATGCTCACGCAGTTCTTGAGTAATTTTTTGTGCCAAGCTTTCTTGTTCCAATTCCTGATGTATCCCTTGCGCGCTGATGACGGCGGCGATGAGACCGTGTTGGCCTGTAATCTTCCCTTTGTCGAACAGCCATTGCGTATAGCATTGGTCCATACCGAGCATGGGGTGTGGAAGACGTACTTGTTGCGGGTATTGCAGATACACGGTGTAAATGGGTTGGTGGGTGATGCTGTCAATTTGGGTGGACACATTAGCCAGTTGTGGTAGCGGGCTTAGCAAGCGCGCAGCAGATGTGGGTGCAGTGGCGCAAATGACATGACTGAAGCGCCGCGAACCTTGCGCGGTTACCAGTTCAATCTGGTCGCTGTGCGGAATAATGGCTTCCACGCCGCAAGCGGTGTGTATGCTGCCGCCGAGATGTTTGACATATTCCGCCGCACGGTCTGGAAACAGAGCAGATAAATCCACACGCGGCAGCAACATATCGCTATCGGCACGTGCACCGTGCAAGCTGTCGCGCAGCACGTTCAGCAATATTTGTGCGGAGGCAATTGGTAGCGGTGTGTTAAGCGCGGAGATACAGATCGGTTGCCACAACAATCGTATCAGCATGTCGTCTTGCTGATGTGCGCGCAAAAGATTGAGTGCGGTAATGTCGTGTGGTAGTGTAAATTTGATGCGGCGCATGGCCAGCATGAAACGCATGGCTCGCAATCGTTGTGCCAATGACAAGCCCTGTGCCGTCAACAATCCGGCCAGCAGATGGAGTGGGGCGGGCAGGTGAGCAGCCTTCAATTCAAAGCGCTGATGCAAGGTAAGTTGCAACGGTAGGCGCAGAAAATCACGTTCAACATTTCCGCCGACTTGCTCGATCAGGTTGAGCATGTGGTGGTAACAGCCGAGCAAAATATGTTGGCCGTTATCGAGTTGAGTGTCGTGATGCCATACACCGCGCGCACGTCCGCCAAGCTGCTTAGCACTTTCGAATACGGTGACGGGGATATTTTTTGCGGCAAGTGTAACAGCGGCAGCCATGCCCGCGTACCCGCCGCCGATGATGGCCGGGTTTAGTTTCTGACCCACGTTTTCCATGCCAGCCACAGCTTACGCAGCGGTGTAAGTGAGATGCGCTCTTGCAACACATGACAGCCGCTGGCAGAAATTTCATCCAGTGTGGCGCGATAAATTGCAGCCATGATGAGGCCGGTGCTTTGTGTCTTGCGGTCTGCGGCGGGCAGTAGATCGAATGCCTGCTGGTAGTAGCGTTGTGCGCGTTCGATTTGGAATTGCATCAACTTGTGGAAATCATCGCTTTCGCGGCCATCCAGTATGTCGCGCGTGTGGACACCGAATTGCGCCAGCTCATCCTGTGGAATATAAATGCGTCCGCGTCTCGCATCCTCGCCCATGTCGCGGATGATATTGGTAAGCTGGAAGGCGATGCCCAGATCATGTGCGAACTTGAGCGTCTTGGGGTCGCTGAAGCCGAAAATTTCCGCCGACAGCAGACCCACCACCGAGGCAACGCGATAGCAATAGAGTTGTAGCGCTTTGAAGTCGGCATATTGATGCTGCTGCAAGTCCATCTCCATGCCGTCAATAATTTCCAGCAGATGTTCTTGCTGCAAATTAAATTGCTTCACCACCGGCATTAGCGCTAGCGCAACCGGATGCTGCGGCTGTCCTTCATAAATGGCGGCCACCTGCACCCGCCACCAAGCCAGCGTGGTACGCGCCACGTTTTCATCCGAACATTCGTCCACCACATCATCCACTTCGCGGCAGAAAGCATACAGTGCGGTAATGGCGCGCCGTTTTTCCGACGGCAGAAACATGAAGCTGTAGTAGAAACTGGAACCGCTTTTGGCGGCTTTGTCTTGGCAGTATTGGTCAGGGGTCACTGTAGTCTTTATTTCAAAATGTAAGCGGTGCGCTTTTGGCCAGCATGATAACCCAGTCAAAAGGCCGTAACACAGGCCGATGGCGAAACATATCGTATTGCGCATTTTCCAGCTTGGACAAAATGCGGTTGCCGCCCGCAATAATCAAGCGCATCTCCAGCCCGATTCGGCCAGTGAGTATGCTGCCCAGCGGTGCGCCGCTCGTCATCATGTCACGCGCGCGCTGCACCTGAAATTGCATGAGCGCCTGCCATTCTGCACTTACTCGCTCTTCAGCGATTTGTTGTTCGGTCACACCGAACTGCACCATTTCATCCTGCGGCAAATAAATACGAGCTATGGCGTAATCTTTTTTCACATCCTGCCAGAAGTTGATGAGCTGCAAGCTGGTGCAAATGGCATCGGAATATTTCAGGTTGGTTGGCGTGGCTTCTTCGTATAAGTGCAGCATCAACCTTCCAACAGGATTGGCAGAGCGACAGCAATAATCCAGCACCTCATCAAAATTGGCATAGCGCTTTTTAATCACGTCCTGCGAAAAGGCATCGAGCAAATCGTGAAACAGTTGCAATGGCAATTGGTGCTGCTCAACAATAAGTGCGAGGTCGGAGAATAGCGCTGTGTGCGGGGTTTCATGGTGAGCGATACACCGCAATTCATTGCGAAATTCATCCAGCTTGGCTAGGCGCTCTTCATCCGGGAGATTGCCTTCATCGGCAAAGTCGTCAGCCTGACGCGCGAAGTGGTAGATGATTTCCACCGCCCGCCGCAATCGTTTAGGCAGCAGGATGGAGGCGACTGGGAAGTTTTCGTAGTGATTAACCGCCATGCTAGATTAACCTACGCCGAGTCAGGCGAGGTCTTCTCGCTTTAGCATGAATACGAATTCATCCCCCGCACTCACCTCCAGCCAGGTAAACGGCAGCTTGGGATAGGCCGCTTCCAGCGCGTCACGGTTGTGGCCGATTTCCACTACCAGCACTCCGCTTGGTTTGAGGTGGGCTGCTGCGTGTTTAAGTATTTCGCGCGTGGCATCCAGACCGTCAGCGCCGCTGCCTAGTGCCAGTTTCGGTTCGTGCAAATATTCCTTGGGCAGCGATGCAACTGACGCTGCATCTACATAGGGAGGGTTGCAGATGATGATGTTATATTTCTTGTTGTGCAGATTCGTAAACAGATCGGATTCAATCAGGCTGATCCGGTTGATCAGGCCATAGTCGGCTACATTGCGCTGCGCCACTTCCAGGGCGCTGGGCGAAATGTCCACGGCATCCACCTCGGCATTCGGATAAGCATGTGCGGCCAAGATGGCTAGGCAGCCGCTGCCGCTGCATAGATCCAGCACACGGGTCACGGCCTCTGGATTTTCCACCCAGGGCGTGAGTTGTGTTTCAAGTAGCTCTGCGATGAAAGAGCGCGGCACAATGACGCGTTCGTCCACATAAAAGCGAAAGCTGCCCAGCCATGCTTCGTGTGTCAGATACGCTGCCGGAATTTGTTTTTCTACGCGCTGTTTGAGCAATGCGCGCAGAGCATTTTTTTCTTTTGCGGACAGGCGCGCATCGAGAAATGGGGTGAGTGTGTCCAGCGGCAAATGCAGGGTATGCAGGATGAGATAAGCCGCTTCATCATAAGCATTGGCCGAGCCATGGCCGAAGCTGAGTTTGGCTTCGTTGAAGGCGCTGACCGCGAGGCGTAGCCAGTCGCGCACGGTGTGCAGCTCGTCGGCATCGTCAAAAAGATGGAGCGCGCTCACGCTTTTTTCACTAATAAATTACCCAGCGTGTGAGTGTAAATATCGGACAGAATATCCAGGTCAGCTACGGCCACGCATTCATTCAGTTTATGGATGGTGGCGTTGAGCGGGCCGAGTTCGATGACTTGCGGGCAAATGTCGGCAATGAAGCGGCCATCCGAGGTGCCGCCGCTGGTGGAAAGTTCAGTTTCGATTCCAGTGACTTGTTTGATGGCGGCGCTGACCGCCTCCACCAAATTGCCGCGCGGGGTGAGGTAAGGCTTGCCGGATAATGTCCACAGCAAATCATAGCTCAGGCCATGCTTGTCCAGGATGGCGTGTACTTTGTCTTTCAAGCCATCTACCGTGCTGGCGGTAGCGAAGCGAAAATTGAACTCGATTTCTACTGTGCCGGGCACGACGTTGGTTGCGCCGGTGCCGCCGTGGATGTTGGAAATCTGCCAGGATGTCGGCGGAAAATATTCGTTGCCTTTGTCCCACACCGTCGTTGCCAATTCAGCAACGGCAGGCGCGCACAGGTGAATGGGATTTTTTACCAGATGCGGATAGGCGATGTGGCCTTGCACACCCTTGACCGTGAGTGTGCCGGACAGCGAACCGCGCCGCCCGTTCTTGATCGTGTCGCCGGTTTTGGCCGCCGATGTAGGTTCGCCGACGATGCAATAATCCATTTTTTCGCCACGCGCTTGCAAGGCTTCGACCACGCGCACCGTGCCTTCAATTGCCACACCTTCCTCATCCGAGGTTAGCAGTAAGGCGATAGAACCTCCGTGCTGGGGGTGTGCTGTAATAAATTTTTCAATAGCGGTAACAAAAGCCGCCAGCGAACCTTTCATATCAGCCGCGCCCCGGCCATACAGCAGGCCGTCGCGTATGGTGGGGGTGAAGGGATCACTGACCCATTTATCCAGCGGACCGGTCGGCACGACATCGGTGTGCCCGGCGAAGCAGATCAGCGGGCCGCTGTTGCCGCGCCTTGCCCACAGATTGTCCACGTTGCCGTGGCGCATCATTTCCAGCTTGAAGCCTAGGGGTTGCAGGCGCGCGCTGATGAGTGCGAGACAGCCTTCATCTAATGGTGTGAGTGAGCGGCGAGAGATGAGTTGTTTGGTGAGTTCCAAGGTGTTGGAAATGTTTGGGGTGTTGGACATATTTGGGGTATTGGACATATTGAATATTAAGTGCCGGGTTTGTCTATGTTCAACTTGATGGTGTCAAAACCAGAGCCTGCATCGGCTGTTTCAGTTCCAGAGTGTTGAGAGCCGAACGATTTCATTTTTGTAGTTTGTGAGAAATCAATCAGGGAGGAAATATTGCTGGCCGAATCGGCATTTCGTAAGGCTTCATCCTTGCTGATTTTGCCAGCTTTATAAAGCTTGACTAAAGCCTGTTCAAAGGTCTGCGAGCCGGGCGACATGCTCTTTTCTATCGCCTCCCGAATTTTATCAATCTCATCATTTTTAATCAGATTGGAGATCAATGAAGTATTGAGCAATATTTCAACTGCGGGTATCAATTTGCCAGTGGTAGAAGGAATGAGTCGTTGTGAAACGACTGCGCGCAGGGATAGCGATAGATCCGAGAGAATTGCCTGCCGCTCATCGTGAGGGAAGAAATTGGCAATTCGGTTCAGTGCATGATAGCTATTGTTGGCGTGCATGGTAGAGAGGCACAGGTGTCCCGTTTGAGAAAAAATAAGCCCGTGCTTGAGCGTTTCGCGGTCGCGTATTTCTCCTATCATCAGCACATCGGGTGCTTCACGCATTGCGCTGGATAGAGCGTGTCCATATGACACCGTGTCACCGCCAACTTCACGCTGATTAACAAGTGACTTGTTGTGCCGGAACAGGTATTCAATCGGATCTTCTATGGTCAGAATATGGCCGGTCTGAGTGTAGTTGCGATACTCCAGCATGGCCGCCAGTGTGGTAGATTTACCCGAACCCGTTGCGCCCACCGCCAATATCAAGCCGCGCTTTTCCATAACCAATTGATTTAATATCAGCGGCAGGTTGAGCTCTTCGATATTAGGAATTTTGGCGCGTATGTAGCGGATAACGATAGCCAAGGTGCCCCGCTGGCGAAAAATATTGACGCGGAAATTACCCACACCCAGCACGCGGAAAGAGAAATTTATTTCCAGAGTAGATTCAAAAGTGGCAGCCTGCTCTGGCGTCATCAGTTCGTAAGCAATGCGTTTGATACCCTCGGCATCTAGCACCTGTGCATTCGCAGGCTGCATCACACCATCTACTTTTAGATTGATCGGTGCGCCAACTGTAAAAAAAATGTCAGAGACATTTTTATCTACGGCTAATTGTAATAACGGTGAAATGATCATTTTTTTCCTTTTTGAAATGGCGTAATGCCATACCCCCTACAATTAAATTCCCCTCAACAATTCATTGATACCGGTTTTAGCCAGTGTTTTGGCATCCACTTTTTTTACAATCACCGCGCAATACAAGCTGTAGCTGCCATCCTTGGACGGCAAATTTCCGCTGACCACCACTGACCCCGCAGGCACACGACCATAATGCGTCTGGCCTGTTTCGCGGTCATAAATTTTTGTGCTCTGACCAATATACACACCCATCGAAATAACCGAGCCTTCTTCCACAATAACACCCTCAACGATTTCCGAGCGCGCGCCGATGAAGCAGTTGTCTTCGATGATGGTGGGGTTGGCTTGCACTGGCTCGAGCACGCCGCCTATGCCGACACCGCCGCTCAAATGTACGTTCTTTCCGATCTGCGCGCAGGAGCCGACCGTGGCCCAGGTATCCACCATCGTGCCTTCATCTACATATGCACCAATATTGACGTAGGATGGCATCAGCACCACATTTTTGGCGATGAAAGAACCTTTGCGCGCTGCTGCAGGAGGCACGACGCGGAAGCCGCCGTCACGAAATTCCTTGGAGTTGTAGTCGGAAAATTTAGATGGTACTTTGTCGTAATAATTGGTGAAGCCACCCTTGATGAAAAAATTATCTTCCATGCGAAACGATAGCAGCACGGCCTTCTTGAGCCACTGATGAGTGACCCACTGACCATCAATTTTTTCCGCGACGCGCAGCTTGCCTTGATCCAGATGCTCGATGACAGTCGTAACAGACTCCTTGAGCTTGGCATCCACGTTGCGCGGTGTGATGTCTGCGCGCTTTTCAAAGGCGGCTTCGATGATTTTTTGCAATTGTTCCATGTATCTTCCTAATTAAGTTTTTTGATGAAATCGGTAATACGCTGCACGGCTTCCAAGGTTTCCTTCAATTCTGGCACCAGCGCGATGCGGATAAAATTTTTGCCGGGGTTGACTCCATGCGCCTCGCGTGCGAGAAGGCTGCCGGGCAACACGGTTACATTATAGTCGCGATAGAGCAGTTGCGCGAAGCGCGTATCGACGATGGGTACATGTAGCCATAAATAAAATCCGGCATCCGGCAGATTGACTGGCAACACCGGTTTAAGTATGGCAATGGCCTGAGTAAATTTTTCTGTATAGAAACGGCGGTTCTCGGCCGCATGTTCCTCGTCCTGCCAAGCGGCGGTGCTGGCCGCTTGCACCGCCGGGTTCATGGCGCAGCCGTGATAGGTGCGATAGAGCGCGAATTTTTCCAGAATTTTCGCATCGCCCGCAACAAAGCCGGAGCGTAATCCGGGCACATTGGAGCGCTTGGACAGGCTGGAAAATATGATTAAATTTCGATAATCTGTTCTGCCCAGTGCATGCGCGGCTTGCAATGCGCCCAAGGGCGGAATGTCGAAATAAATTTCCGAATAACATTCATCCGCCGCGATCACAAAATTGTGGCGGTCGGATAATTCAAATAACGTCTGCCATTCCGCAAGCTCCATCACGCGCCCAGTCGGATTGTCTGGTGAGCATACATAGATAAGTTGAGTGCGTTGCCACACTTCTTGTGGCAGTTGGCTATAGTCTGGTGCGTAATTGTTTTCTGGTAGTGAGTTGAGAAAATAGGGTGTTGCACCGGCCAGTAAGGCAGCACCTTCATAAATCTGGTAGAAGGGGTTTGGGCAAATGACGGCTGCTTGATCTCGTGTGCGATCTATCACGGCTTGCGCGAAGGAAAACAGCGCTTCGCGGCTGCCATTCACCGGCAGCACCTGAGTCTTCGCGTTTAACGCAGGCAGTCCGTAGCGGCGCGCAAGCCAATCACAAATGCTGGCGCGCAGACTATCCTTGCCTGCGGTTGTGGGATAATTCGCCAGTCCCGCCAGATTGGCACTGAGTGCATCGCGAATAAAAGGCGGCGTGGCGTGCTTGGGCTCACCGATGTGCAGGCTGATGGGTGTGTAGTTCGGGTTGGGTGTGACTTCGCGCAACAGCGCGGTGAGTTTTTGGAATGGGTAAGGCTGTAAACGGTCAAGATCTGGATTCATATTTTCGGCATTTTTTCTGGGCTTCACAGTACATTCTAGATTATATAAGGGGTGCGCTTAATCACCAACCGCAACACTTTGAATCAGACGATTGCTCTTTCTCCATTTTCGGGGAAGTTGAATTCCGGGCTGGCCGAAGGAGCTAACGAATGATTAGGATTGAAACGTATTTTATGCAACGAAATTTGGCAGGTCTGTTTTTAATATTATTCAAGTGCATATTGCTGGCCTGGCCACCCACCACCTTGGCTGGCGCAGATCCGTTTTCTACCGAAGGCCGTGTTGATTCGGGCGCACTTGCCAGCAGCACAGAGTATTCTATTTGTCAGGCCGATAAAATTTCCAAGCCGTTGACGCTGGCCGACGTGGTTGATCTGGCACTGTGCAATAACCCGCAGACCACTATTCAATGGGCTACTTGGCGTGCGCAAGCGGCGCAACTTGGATTCTCGAAGTCGACTTATCTGCCTATTTTGAACGGTGTGATCACGGCTGAAAATTCCCGATCTGCTGCTGGCGCTAGCGCTTCTTCTGACCAGACAAGCATGTCAGTGACGGCCAGCTATTTGTTGTATGACTTTGGCGGTCGCGCAGCCAGTGTGGAGAATGCCAGTCAGTTGCTGGTGGCAGTGCATGCCTCGCGGGATGCTGCATTGCAAAATATTTTTCTGAATGCGGTACAGGCGTATTACACCTTACTCTCGGCTCAGGCCAGTGTGGCGGCTTATCAGTCAGCTGAAGCAGCGGCGGAAAAAAGTTTACAGGCTGCACAAGCCCGTTATCAGGCAGGCGTTGCCACGTTGGCGGATCGATTGCAGGCGAAAACTGCGCTGTCGCAGGCGACATTGAACAGAATTCGTGCTGTGGGAGAGGCAACTAATGCTCAAGGCGCGTTACTTAATGTGATGGGCTTTGCGGTGACGCAAGCGTTGGAGCTTTCGTCTCCTGCATCGGATGCGGTGGCGGAGCAGAACTGCGTGGTTGAGCAAGATATTGGCAAGCTTATTACACAAGCTAGGCTGAGCCGCCCTGAGTTGCAAGCTGCCGAGGCGCAGATCAAGGCAGCTGAGGCGCAGCTTGCAGCGGCCAATGCGAGCGGATTGCCGAGCATCAATTTAAATGGCTCGCTGGGGAAATTCAAAGTTGAGAATATGGCCTCTACCACGACCCAGAAATTAGGAATTTCGCTCAGTGTGCCGTTATTCAGCGGTTTTAAAAATACTTATCAAACTAAAACGGCACAGGCGCAACTGACAGGAAAAGTCGCAGAGCGTGACCGTATGGCGAACCAAGTGGCGCTGGAGGTGTGGAAGGCGTATCAGTCGCTGCTGACCAATAGCCAAGGCCTGCGTGCGGCAGATGATTTGCTGGCCTCGGCCGAGCAATCTGAAAAAATGGTAGCGGGTCGTTATCAGGCTGGGCTGGGTAATATTCTGGATGTATTAACCGCGCAGAGCACTTTGGCCAGCGCTCGGCAACAGCAGATTGCCGCGTTATACACTTTCAAAGTGAGTAAATTTGTTCTTGCCCAAGCGATCGGGCAACTTGATTTGACTATATTAGATGCTATTTAAAGACACCTCTGAAAATTAAGAACAACCCATGAAAATTCTTATGAGAAAAAAAATTTTGCTGATTTTGTTGTTCAGTGTGTTGGCAACCACAGCGTGGTGGTTAATGCCGCAACAAAATGCACCAAAAAATCGCTATGTGATTGCGCCGGTTGAGCGCGGCGCCATCACTCAAACTGTTTCGGCTAACGGTACGTTGAATCCGGTGCGATTGGTCAATGTCGGCAGTCAAGTTTCTGGCATCGTCAAAAAAATTCATGTTGATTTTAACGACCATGTTCGAGCTGGTCAGGTGTTGCTGGAAATAGATCAATCTCTGATACAGGCACAATTGCAACAAAGCGAGGCGAATGTGGCGAGCGCTGAAGCAACCCTGGAGCTGGCACAGTCCAACGAAGCGCGTATGCGTACTCTGCTGGCACAGGAATATGTGTCGCGCCAGGAGCTGGAGCAGGCAATTCAGACGTTCAAGCTGGCGCAGGCGCAACTGGCTGTAGCCAAGGCGCAGGCAGTGCGTGATCATGCCAACATGGCTTATACCGTCATTCGTTCGCCAGTGTCCGGCGTGGTGGTGTCGCGTGAAGTAGATGTTGGTCAGACCGTTGCTGCATCTTTGCAAACACCGACGCTGTTCAAGATTGCACAGGATCTGGCGCATATGCAGATTGATTCTAGTTATGCCGAAGCGGATGTGGGTAGCATTCGTCAAGGTCAGCCGGCCAGCTTTCGAGTGGATGCCTTTCCTGACCGAATTTTTAAGGGGGTGGTGCGTCAGGTGCGACTTAATCCAACCACGCAACAAAATGTGGTGACCTACAATGTGGTTATCGCGGTAGAGAATCTGGACAAGACTTTGATGCCAGGCATGACTGCTTACGTGAGTATTACTATTGCGCATAAAAATGACATTCTGGTCGTGCCAAATGCTGCCCTGCGTTTACGCATTTCAGAGGACAAAAGACAGAAGGCAGAAGACAAAAATATCGGAGCGGAAAAAGGCCAGCGCGCAACTGTCTATGTGCTTGAAAATGGTCAGCCCAAGTTGGTTCGCATCGCAATCGGGATTGCTGACAATTATTTGACTGAGGTGGTGAGCGGGGAGATTAAGGAGGGAGTCGCTGTGATCGTTGAGGACAGTCAAATATCCGCCAGAAATTCCAGCTCGCCCGCAATGCGATTGTTTTAGTGAGATGAGTGTCCATCCCGTCATCCGCATCGAGCGGTTAGGTAAGCAATATCAGACCGATGCTGGCGCAGTGCCGGTGCTCAAAGACGTGACATTCACCGTGATGCCGGGTGAATTCGTGGCTATCATGGGCCCATCCGGTTCTGGCAAATCTACACTGATGAATATTCTCGGCTGTCTTGATATTGCTAGCAGTGGTAGCTATTTTCTCAATGGTCGCGATGTGAATATGCAGAGTCGGGACGAGTTGGCACAACTGCGAAATCAGGTGATCGGTTTTGTATTTCAGGGTTTCAATTTATTGCCGCGTGCGAATTTGCAGGACAACATTGCTTTGCCGCTGGTTTATCGTGGCACACCGCGTACTGAACGTATCGCACAGGCCAATCATATGTTAGCAAGAGTCGGTTTGGCTGGCTATCATCTCTCACGTCCCAATCAAATTTCCGGCGGCCAGCAGCAGCGCGTTGCCATTGCCCGTGCGCTGATTAATCAACCCAAGCTGCTGCTGGCGGATGAGCCGACTGGTAATTTGGATACACATACCAGTCAAGAAATTATGGCGCTATTTACGACATTAAATAAACGCGATGGCATCACCATTATTCTGATTACGCACGAGCCTGATATTGCCGCGTGTGCCGATAGATTGGTGCGTTTATCTGACGGTCGAATTATTTACGATGGGCCGGTCGAACATGCAGCTCCCGCGCATTTAGCGGCAACCTTATGATGGCCGCCATGCTCGGCGAAGCGTGGATGGCAATGGGCGCCAACCGCTTGCGGACCGCACTCACTATGCTAGGAATGGTCATTGGCGTGGGCGCGGTCATACTGATGTTGGCCGTGGGCCAAGGCGCACAGCAACAAATACAAGCATCTATTGCTTCAATGGGCAGCAATCTGTTTATTGTGCTTTCCGGGTCTACCACATCGGGCGGTGCGCGCATGGGGAGTGGAGCTGCACCCACGTTAACCTTTGCTGATGCACAGGCTATCGGGGAGCTCGCCGCCGTGGTTGTATCCGCCCCTTCGGTAACTGGCGCGGCGCAATTGGTTTACGCTTCTAGCAATTGGAGCACTCAAGTCAATGGCACGACTCCTAGTATTCTGGCTGTGCGCGATTGGCAGCTTCAGTCAGGCTTTGCATTCACCGATTCCGACGTGCGTTCAGCTACGAGGGTAGCGCTGTTGGGTCAGACCGTTGCCTACAACCTGTTCGGGGAAGAAAATCCACTTGGTAAAATGATACGTATCAAAAACAGCCCTTATCTCGTGCTGGGTGTACTGGCGGCCAAAGGACAGAGTCTGGATGGGCGTGACCAGGATGACACCGTCCTAGTGCCGGTGACCACTGCTCAGCGAAAGTTATTCGGCAGCCAATTTGCCGAGACGGTTAGGTTCATCATGGTACAGGCCGAATCAGCCGAAGCGATGCCGACAGTGGAAGAGTCCATCAATGATTTGCTGCGCCAACGCCACCGCATTAGAGCAGGTGCAGATAATGATTTCACCGTGCGTAACCTCACCGCCATGGCCAACACCGCTGCGGAGATGGCTCAGGTTATGTCTCTTATGCTCGGTGCAATTGCCTCAATATCACTTCTGGTGGGTGGCATCGGCATAATGAATATCATGCTGGTATCGGTTACAGAACGCACCCGCGAGATCGGCATTCGCATGGCCATTGGCGCACGTGGCCAAGATATCCTGCTGCAATTTCTGCTGGAAGCGATCATTATTTCGGTGGCAGGTTGTTTTATTGGTGTGCTTTTCGGAGTGGGCGGTGCGCTTGTTGCCCAAAAAATTATCGGCATGGAAGTATTGGTAACGATAAATTCAATCGTCACAGCTTTTGCTGTGGCTGCGGCAGTGGGGATTTTCTTCGGCTGGTATCCGGCGCGCAAGGCGGCGCTGCTCAGGCCGATTGATGCGTTGAGATACCAATGAGGGTGGGTGGGTGTGTATGGAGGCGTTGAAGGCATCTTATACTTCAATAATGATATTAAATTCGTACAGGTGCAACGAGTGCCATCAAAACAAAAAATTTTAGCAGTTTGCGGCGTGTTGAGCGGCGCTCTGGTGTGGGGCTTGATGTGGTATCCCTACCGTGTGTTACAAGAGGCGGGAGTTTCCGGCGAATTGGCGACCTTGCTCAGCTATACCGTCGCGCTGGTGCTCGGACTGCTGGTAGTGGGTCCGGTATGGCGCGAATTAAGAATTGCTGGATGGTGGGGCATCGCTTTGATCGCAGCGGCGGGCTGGACCAATTTCGGCTATGTACTGGCGGTGTTGGATGGCGAGGTTATGCGCGTACTGCTGCTATTTTATCTCGCGCCTTTGTGGACGGTATTGTTATCGCGCTGGCTGCTCGGAGAAAAATTAAATGGCTACGGTTATGCCATTGTCGTGCTGTCCTTGTGTGGTGCCTTTGTGATGTTGTGGAATACGCAGCATGGCTTGCCTCTGCCGCAGAATCGGGCGGAATGGATAGGTCTGTCGGCGGGGGTGGGATTTTCTCTATTGAATGTGTTGGTGCGCCGCACGCAGCATCTGAGTGTAAATTTTAAAGCGACCGCAGTTTGGTTGGGGACGATATTGCTGACCGGCTTCTCGCTGTTTTATCACGGTGATCTATTACCGCAACTACAGAGCATTACCTCTGAGTCATGGGTTTTGCTGGGGCTGATCGGCCTGGTTCTTTGCGCTACAAGTCTTTCGGTTCAGTATGGGTTGACCCATTTGCCTGCCAATCAGGCCATTGTCCTTTTTTTGTCTGAATTGGTGTTCGCCGCGCTGTCAGCCTATTATCTGGCCGGTGAGGAAATGGGGGCACGTGAATTTATAGGCGCGGCGCTGATTATTTCGGCCAGTTTGTTGACTGGGTTTATGCCGAGCGCTCAGCAGAGTTAGCGCAGTGAATGTGTCCTTAACTCACACTTGTATAATTCTATAGGCTCACTCGTTGTTCCAATTTGTCGCACCATTCGCGTGAGCTTATGGGGAATGAATAGCCAGTGCGAGGATGGCTAATAGCGTTGAGTGCGCTTTAGATTTAGCCATTTGGTTGGATTGCTTTAGCTGGTGCCATTTTGAGCAACCAATCTAACGCCGCGTTTTCGTCTTGCTCAATGGCGATTTCCACGGCGCGCTTGGCAACATCCAGCAGGCGTTCGCTTTCGGTCTTGAGTGAAAAACTCTCTTTGACGAGGGCAGAGATTTTTGTTTGTGTTTCGTCGTCAATGAGAGGAATAGGCAAGTTCAAAATATCATCGTCCCGAATAACAGGGTATTGAGTACCGATATTAAATTTCAACATCCAGTCACGGTATATTTTGGTTCGCAATAAGACCTTCAAGGTTTCGTTAGAAAATACTGAATCAGTCTTTTCGCGCAGCACAGTAAACGCACCGCTCACAATGAGATCGGTGTCGTCAAAGTCTATGATGGCAACTGCGCCACGATTGGGGCGCACCTTGGAAATTAACAAGTCACCACGCCGAACTTCCTGCTTGGCATTTGCTGGCAATTCGCTAGCATTCAGACGGTTGAAGCTTGCCGCGCCATCGCTGGCGCTCACGTCGCCAATTTCAATGTAGTTATATGCTGATTTTTCACGTTGAGAAGTCTCTTTCACCAAGTCGAACTCAGCAACGATTGTGGTAAAACCTGAGGAATGATTAAGGACTGCTCGCTCGTAGTCCTCATACTTCGGCTGGTAATACTCTGCATCCAACCGCCCGGTGGCAGCGAATGATTCACTGAATGATTTGACGTTGACGCTTTCTGTACTCGGCGAAAAGTCCGCCATGCCTAGCGTGTCGAGTAGCAGGGCTTCGGCTTGCGCATAGAAAAGTGCGGCCTTCTCCGCAGCCTTATCTGCCTTGGTAGATAGAGTCTCTATGCCTGTTTCAAGCTGTTTGAATAATGGCACTAATACCCGCTCAACCTCGCGGCAGTTCAAGTTTACTTGTTCTGTTTGGCGCGAATGGTGATGCAGCGAACCTCTGCCGTACTTGGTATTCAGATACGCATTAAGATAGGTCGGGTTGATCTTCGTCTTATCGGGGCGTATTAACGCAATATTCTGGTTAATGTTGGCGGGCAAGTGCGAATCCCTGACGATAGCACTCCTTCCCACTACATCAAACGTTGCGCCAATGATTGTAACGATTACATCGTCAGCTTCTAACGCACTGCTTTTAATTTCTTCATTGCCCTCGACCGTCAAATAATCAGTAAATACATCAACAATTTTGTTCTCTCGCAAATTGTCAGTTTTAACGAAGCGAATATCCCCGCCATAAAAACGCTCAACCTTCATTGATGGTGTATGGCCTGTAATAACAGGCATTGCCAATAGGTCACGCAAAGCACAGTATTTCTTCCCTGTTATTGCCTCATCAATTAGCTCGTATTTCCTATGATAATGCTCAGCATCAATGCGCAACGTATCGTCAACGACGTTAGATAATTCGCTGAATTGTTTAATCGAGATTTCCAGCCCTTCCAACAACGCCCAGTATCGGGCTTCATCGAAAGGGCTTAGCGAAAAAAACTGAGTCGCTCTTTCTTGGCAAACTCGATAAAGGCTTCGGCAATGCCCTCTGGCGTGCGAGTGCCGTCCGCCAGCTTGGTGCTGAACAAGTCGTGCTGCACGATAAAGTGGCCGTGATCGTCTTTTAGTTTGCTGCCCTGCGCGTCCTTGCGATAGATTTTCTCCCCAGAGCTGTCCTTGCTCGGCTCTTTCATGGTGGCGAAGAAGATCGGGTAGTCGTCAACCTTGGGGCACAGTTTTTCGTCCCATTTTTGCACCAGCAATACGCTGGTTTTTGTGCCGGTGTGCGGCTTGAACGCATTGCCGTGCAAACCGACCACACCCAGGATGCGGCAGTTTTCCGCAATATATTCCCGGATGTTCTTGTCGCTGGAGTTATTGAACCGGCCTTGCGGCAATACCACAGCCATGCGCCCGCCGGGCTTCAGGAAGTTGAGATTGCGCTCGATGAATAAAATATCGCGCCCCACTTTGCTGTGGAACTTGCCATCGGTTTTTTTGCATACGCCGGGATGATTGTGGATCATGACATCATCGCTGATCTCCCCCGCAAATGGCGGGTTTGCCATGAGAATATCAAAACCGAATTGGCGGTTGCTTTGCCTTTCCGTCCGAAATTCTTCGAGTTTGGAAAATCCACTGTTGTAATTTCTAAGCCACGCGCGGTCTTGGGTGGATTGATCCCATCGCGTAAAATCGAGCGTGTTGAGCAATATCACATTGGTTTGCCCATCGCCTGCAATGATGTTGAGCGCGCGGCCTACTCTGACCGAACGCAAATCAAAATCTATGGCAAACACTTTGTTCTGTACATAGTCTATTTCTGCCTGAGTGCGTTTTTGCGTGGTGAGTAAATTCGGGGCATGGGGGTTGATCTGATTCCATACGTGGAAAATGGTGTGCATGGGGAAGCCGCAACTGCCAGCCGCCGTGTCTATCATGGCTTCGTGGGCTTGCGGGTTGAGCATCTTGACGCACATGTCGATCACGTAACGCGGGGTGAAATACTGTCCTTTGTCGCCTTTTTGTTCTTTGTTGACCAAATATTCAAAAGCGTCATCCACCACTTCGAGATTGGAGTTGAATAACTTCACGTCCTGCAAATATGAGACGCAGGTTTTCAGGTGGGTGGCCGTCAGGCTGAATTTGACGCCATCGGGAAAGATGCCCGCCCATTTTTTGCAGGCTTCATCAAACAGTTTGCCCATTCTTTGCGAGACTTCGGTTTCAGTCCCGGTATTTCTGAATTCGAGCTGCCTGAATGTGTTGTCGTCAATTGCCTCCAGAGAGGTGTTGTGTTTTAGCAGGGTGGCCATTTCGTCGGCGTCTGCGCTGCTTTTGTATTCGTCGTAGAGTTTGGTGAACAGCAACTTGAAAATTTCTTCAAAGCTGTCCACCCCCGAGTTGGCCAAAACAATATCTTCAAATTCGAGGATGATGTCTTTAAGCGCCTTGTCTTGCAATTTGTCCGCCTGCAATAGCTGTTTGAGCGTAAAGCGCACGTTCAGCACATCGGACAGACTTTGCTGTGCGTTCGGAAGATAGGTTAATTTTTCGAGATAGGTGGTGTTGGTCTTGGGGTTTATTTGTTTGAAGAAATATTCAATCTCGTTGCCGTTGCACCATACGCCTATCGAGGCGCCTTCAAACTTGCAATATGATTCGAGTTGGCGGCGGCCTTCTTTGCTGTTGGGTTCTTTTAGCTCGATGATAATATAGGCCTGCTTTGGTTGGCTTTCTTCAAAAATCACAATATCCGCACGCTTGGTACTGCTGCCGGTTTGCACCGGGTACTCCAATTGAATGCGTCCCACCGGGTAGCCGTAATCTTGCGTGAGCGTCATCACATAAAGCTGCCGCACTATTTCCTCGGGCGTGAGCTTGATGGGTTTGCCACGCACCAAGCAATTGACGTAAGGCGTGGGATTCTTCCCAGTTTCTTTCATCGTGATGCTGGCTTCCAGTGCTTGGATTTGAGCGGGTTTGAATTGCGTGAGCTTGTATGCTGAGTCGCGCAGGAGGTCGGATAGTTTGATTTGTTGCTTTTTGGGTGTGGTCATATTGGCAAGCAGCGCTCGGTAGGAAAGTTTATGGATGCCAAATTGGCACATATTTTCCGCTAATTGTGCCATATAGGCATATTCTGCATGTCAAATTTAACTATGTGTCTTTGCCTTGAAGGCGTGTCGCCGCAGACAATTGCCACATGGACATCGGGCGAGCTATCTACGCATTGCGTAAGGAAAAAGGGTTGAAGCTGGAAGAGGTGGCACTGGATGCCGGAACGGACGCTGGTTATTTGTCCCGTATCGAAACCGGAAGTCGAAAGCCTTCTTTGCCGATGCTGGAAAAAATCGCAGCGGCGATGGGTGTGCGAGCTTCGCAAATCGTGGCGATGGCAGAAGGTGAGGGCATACCCAACGCTGCTGGGCAGAAGCCCAATGTGGGCGACGGTGATTTATCGGAAGAATCCATCCATATCCGCCAATACTTCCGCACCCTCAAGCCAGAAAATCAGCGCGCCCTGCTGGAAATCGCCAAGGTGCTGAACCGCTTGCAGCGGAATAGCTAATCCGTTCGCCAATAATCCCATTTTCACCCCTTGAAATAATATGTCTTTAAGACCATAATCAGCCCATGCCTTGGAACGTACTTTTTCACGATGACTTTCACGCCGAGTTTCAGGAGATGGGTGGCGTGCTCCAGGATGAATTGCTCGCCCACGCCCGGCTCCTTCAGGAATTCGGCCCTCACTTGGGCAGGCCAACGGTGGATACACTCAAAGGCTCGAAGTACGCAAATATGAAAGAGCTGCGCTTTGATTGTGAAGGCGGGGTATGGCGGGTGGCTTTTGCATTTGATACGGAGCGTGCAGCAATCCTGCTGGTGGGCGGCGACAAGGGTGGCGTAGATCAGCGGCGATTCTATAAAAAACTGATTGCCAGTGCCGATGCGAGGTTAGCCGGGCATCTGTCTACGCTTAAAGCTGCCGGTATTTCAAAACAAGTAAAGGAGAAGGATCATGGCAAAAAATCTAAATGATGTGCTGGCTGCGCTGCCACCCAAGCGTCGTGCAAAAGTGGAGCAGCGCGCGGGTGAACTGGCAACGCTCAAGGACTTGCGTCTGGCCGTTGCGCATACTCAACAAGACCTCGCCGCGAGCCTTGGTGTAGGTCAGGACACGATCTCGCGCATCGAGCGCCGCAGCGATTTGTTACTTTCCACGCTGCGCCGCTATATCGAGGCGATGGGCGGTAAACTCGATCTGGTGGCGCGCTTCCCCAACCGCCCGCCCGTCCTGCTCGATCACATCGCTCAAGAGCCAGCAGTAAAGGGGCGCGCAGCATCCGCCAAGCCACGACTGCTCAGCCGGTAAACCTGTTGCGTAATGGCATCCGTGCCGCTCAAGTATGGAGCGCTTCTCGGATAAACTGGCGACGAACTAGGCTATGACGTGGCCAACTACCGGGCTGCTAATGCCTTTCTCCCCCGCTAAAAACCATGTCACCAAAACGAGCTATCGAAAGGCTGGAGATTGGCGAGGATGTGAACGAGCGCGTTACCCATGATTTCATGGAAGCGGCGCAGGCGTTCTTAAACTAAACGTCGGCTGCTGCCGCCGCACCGTCCGCACCCCCTGCACAAGAAGTTTTGCTGAGGGAAATTCGCGACTTGCTGAAAAAATAAATCAGCCATATGCCCACCCAAAACGCCCCGCTAGTCGGGGCGTTTTTTTACCGCAGTCGAGAATAAATTGCATTAGAAACACGGGCGCAATGTTATCATTTTCAGCGTCCTAACTTTGTTCATTGCAGCCAAGAGGAACTCACATGAGCTCACCCCTACTAATTGCCCGCAACACCGAACATGATCTTGTTCTACTGCCGCAAATGGCCAACCGCCACGGCCTCATCACTGGCGCCACCGGCACCGGCAAAACAGTTACCCTGCAATCATTGGCGGAATCTTTCAGCCGCGCTGGAGTGCCGGTGTTTCTGTCGGACATCAAGGGCGATCTTTCCGGCCTGGCGAAGTCCGGTGGCGGTAACGAAAAAGTCAAAGCGCGCGTCGAGATGCTCAAGCTGACTGACTTTTCTCATCGCGCTTATCCGGTCACTTTCTGGGATGTTTTCGGCGAAACGGGGCACCCGGTGCGCGCCACCATCTCCGACATGGGACCGCTGCTGCTGGGCCGCATGCTCAACTTGAATGAGGTGCAGCAAGGGGTGCTCGCGCTGGTGTTCAAAATAGCCGATGACAACGGCATGTTGCTGCTCGACTTCAAGGATCTGCGCGCCATGGTGCAATTTGTCGGTGACAACGCCAAAGATTTCACCACCGAATATGGCAACGTATCCGCCGCCAGCATAGGTGCCATCCAGCGTGGCCTGCTTGAACTCGAATCACAAGGCGCAGAGAAATTTTTCGGCGAACCCATGCTTAATATCGAAGACCTGATGCAGACCGACAGCAAAGGCCTGGGCATGATCAACATCCTCGCTGCTGACAAGCTCATGCAGTCACCCAAGGCCTATTCCACGCTGCTTCTATGGTTACTGGCTGAACTATTTGAAAAGCTGCCGGAAGCAGGCGATCTGACCAAACCAAAACTGGTGTTTTTTTTCGACGAGGCACACCTGATGTTCAGCGATGCCCCGACAGCACTATTGGACAAAATTGAACAAGTGGTACGCTTGATTCGTTCCAAAGGGGTCGGTGTTTATTTTGTTACGCAAAATCCGGCTGATGTGCCGGACAAAGTATTGAGCCAACTCGGAAACCGTGTGCAGCATGCTTTGCGTGCATTCTCTCCGCGCGACCAGAAGGCGGTCAAAGCTGCAGCGGAAACCATGCGCGACAATACCAAACTGAACGAAGAATCAGTAATTACCGAACTGGGTGTGGGCGAAGCGCTGGTTTCTATGCTTGATGAAAAGGGCCAACCTACCGTGGTCGAGCGCGCTTTTATTGTCCCAGCCGAGGCGCAAATCGGCCCCATCACCGCAGATGAGCGAAAACAATTCATCAGCAAATCGGTACTCGCCGGACATTACGAAGCCGAAGTGGATCGCGAATCCGCCTACGAAAAAATCAAGGCACGCGCTGCACAACAACAGACGGAGGCGGCGTCATCTGCTGCTCAGGAGTCATCTGGCGGTGGTGGTATAGGCGGCATGTTAGGCGGCATATTCGGTGGTGGCACATCGCGCCGTCAGGGCGTAGGCGAGGCCATGGTCAAAAGTGCTGTGCGCACCATTGGTTCTGAAATAGGCCGACAGGTTATTCGCGGTGTATTGGGTTCGATTCTTGGCGGGCGCAGAAGATAGTCCCACAAATTCAAATATGGCTTATGAGACATTTCTTATAGTCACCCCCGCCACCATCATTATGGACTGTCCAGTTTCACAGAGAGCACAGAGAGATTGTAGCCGTGCGCTCGTGTGGTAAAGTATTACTCACTTATAAGCCCTCAATAACACGAAAATATTATGATTCTTGTCACAGGAGGAGCCGGTTTTATCGGCTCAAATTTTGTTTTGGATTGGCTCGCTAAAAATAACGAAGCCATCGTTAATCTCGATCTGCTGACCTATGCTGGCAATCTGCGAAATTTACAGGCGCTAGAGGGCGATGCGCGCCATACTTTTGTTCGTGGCAACATTGGGGATAAAGAGTTGATCCCCCGCCTGCTCGCCCAACATCAGCCGCGCGCAGTCGTCAATTTTGCCGCTGAATCTCACGTTGATCGATCTATTCACGGACCAGAAGAATTTATACAGACTAACATCGTTGGCACTTTCCATTTGCTTGAATCAGTTCGTGCCTATTGGAATGTGTTACCGCAAGCGGATCAAACTAACTTTCGCTTTCTGCACGTTTCTACCGATGAAGTTTATGGCTCATTAAGCAAAGACGACCCTGCCTTTCAAGAAACCAATCCGTATCAGCCTAACAGCCCGTATTCAGCTTCAAAGGCGGCCTCGGATCATCTGGTGCGGGCATACCATCACACTTATGGCTTGCCGGTGCTGACCACTAATTGCTCAAACAATTACGGGCCCTACCACTTCCCGGAAAAACTCATTCCTTTGGTTATTCAAAATGCGCTGGCGGGCAAGGCGCTGCCTATTTATGGTGATGGCCAGCAGATTCGAGATTGGTTGTATGTCACCGATCATTGCAGCGCTATCCGCCGAGTGTTGGAAGGAGGCCGTCTGGGGGAGACCTACAATATTGGCGGTTGCAACGAAAAAGCCAATCTGGAAGTGGTCAACACGTTGTGCTCCATTTTGGATGAACTGCAACCACGAGCAGACGGCAAAAGTTATGCGCAGCAAATCACTTTTATCAAGGATAGGCCGGGACATGATCGCCGTTATGCCATTGATGCCAGCAAGATAGAAATGGAATTGGGCTGGAAGCCTGCGGAAACCTTTGCCTCCGGTATTCGCAAAACCGTGCGCTGGTATTTAGATAACCAAGAGTGGGCGCACAACGTCACCAGCGGCGCTTATCGTGAATGGGTACAACGGCAGTACGTCGCATGAAAATTATTCTGTTTGGTAAGGATGGCCAGGTCGGTTGGGAATTGCAAAGAGCACTTGCCCCATTAGGTGAGTTAGTTGTTTTCGGATCGCAAGAAGCTGATTTCGAAAATATCAATCACATTCGTGATCTGATACGCAAAATTCAACCTGATGTGATCGTGAATGCGGCAGCTTATACCGCAGTTGACAAGGCGCAATCTGAGCCCGAAAAAGCGCAGCGCATCAATGCCGAGACGGTCGGCATGTTGGGCGCGGAAGCGCATCGCTTAAATGCTTGGCTGGTGCATTATTCGACCGACTATGTGTTTGACGGCGAAAAAACTTCTCCCTATGAAGAGGATGATCTTCCGCACCCCTTGTCTGTATATGGAAAAACCAAGCTGGAAGGCGATCAACTCATCGTAAAATCCGGGGCTAAACACCTTATTTTCCGCACCAGTTGGGTCTATGCCGCACGCGGCGGAAATTTCGCCAAAACCATGTTGAGATTGGCTCAAGAACGAGATCAATTAAAAGTGATTGCAGATCAACATGGCGCACCTACCAGTGCTGAGTTGATTGCAGACGTTACGGCTTTAGCTTTGTACTGCATCGGTCGGGAAGAGGTCAGCCTGAAGGCTGATGCTGCCGCTAAATTTTCGGGAATTTACAATTTGGTAGCGTCTGGCAACACTACATGGCACGGTTACGCACAGTATGTGTTGGAGTTGGCGCAAGCCAAAGGGGTCAAGCTCAAGGCAGGATCAGCAGCAGTGTTGCCTATCGCTACCGAAGATTATCCGCTGCCCGCAGTACGGCCAAAAAATTCACGGTTGAACACAAGAAAACTGTGTGACACGTTCAATATTCAGTTTCCCGACTGGCGCTATCATGTGCAGCGTTTGTTGGAGGAGTTACCGTAAACGAGTCCAGGCTGTGGAGTAGCGTAGAGTGATTTTGAATGGACTGTTTTGCACTACCTATTGGTAGGCGCGATTGGACTCGAACCAACGACCCCCACCATGTCAAGGTGGTGCTCTAACCAGCTGAGCTACGCGCCTGTTAAGGACGCGCAGTATATATGAACTCTTAGCGTGGTTCAAACAAGAAATTGCCAATGCATGTTGCGGACTTAATGCTAATAAATTGACGAAGAGCTGCCAGATAAGTAACATTCAATTGGTGCAAACGTAATGTTTTTGAATCGCAGAAATTATAAAAAACAAGACAGCACGAACACTATTCATTCAACGATACATATTAAAGGGGAAATTTTATGAAGGTCATTTATACCAGTATGCTTCTTTTAGTGACGGCTCTTACAGGTTGCGCTTCCATCCTCAACGATAAAACTCAATCAATTAACGTGTCCAGTTCAACTGGCGCTGACATTAGCGGCACAGTCAACGGTATGCCATTTAAAGCGCCGGGAGTAGTAAGCTTGGCTCGCGAAAACAAGGACAAGATATTTGTCACCGAAACGGAGGGTTGCGTTAAAGAGACCATTGCCGAGAAATCTGTTGATATGAAATTCTTTATTAATATCTTGAGTGGTGGAGCCCTTGGTTCAACAACCGACTATATAACTGAAAAAATGTGGAGATATAACGACAATGTGGTTATTTCCTGCAAGCAGTAATGCAATTTTTTAGTTTCAAAAAAAGCGGCTTGAGAGCCGCTTTTTTTGCGCTACAGATTCTGTTTACATCGGCAAGTAGCGCAATAGTTCCTGAGATGATTAGCTTGAATGAAGCTGAGCGACTTAAAGAATTAGCCATCACAAAACTGATTTATAAATCACCAGTTTGGTCTGCCTTGTTGCATGTAGAGAATGAACATTCCAACATCAGTGATGAGAACTTTCTGCTCAGTTTGCCAGATTTCTCTCCAATAAAAGAGTTGCAGCAGACCATAGATTTTCTGTATCAGGGTGTGCAAGGAAATGTCTGCCGTTTCCCTGCTCGTTACCTTTGGTTGCGACAACAGCTTGATGCGCCGGAACTGCCACTAGATGAATGCCCTGAGGTAGCTGAGTTTCGTCAGAAAGCCCCACTCGACGAAATTGCACTGGTTTTTGCCAGCGAGAACATAGCGCAGCCAGCCAGCATGTTAGGACACGCCTTCCTGAAATTCAGCGGCAAGAATGAACAAGGCCAAGAAATAAGCCACGCCATTTCATTCTTTACAGATGCAAATACCATTAATTTACCCAAGCTGCTTTTCGATAGCATGGTAATCGGTAAGAAGGGATATTTCAGCCTCACCCCTTACAGCGAGAAGCAGCAACATTATGTTGATGAAGAGCAGCGCGCCATTTGGGAGTATCAGCTCACTTTGGATAATTTCCAGATGGAGCTCATGAGGTTACATCTTCTTGAACTTAAGCAATCCCATCTGACTTATTTCTT
Source organism: Gallionellaceae bacterium (assembly GCA_043755195.1). Lineage (GTDB taxonomy): Bacteria > Pseudomonadota > Gammaproteobacteria > Burkholderiales > Gallionellaceae > Nitrotoga. The sequence continues at coordinate 39,051 of JAYUTK010000036.1, forward strand.
CCAGAAATATAACTGCGCGACTTTACTTAATTTTATTCTCGCACTTTCTGGTAAATCTGTGCCTGATAGTGCTTGGTGGGTGACACCCAAAGGCCTGATTAAGAATGCTCATCAAGCTGGATTGATAGGCAATACTCGAGTCATTACGCCTAGTCGTTGGTTGGCTCGTGCGCTTGCAGAGCAAGTTCCCGTGGTGGAGCAACAATCAATTCACCAGCAAGTGCAAGCTGGCATTGTAGCGAGTAATCTCGATCACTCTGGAAGCGAAGCGGCTTTCATTCGATTGAATCTGGCGCAAGCGTACAACCAATATGCCTATCTCACGGACAAGCTGGACAAGAGTCTTTGGTTCGTTAATGGCCAGGCCATCACAGAAGTTAAGACGCAATATTTTCCGAGCATGTCACTTAGCACGGGGAATCGCTACAATCCAATAAATACCCCTGGAGAAAGTCAAATTTCATTCTCAACACAACATGATGATGGTGAACCTGCGCTGACTTTAACGGTGTTGCCGGTTTCCCACGTCTTGAGTGATGACAACCGTAACTATACAAGTGAAACCAGTTTGCAAATGTTTGCAACCACGTTTAAGTTGCCATTGCAAAACGGGAGACCAATATTAGATAGGCTGACGATCTATGATGTGCAATCTTTAATGCCTTATGATGAATTCACTGGAGGAATCTCAGGTCGCCTCTACATCGCAGTGGAGCCACAAAAAAATAGTCAACTTGCAGCAAGCCATGTTTTTGCAATGAGTGGTGCTATCGGGTTAACAAAGCGCGTTCTTCAGGACGTAGATCTTTATTCCCTTGCTGGCGGCGGCGTTGGTTACACCGGGGCACATGGATTTCTCTACACGACCTTGGAGGCGGGCGCTGTTCTGCGCGAGGTATGGAATATGAAGTCCTTGCTTTCTTTGACGCGAACTAACAATCAAATTGACAGTGGATCGCATTACTACACCTTAAGTCTTAAGCACTCAAAATATATTACCAATTCGCTGGCGCTAAATTTGGATTGGAAATCAGATTTCAACTCTAGTAACAGAAAAAACTTCGCTGCAATTGGGTTGAGAAAAATATTCTGATGTTAATTCAGTTTGCAAGCAGCGCTGGATTCCAGCAATTCTAGGGTTGTGAAGTCTTGCATTAAAAATTTTCGGTCGGTAAGGCTTAACGTCCATATAGCCTGCGCCCCCTGATGCGGAAACTGCGTATTGAGTGGTGAGTGTGGCATAGTCAGGCATGATGCTCACGCCACCAAAACGGCTGCTGCGCAGGAAGCCGAGGAAGGACAGGCCGAGACCGCTTAATGGCAGGGTGGGGAATGGCGTGGGAGCATCATTCTGTCCGTTCGTGGTGAGCCCGTCGAACCATGAAGTCATCTCGCCCTTGGCCTGCGCCACCAACTGTTGCATTAACGCCAGTTCGTCCGCACTCGGCATGCGGCGCACGCCGGGGGTCAGCGTGGTGGCCATGTAGTCGCCACTATCCGCACTGTGTTCTATGCCCAGCGCATGGCCGTATTCGTGCAGCAGTACCGAGAGCATGTCCATTTTTCCTTCGGCAGCACTGCCCACCTTGGCGACCCATTCGTTGGGGTTGGAGGTGGGGAGGTATTCGCTGTTGTCCCATGGGGTGGTGTCGATGAACCAGTTGTTGCCGGCGGCGTTGGTGTCGAGGGTGATGTTGGTACCGGTGGTCTGGCCGATGGCGCCAGTGGGGAGGTCGGTAAGGGTGAGGGTGACGGAGATGGAGTTCAGGGAACCCGATGCTGGTTTTGGGTTGACCTTGATGAGTTGGGGCGGAGGACACAAGCTCGGCGCATTGTCAGGAATGCTTTCGACAGCCGCTACCCGCAAGTTCACTACCACCTTGTAAGTCTTGCCATGATAGGTAGCCATGAAGATCACTTGATCCTTGCCTACATAGCCGGGTTCGGCATCATATTGATACATTGGATGACCTGTGTCTGTCCTCGCAGAAATTTTCCCGTGCTTGGGTCCTTCCAGAAGCTGGACTGATGCTGATGTCGGATCATACTCATGCTTGAAGTGTTCGTAGTAATAGCCAGCGAGGAATCCTGCCGGGTCAATAAATCGTTCAGCCGATGTCGGGTCGCCCTCGCTTGGCATTTCTTGACACCCGTTCAGAATGTAACTAGGTGTCTGGGTGCTGCCTGCTGATGCCCCCCCGCTGCTCGGGGTGGCTGCTTGCGCCAGCACGATAGGGGTGTCCAGCACTGGCACATAAGGTATTTCCATAGTGAACATAATTTCTTCTCCTGTCTCAATAACGGTTTGAGCGTAGTCCAACAGCCCTTGTGCCTCTGCTTGTAGTATAGAGAGCAGTGTCACTGAACCTGGCTGCGAATCCAAAGGCGCATCAGCCAATAAGTTGCTAGCTACCCTTATTGGCAGTATCTCTGGCGGACGTAAATAAATATGGAAGTGATTTTTGTCGTCATTGCCAGCGGTAATTCCCGTGAGCTTCTCCAATACAGCCTTCATATTGGCGTATTGATTCGCGCCTGACTTGCCGAACAACACATCGGAAATCAATGCACCGTTCTGGCTGCCATCTCCGAACAACGCGGCGCGAATCTGATTCTCTTCCGCTACAGACTTGTCGCTGACGATGTTGAGCGTATTCCAAGTACCGCTGGTCGCCGTGGGATCACTACGAACTACCGCAAACAAGGACAGAAGATTGCGGATAGCCGAAACCTGATCGTTCTCTGGCAGACTAGAGAGTGCCAGCAACTGATCTGCTGCCAACTGTGAAGCTGGCGGCTGGGAATATAGCACTGCATTGGCAATACTCCAGGAAACGGGAGACAGACTTTGAACAGCTACTTTCAGTGCTTCGTTAACGTTTTGTGCTGAGCCTGAGCCAGTACCAGGCGGAATAAAATTCCTAAATCCCATATCAAACGCCATGCCCAGATCATGGCTGTTGTGCAGGCCGTTTGGTACCACCCCTTTCGGCGTTATGCCAAGGTTGGCATCCACTGAACCATTGAACAAGGCGTTTTTACTGGTGTGCAATCCTTGCGCGGCGGAATTTTTTGCTGCCATCAAATCAAACATCCAGCTTGTGCCGTAAACTTCTACCGCCGTCAGCCTATAGTCAGCAGGTGCATTTTGCCCGAGCTGCTGGCTTGTCCATCCTTTCAGTTGGTCATTTGAGGCTTTGAATGTCGGCCCATTTGAATTAGCTACACTCTCAAAAAACTGCATCCAGTGCGGCGCGTTGTAGGCATTGAGCCAGTTCAATGAGGTGGCTTCATTTACTCCGAGCACACCATCCGCGCCGATGCTGGCCGCGTCGAAGCGCTGCGAATTTGCCACTTCGATGTTGTATTGGTCCAAGGCCTTCTGATAGGTTGCGCTCGATTTGTCGTCCACCTTGCCCTGCACCGACTCTTTCTTCGCCGCCAGCACGGCTGCGGCCTCGGCCTGTGCCGCAAGTTTGTCTGCGCCGGTCAGGTTCTCATTAAGAGTGATTTTTTCTGTGTTCCAGACTATGGGTGCGGCTGCACCATTGCGCACGACCACCGTGAACGCGATGTCGATATGGTAGCGGTTGGCGACCGTTATTCTGTCCAATGTTGTGGTCACCTGACCCACGCTATCTGCGCCGCCGTAGCGCACAACTTTTTCAAACAGTTTGAGCGCGGCTTGTTCTTCTTCCTTGAATTCGCCATTCACGTCGAAGTCTTGTAGGGTGTTGTTGGTTGGTGACCTTTCATACCCCATCGCCGGATAGCCCAGGTATTTGAGGCGCTGCTCCACCCGATACACGTCCAGCACGTCATTGGTTTGATCGACCCCAACATTGCCTTGCAGGGTGAATTTGCTGTACCCCGGATTATCCAGCGGCCTATCCCCAAAGAACACGGTAAAAACTGCGCTCGCATAATCCCTCGCTGTAACAAAGACCGAGCCTTTACACAGCTTCCATTTCCCATCTGCATCCTTGTATTCGAAACGGTAGTTCAGGCTAGTAGATTTTGGGGTGGCGATCACACCACCGTTGCGCAGGGTCTTCTCGTCTTCTGGAGTGATGTTCGGCGCGAAGTACATGCGCCCGGTGTCGATAAATTCCCCATCAGCCAAGCTGTGTATACCACTGCGCGAGTACGGTGTGATTCCGTCGCCACCTGACACGGTGATCAGTTTGAGTGTTGCATCATCCTTGGCGCTGGCCTTGGCGTCGTTGCTATCCAAAATAAAGTTTTTCATACCATCGGGCAGCATCAGTTTATTGCGGGCCGCAGTCAGCGCATTGAGCTGATCGGCTGTCATGGCTGATTCTGCCAATTCCGCTGCGCTGGGCAGTGTCTTCAATTCGCGCGCAATGATATCAACAGCAAGTTTTTTCAAATCAACTTCGATCACATCACCCATGTTTCCATCAGCCGATACGTAGATGAAATCCGGATCAAAATACGTCCCCGTCACCCACCCAATATTGTTCTCGATCAGCTGCTCGGTCAGAGGGGGTGGTGTGATGTGTTTGCTCATCGGGTTGACGGTGTTTAACGCGGCTTTAATCAAAGACTCCACGTTCCACGCATGGCTCTGGCTGGGGAAGGGGATATTCCAGCCCGGGGTGATTGCGCCCGGCGCGGCGTTGTTTGCAATGCCCATGTTGCCGCTGAAGCCTCCCTGAAGCTGGCCGATGTCGTCCGGTGCGCCGTTCAAATCATCGATGGCGGTGCCGGACAAGGTGAAGCTCAAGTAGCGGTCGCGCTCGCCCACCATGAACACCTGACTCAAGCGGGTCTGGCGGGTGGAGACTTCGTTGAGCTTGGCTGTGCCGCTGGCAATATCCACGCCGCCCTGTGTATTCCAGCCTGCGGGGGTGTTGAGGTTGGTGAACGCAGCATTGGCGGAAACTGCATATTGGGTAGTGAGTGTGGCATAGTCAGGCGCGATGCTCATGCCGCCAAAGCGGCTGCTGCGCAGACGTCCGAGGAAGGCCAAGCCTATGCCTCCGCCCAGCGGCAGGGTGGGGAATGGATTGGGTGTGTTGTTGGGTAGGTCGGAATTCATTCCGACTTGTTGGGCTGAAGCCCAACCTACAACATCGCCCTTCGCCTGCGCCACCAACTGCTGCATCAGCGCCAACTCTGGAACGTTGGACGAATTTCCGCACCTGAATCCGGACTCGATACTTTGCACCTGCCAAGTACATATTTGTCAGCGGCTTGCACGGGGGAGGCCGCCACGGCGACCGCTGTGCCTACCAGCAGGCCGGAAATCGGCCAAATATCGGGTATAAACATAGCACTCTTCTCCTCAGTTGATTGTTTCAATTGCGCCAGCAGCGGTTCGGCTTGCGCCCACAAAAGAATCACTATTCGATACTTCCATTATGTCTGAGTCCCTACAGTTGATTGCGACCATCAAGAAGCTGTTAAAAAGCCTTACCGCGATGTCGCGCACGCGCTCAAGCTATCCGAACCCAGCATCAAAAAAACTGTTCGCCACCAACCGCTTCACGGTAGACCGCATGGTGCAAGTCAGCTTTGTTTTACAGGGCACAAGAATGCGGAAATTTTATTTAGGCAACAAGCCCGGGGTTTGTGGGGCGCTTACCGATCAACTAGCCCAGCGCTCGTTTCAATCTGCTGCGAAATATTTGCCAGCGGAAAGCCGGAGTATCTTCTGGTTCGGGAAGTGCAGCGTCTGACACGGGTTGTCCGCGACGCAGATAATAGTGGTCGAATACCGATTGGCGAATGCCCCACTTGTTCAGGAACTGCTTGCCCCCATCGTTCTTTTTCACCTTGCCGGTGGATTTGCACTGGAAATGATATACCAGCGAATCGCCCACGCCCAGAAAAATGCGGCAGCCCGCATGCCACAGCTTCATCGAGAAATCGTTGTCGCTGCTCATGCCAGGAGAAAATTCGCTGCTGTAACCCCCTACTTTGAACCACCAGCTTTTGCTGACCAGCGTCGGTGGCCAGGTCGCGCCATACCAATCCTCCTTGTGCTGTTGCGGCAACTCTGCAAGCAGTCTCGCTTCATCTAAGTTGTCTGCATCGTTGCCATAATCGCGCACGATCACGCAAGGATTGTGGGTGTCGCGCGGCTCTATCATAGTGCCGGAGAGCATGAACAGGTCGCTATCCAGCCCGTGCAGTTTTTCAACCAGCGCTGCATCCCAGGCTGGGCAGCAATACATGTCGTCATTCAGGTACAGGATATAATCCTGCGTGGCGTGCATCGCCGCCTCATTTACCGCTAGGCAGATGCCTATGTTCTGCGAGGAGGCGGTGTGCATGATGCCCTGCTCGCGTATCCACTCCAACGAACCGTCGCTGCCATCATTGACATGCACGATGATCTGATGCGGGTAAGCGGAATTCTGCCTAATGCTGCGAATGCACAGTTGCAGCAGCTCAAGGTTGTTCCAGGTTGGGATGATGATGGAGAACATGTTTTATCAGTAGTGACCGGAAATTTAGTTGAATAGATTCAGTTGGTTATTGTTTTGCGGTATGGTAATTTCCATCTCCATATTTTTAAGTAATTGATCGAGCGATATTTTCTCGAAAAGAGTCAGGCTCAAAATCTGTAGGATTGTGTAAAGTGAAGCCTCGGTCTTGAGCCGTTTTTTCAGGATGGCGACCAAGACGTAAACCGCGATGGCAATCCATATTTGCGTTTTGACCGCGTTCTCGGTGGAGCCGTATAAGCGCTTGATCCTGAGATGCTGTTTGATCCATTTGAAGAATAGTTCGACCCGCCAGCGGCAACGATAAAGCTGTGCGATAGTTTGATCGCAGCGCAGCCCCGTGGACTTGTCCACAGTGCGAGAATAGACGCGACGAAAGAGCGGATTGGATTTGCCCCGGATGACAAAGAACGCTTGCGCTTGATGCAGGGTGAACCAGCGAGCGATGTCGGTGAAGCCGCGATCCATGATGTAAAAGCTGCCAGCTTCGGGTACCAGGATGTCGAGCACATTGACCTTGTGCATCTTGCCGTCGGTGATGTGGATGAAGGTTGGAATGTTGCCGCGCAGACAGGTTTCGATGTCGCGCAAGCTTTCGAGGTAAGTCAGTTGCGCGAAGGCCAGGCAAAGAAATTGATCGAGATGCGAAAAAGTTTTGGTCGGATATTTGGAAGGGTAACGCTGCACACAGCGTCGGAATGTGTGAAGAGGTAGATGCTCCATGAGTTGCGCGAACACCAGCTTGCCTGAATACATGATGGGAAACCTCGGGGAGAAAACCCCCGTTTCCCAAAAAAATCATGTTCAAGTCGGTGACACCCATAAGCATGCTATTTTCAATTCCTAATCAAGTTGTTAAATAACCATCTTGGCAATATTGCCGGACACTACTGATGTTTTATCTAAGTGGTTGGGTTTGCGTGCGGAATTTCTGCAACTTTTCCCACATTAACGACTGAGGTTCGCTTACTATACTATCCTCGTTTATTCGATCGAATGGGTTAACGTGCACATTCTATAACGGCTCACTATCTTTTCGGTGGGAGGATGGAAATAATTCACATCGTTCGTTCGCGGATGGAATGCGGACATAATTAGAGTACATAGTAATTTACAGCGTGATCCAGAAGGAAGCGGCATGACCGGTAGGGTTAAATCAACTTATTTTTCTTTCGTAGAGACAACGGCAGCCTTGTTGCTGCTGATCTACCCGACACTGATGCTTGTGATTAAAGGCGGTATGAATGGGGTGTTTTTGTTCATGCTGCTACTTGCTTTGCTAGTATGGGCGGTTCGCCCAGTCGAATTGAATGCAGTGGTATGGCGGCGCGAGTGGACGATCTATGTGGCAGCTATGGTTGCCATGTCGGTTGCTATCTTCATCAGCCAGACTTTCCATCAGAACTACACTGGGCATCCCTATGACGCGGCAACTCGCTATTTCTTGGCGATACCAGTGTTCCTGTTGTTGCAGCGACTTCGCCCAAAAATTTTTTTTGTATTGCAATTTGCCTTCCCTGCTGCCGCCATTGTTGGGTATTTACTGGCAAAAGATTTTGGTGGGGGGAGATCGGGGATAAGCACAATGGACGTGATTCGCTTTGGCGATTTTGAATTGATGCTTGGGGTGTTGTCATTGTTTAGTATTGACTGGTTAGGGCGCGATAAGTTGCTGCTGCGTATTTTCAAGGTATCCGGTTTCATTGCCGGGCTGGCCGCATCGTTGGACTCCGGATCGCGGGGCGGCTGGATGGCGATACCGGTGTTTTTTGCCTTATTCATCTATTTCAAGACTGGTAGACTTTCTCTGCGAATGATCGTCTCCATGCTGATCGCAGGGATGCTGACATTTACATTGCTTTATTCGTTTCACACCCAGTTCCGTCAGCGAATAAATGTATTCGAAGCAGAAGTCGTGAAGTTCGATCAAGAATTTAGCTCCTTAACTAACCGTTGGCGATTATTTAAGGCTGCAGTGGAGATTTTTTCACGTCATCCGATCGCAGGCGTAGGGCCGGAAGGATTTGCACTTGAAATGCAGCCCATGGTGGACGCGGGGAAACTCACGCCTCTTGATGGCATGTATGGGCGTGGTGAAGTGCACAACGACATTTTGTCCAAGGCGGCGGGGATGGGTGTGTTCGGGCTGTTGGCAATACTTGCCATCTACTTTGTGCCGTTCAGGCTGTTCTGGCTGGCGACGAAATCAGCATTGGCACCAATCAGGGGTGCTGGCTTTCTCGGACTCGCTTTTGTGAGCGGATTTTTTGTATTTGGTTTGACTGTAGAAATACTCAATCTGACTATGGCTACTGCATTTTATGGTTTTACCGTTGCAGTACTGCTAGCGGCTTGTTACAACATTCATTATGACGAACGAACTGCGCAATGATAATCAGATAAGGGTAGACATAATGTTCAGCATCGTCATCCCCAGCTGGAACAACCTTCCATATTTGAAGCTCTGCATCGAGAGCCTGAAAAAACATTCCAAATTAGAGCACGAAATCCTGGTGCACCTGAATGATGGTTCGGATGGCTCGCTAGAGTGGGTCAGATCTCAGGGCATCAAATATACGCAGACGACAAAGAACGTCGGCGTCTGCCTGTCGGTGAATCATCTAGTGGCGCAAGCCAGGCACGATTGGGTGTTGTACATGAACGACGACATGGTGGCAACGCCCTGCTGGGACACGGCTTTTGTCGAGGCGGTCAAGTCGGTGGGTACCGACCTTGCGCTGTTCTTCGGTACCTTGATCCAGCCAGGGCGGGGCGGGAACGACATCATCCAACAAAACTTCGGCGAGTCGCCCGCCACCTTCGAAGAAGAAAAGTTCTTGCAGCAATATCAGTCGGATGGACGCGGCGACAAGGAAGGTGCGGCATCGCAGCCTACCCTAGTGCATAAGAAGTGGTGGAGCATTGTCGGCGGATACAGTCTTGAGTTTTCGCCGGGCATGAGTAGCGATGACGATCTGCTGATGAAATTCTGGGTGGCTGGATGCCGCAACTTCCGCATCGTCAGCGGTAGCCGCTTTTACCATTTCGGCTGCAAGAGCACTGCACGCATCAAGCATAATCTTGGCGGCCGCATCTTCGTGATGAAGTGGGGCGTCACCCAGATCGAATTTCATCGACTTTACCTGCCTTCGCTCAGAAAGGCTAATGGCGGGAATACTGAAAGCAATATTCACAATTGTGTGCGTGCTTCCTGGTTGGGCAAGCTGAGGCGCGTGGGTTACGCATTGCGCTATAACTATCCGCTGGAAGATATCGAAAGTTGGGATTCGGTGCCAGGGCGCGGCGAATGGAGTAGGGGAAATACAGAGTAATTCTAAATTTGGGTTGCAACTAATAATTTCGTGCATTCAATAATAGCGTCCCATCATTTCTGAGGCAGAATGAAAATTATTCACATCGTGAGGCGCTACGGGCCGGTCGGTGGCATGGAGCGCTATGTTTGGGAAACCACGCGCGAACTCGCCAAAGTCGGCCATCAAGTTCAAGTGCTGTGCGAAACCTGCGTTGCAGAAGCGCCGCAAGGGATCACGGTACATGAATTAGGCGTCATGATCTATCGCCCGCGATGGCTTTATTACTGGCGCTTTGGTAGGCGCGTGGAAAAGTGGCTGCGCTCGCATCCCCAGCCCGGCTGGTTGATCCATAGTCATGAACGTGTTGGCGTGCACCACGTAACTACATTTCATGGTCCTCCGTTTGCAACGGTGCGCGACAAACCCTGGTGGAAAAAAATCTCGCTGCGCGTGACTATGCAGTTGTTCATGGAACGCCGCGAGCTCGCAGTTGCTCACAGCATCGTCCCCAATTCCGCGATTATCCGCCAGAAATTGGCACACTACTATCCGGAATACGCGCACAAACTCACTCAGCCTGTCGTTCCGGGCGTATCGCAAGGTGTCATACGAACAAAGCACAGCGTCCCTGTCAAGGGTGGCATCATCGGTTTTGTCGGCAAGGAGTGGCGGCGCAAGGGATTGCCATTGGCGGCTGAAATTGCAGCACAGTTGCGCCGTGAACGCCCACAACTTGAGATGTGGGTGATCGGGACAAACGAGCACGAGGTTCGGCACTTGTTTTCCAACTGGCAGGGCGGCTATCGTTTGCTGGGGTGGCGTAGCGATACTGAACACTTCCGCGAAATAGATGTGTTGCTGCATCCGGCAAAAGCCGAACCCTACGGCATGGTGATCTCCGAAGCGATGGCGGCGCGTGTGCCGGTAGTGGTATCAGATGCCTGTGGCGCGGCAGCTCAGGTGAACCCGGACGCTGGAGAGGTTTTGCCGTTAGATGCTCCGGTGCATCTGTGGATGACAGCCATCGCGAGACAGCTGGACCGGCGAAATGCACCACCAGAATTCGTGCGCGGCTGGAATGTGGTGGCGGCTGAATACGAAGCTATTTATCGACTATGAATTGGACTTCCCAAACTCTGGCAAGTCCAGTTGCGGGCAAATTTTAATTTTTACGAGCTAAGTGACATTTCGTGGAGGTTTTTGCTGTTTTTTTCGTGCCAAATGTTCCGCCACCAGCGCCTGTTTTCGATCATTCGACAGACCCCTGTG
>JAYUTK010000037.1:0-6166 GCA_043755195.1 Gallionellaceae bacterium
TGCTGGGATTTAGAACGCCATATGAAGTATTCTTCGGGGTGAAAGTGCGTTACGCCAAGCAACCCTCAGTTGTTGCACTTCGAACTTGAATCCGCGTTATCAAAACTATGGAACAAAACAGATGGTTTTGGCTATTGCTTGATTTGATCGAGCAGCCGTTTGATTTGCGCGTGCAGTTCCGGTAAATCGGTGTGGATAGTTTTCCAGATCATGTCCAGATCAACCTTGAAGTAGCCGTGTGCAACGCGGTTGCGCATGGCATACACAGCCGTCCATGGCACGTCCGGATGAGTGGCTGCAAATTTCGCATGGTAGCTTTCGATGTTGTGCGCCGCTTCGCCGATGATTTCAAAATTGCGCACTACCGCATCCTGCGTTTTCTGGTCATTCAGAAACGCAACTTCGTCCGTGTCTTCAAGGTAGCGGTCAATGCGCTCGATCGCTTCAAGTATATGCTCGAGGTAATCCGGGATGCGCAGGATGTCAGCCTTGCTCATACTGCTACGGCTTCGGTCATCACTTGCGCGCGGAATTTGTCGGGCAACGCGTTCGGCGTCAATACATCCACGTTGATATTTAGCAGCTTAGCCACCTCAACTTGTATCTTGGCAATGTCCATCAATGTGGTTTCGGATGTGGGTTCGACCAGCAGATCGAGGTCGCTATCTTCGGTGTCATTCCCATGCAGCACGGAGCCGAAAACGCGCACATTGAGCACGCGATGACGCAAGGCTATCTCGCGGATTGCCTCACGGTGGGTTTGCAGGGCTATGGATGGGCGCATGGCATCGTTCCTTTTTTGTTGGCGGTATTATAGCGGCTGTTGGGAACAATGGTGACGGCCCCGTGCAGAATCATGCCAGACGCCATTGATAGTTGTTACTAGAAGTTTGCATTCTTTGGTTGGGAGTTCTAAAGTGGTCTGCGTTGTTATGTGCTGACAGGAGGCCATTGATCATGAACAAAAATTGTCAAAGTTGTTGTTACCGATGAATAGGGATAAAAAAGGGGGGGGGAAGCAATGCAGATGGCTCAATAAGCGACAAGTATTGTTCCATGTGCTACGAGAACGGGAAATTTCTCAATCCTCCGGAGATTGATACCGCGCAAAAATTCCAGAAGTATTGCATTCAGGAAATGAAGGGAGATGGAATGAATGGCATTCTGGCCTGGATATTAACCCGGGGTATTCCGAAACTGGAGCGCTGGAAAAACAAGTAGGGAGGCGCCGAGCAAGTACGAATTCTTGAATAACGGGAACTAATGGGGTCCGCATCACATATATGTTATGTTCGCAAGAAATACTGGCCTTTAGTATTTTCCTTGCGAAAGTCGTTCACTGACCTGTTTGATTACTTCGGGTTATTTATCCCATAAATATGGCCATCAATCATAGGGGAGAAGCCCAATTGATTTTGCAAAACGAATTAATGCACCATCCCAACTTAACAGACGAACTCATGAGATAAATCATGATAGTTGACACGGAAGCTGCGCGGAGCGTGGAGCGGCGTGTTTCGCACTACCGGCTATACCGCAACGGCATCAGTCATCGAAGTGCTGGGTCAAGTCTAGCCACAATGCATTCTCTCGCTGCCACATCACCCCCCTCCCCTGCGGCAATGATAGGTTCCGATAGTGCATCGTGGCTAAACCTGATCCGCAGTTTGTCATAAAAAAAGGCGGTGTATTTAACACCGCCTTCGTTCTGCATCGTTCACGAAGGTATTCGTGAACGATTACCCACCGGGATTAACGCTGGTCAAACCGATCGAGTGCCATCACCTTGGTCCATGCTGCCACGAAGTCGTCGACGAACTTCTTTTTCGCGTCGTTTGCGGCATAGAACTCGGCAGTTGAACGCAACTCAGAATTCGACCCGAAGATCAGGTCAACCGGGGTGGCTGTCCATTTAAGCTTGCTCGAAGAACGATCCAGACCCTCGTAGACACCCTCCTGGGATGACTTGGTCCACTTGGTGGACATGTCAAGCAGGTTAACGAAGAAGTCGTTGCTCAGTGCGCCCGGTTTGTCGGTGAATACGCCATGTTTTGAGCCACCGCTATTGGCGTTAAGTACCCGCATGCCACCGACAAGCACCGTCATTTCAGGCACTGTCAGGGATAGCAGGTCCGCCTTTTCAATCAGCATCTCTGTGGGTGTTCCGTAGCTGGGGCTATAGAAATTACGGAACGCATCAGCAGTAGGTTCAAGTACCGCAAATGAGTCCACGTCGGTTTGCGCTTGCGTGGCATCCATGCGGCCTGGCTTGAAGGGCACTTCTACCTTGTGTCCAGCTTCCTTGGCTGCCTTCTCGACGGCCGCTGCACCACCCAGCACAATCACGTCTGCCAGCGAGACTTTTTTACCGCCTCCCGATTTATTAAACGACTCCTGAATGCTTTTCAGTTTATTCAGCACCTTGGCCAGCTCGGCGGGATTGTTCACTTCCCAGTTATTCTGTGGAGCCAACTGTATACGTGCGCCATTGGCACCGCCACGCATGTCTGATCCACGGAAAGTCGAAGCCGATGCCCAGGCTGTTCTGACCAGCTCAGATGTGCTCAAGCCAGAATCAAGGATTATGGATTTAAGATTTGCGATATCACGATCGTTGATCAGCTTGTGATCGACTGTGGGTATCGGATCCTGCCACACAAAATTTTCGCCGGGCACTTCTGCACCTACATAGCGTGAGCGAGGACCAAGATCACGATGTGTCAGTTTGAACCAGACCTTGGCAAAAGCTTGATCAAACTCTTGCGGGTTTTTCAGAAAACGCTCGGAAATTTTGCGGAAGCCCGGATCATTCTTCAACGCGATGTCCGTCGTAAACATGATAGGCGCGTGGCGCTTGCCTTTTATGTGAGCATCGGGAACCATGCTTGCTGCGCTCTCATCGGTCGGAATCCATTGTGTCGCACCGGCAGGGCTGGTGGTTGTTTTCCACTCGAACCGGAGCAGGTTGTCCAGATAAAGTATCGACCAGGCAGTCGGTGTTGAGGTCCATGCGCCTTCCAAACCACTGGTGATGGTGTCCTCCGCATTTCCCTTGCCACATTTGTTCTTCCAGCCGAATCCTTGTTCCTCGATCGCAGCCGCAGCCGGTTCAGCACCAACACAATCACCGGATTTGGCACCATGCGCTTTACCCAAGGTGTGTCCTCCGGCAACCAGAGCCACAATCTCTTCGTCGTTCATCGCCATGCGGCCAAATGACAGACGCATATCTTGGGCAGCGGCAAGGGGGTCATTATTGCCATTGGGGCCTTGCGGGTTTACATAAATCAAACCCATTTGCACTGCAGCGAGTGGCTTCTCCAACTTCCCGCCCTTGTAGCGCTCGGTGTTGTCCAGCCATTTAGTTTCTGAACCCCAATACACCTCGTCGGCTTCCCAGTCGTCAACACGGCCTCCGGAAAAGCCAAGGGTCTTAAAGCCCATGGACTCCAGTGAAACATTACCGGACAGGATAATCAGGTCAGACCAGGATACGTTGCGGCCATATTTTTGCTTGACCGGCCACAGCAGTCGCTTGGCCTTGTCGAGGTTGGCATTATCCGGCCAGCTGTTTTGTGGCTCAAAACGAAGCTGTCCACCATCGGAGCCGCCACGGCCATCCCATATGCGATAGGTTCCTGCGCTGTGCCATGCCATTCTAATCATCAGGCCACCATAGGTACCATAATCGGCTGGCCACCAATCCTGAGAGGTGGTCAGGGTTTTTTTGATATCAGCCTTCAGCTCTTTCATATTGACGCTCGCGAAAGCCTTGGCGTAATCGAAATCTTGGCCCATTGGATTGGATTCTGGAGCGTGGGCGCGAAGCGGGCTGAGATCAAGCTTATCAGGCCACCAGAATTGATTGGACTTTGTATCTACCGCAGCAAAAATAGAGCTGGATGAGATTCCCAGTAATACAGACAGCGCTAATACAGAAATTGATCGTATAGGTTTCTTACGCATATTGGAGTCTCCTTGAGTGTGTCATTGTTCGGATTCAGAACCCTGCTTCTTGCACCTGTTCACTTCTGTTGTACGGCGCTTTCGGAATATAGAACCAAGCCAATGATTCGTAAAATTGATTGTATGAATGTTTATGTTCTATAATTTGGATCATTAAAAACACCCCTCTCAGGTATTCAATGCCCTCAATCAAACAAATCTCCTATGCCCTCGCAGTACAGGAGACACTTCATTTCAAAAGAGCCGCGGAGCTTTGCGACATCAGCCAGTCAGCGCTGAGTACCGCTCTGAGTGAGCTGGAAAAGGATCTGGGCCTGAAAATATTTGAGAGAAACAATAAAATGGTCCTGGTCACACCTGTCGGTGAAGAGGTACTGAAACAAGCCCGCAATATCATGCTGCAAGTCGAAGATTTGCAGGATTTTGCTGAGCAGTTGAAGACCCCTCTAAGATTTCCCCTGACGATAGGCATTATTCCCACCATTGCACCCTATTTGCTGCCGAAGATACTTCCTGTCTTAAATAAGCAATACCCTGATGCGCAGCTAACCATAGTCGAGGAACAGTCACATGTACTGGTAGACATGGTTCGCAGAGGAAAAATCGACACTGCAATACTGGCTCTGCCTTATCCGTGCGAGGGATTGCTGAGCCTGGAATTCTGGCAAGAAGATTTCTACTGGGTGGTCACAAAACGGGAAAAGCGTGCACAAAAAAATGAGATTTCCGGCAATGAGCTGAAAAACTGTAATTTAATGTTATTGAAAGAAGGCCACTGCCTGAAGGATCATGTACTGGATGTGTGCAGAATTTCAGAACAAACCGCGAATCGGGGCTTTGGTGCGACCAGTTTGAATACGCTGATCCAGATGGTGATAGCCGGCCTGGGCACAACCTTGATTCCCGCAATGGCCATAGAGCAACTCATTTCCCAAAATAAAGCGCTGTCCGCCGTGCATGTCAATGAACCAGGTCCTCACCGCAAGATTGCGTTCATTATCCGACCGAATTTTACGCGCATGTCCGGCATCGAAACGCTGATTGATATCTCCAGAAAGGCGCTGGCAGGCGGATGAGGGGAAATTGGATCCACGAGGGTGGCAGGGGGATCGGGCCAGACTCGGCGTTGCGAGTTCATGATCGAGCTCGAATGGTTTATTCCGCAGCCATTGCGCCCGACAAAATCCCCCCTTCCTGCTTGGCTTAATCATTCAAGCAGGTGCAGTGAGCTGATGGAAACCGAGAATCGCAAAAGAAACGGCCTATCGGGTTTATAAGTGGCGATGAGACGTCGAAGAAAAAGTAGCCGGGCCTGTCCAGATTTCTCGTACCTATGCTATTAAGCTCAACCTGACCCAATACTGTTCGCTTAACCGTTCGTGGTGAGCTTGTCGAACCACCAGCCGCTAATTCATAACCCTTCGACAAGCTCAGGGCGAACGGATGGGTGCTAATCGAACAGTATTGCAACTTGACCCCGAAGCTGTGGTGGTTAAGGGCGCTGACCCCTTAAATTCGACCCCTTAAATTGACCCCTTAAATTCTTTGCTTGGGGCCATGAAAGAATGCCCCGGCTTCACGCTTCCGGTTGCGCTCGGCATAGTCAAAACAACCCGGCTGCTGTACATTTCGTTGCAATGAGCCCAACCTGTCATCCTTGCCAATCAAATTGCCTGCGCCGATCCGCTGCCGGCTCGATTCGGCAATTTATTTTGCTGGTTGCCGCCATCATCCTGGCCGTTGCCTGCAGCAAGATCAAAGAGGAAGCCCTGCCTGCCGGCAGCCGGGTGCTGGCGCTGGGCGACAGCCTGACGGCGGGTGCCGGAGTGGCCGCTGAACAAGCATGGCCCGCGCTGCTGGCGAGCCGGACAGGATGGGTGATAATCAATGGCGGGGTTAACGGCAATACGAGCAGCGCTGGATTGCAGCGTTTGCCGGCACTACTGGAGCAGCACGACCCGGCGCTGGTGCTGGTAACGCTGGGAGGCAACGACATGCTGCGCCGCGTTCCCCAGCAACAGACCATCGCCGATCTGCAACAGACACTCTCGCTTATCAAGATGCACGGGGCAAAGGCAGTGATGCTCGCGACTCCGCAACCGAGTATCGCGGGTGCTGTTTTTCAACACCTGTCGGCGGCGGATTTCTACAGTCAAGTGGCCGAAGGGCAGCAAGTGCCGCTGATCGAAGATGCAATCGC
>JAYUTK010000038.1:0-18966 GCA_043755195.1 Gallionellaceae bacterium
GTACGCGAGGCGGCGAGGTTTGCCGAGATAAACAAGCCGGTTACACCGCATGTCTTGCGCCATTCATTCGCCACGCATTTGCTGCAATCTGGTTATGACATCCGCACGGTGCAGGAGCTACTTGGTCATTCGGATGTTTCCACTACGATGATTTACACGCATGTATTGAATAAGGGCGGGCGGGGGGTGGTCAGCCCGCTGGATAGATGATGGGTGATGAATTGTTGATGCGCGCAGCACTTGAGCTGGCGCGCCAGGCCGAGGTGTGCATGGGATGCGCTGGTCTGTTTGCCGGGGCTGACCAGGATATCCAGTACCAGACGCAGGTTGCCGACCCAGTAGGTATGCAGTGCATGGCTGGGGCGCCCAGGCTTATGTGGGTTGTAGCCGACTTCCGCACCTTGCTGATGGCCATAGAGCACTTTGATGGTGGTATCGATGTCGAGTATCCAGGGCGTGTTCAGCGCGGTGGGTAGGCTGCGCATGAGGTGTGCCTTGAGCCAGACTAACAGGGCGAACGGCCTGTTACCCATCGGGTGCGTCCATATTTCCGTTCGTGCTGAGCGTAGCGGCGAGGTTTGCCGCGAAGTCGAAGCATACCAACTGCGGTTTTTAGGTTGAACAGCAGCGCTAGCATGGACAACACTTTCAGTAGCATAAGGAGTGGTGGTTACAGATTTTGCTGCGACCTCTGCGGGTTATGACAGCTTTGATCGTAGTCCAGCTGTGACGATACAATGCGACGGAAAATTGTGTCGTCTGGCAGCGTTTCTGGCTCAGTCAGTGGCGCTGAGGTGGCGCGTTATC
Source organism: Gallionellaceae bacterium (assembly GCA_043755195.1). Taxonomy (GTDB): domain Bacteria; phylum Pseudomonadota; class Gammaproteobacteria; order Burkholderiales; family Gallionellaceae; genus Nitrotoga. The sequence continues at coordinate 808 of JAYUTK010000038.1, forward strand.
TTGCGCAGTAGGTGATGGAAGGGGGCTGCGTCAGGAACCCCTCCCCCAGCAGTAATTTGTAAGGCGGCACAATGATGTGCCGATTTTTTTGGGACGCAGGCTCGAGCGAGGTTGATACTTCACTGAGCCGAGCTCAACACTTTTTTACGCCAACACTTTTCGCTTCGCCGGAAACGCGATGCTGAATGTGCTGCCCTTTCCTTCTTCACTGCTAATTTCCAATAGAGCCTGATGGCGATTGGCAACGTGCTTGACGATGGCTAAACCCAAGCCCGTGCCGCCCGTTGCAAGCGAACGACTGTGATCAACCCGGTAAAATCTTTCCGTCAGACGTGGAATGTGCTGCTGGGCAATGCCGATGCCGCTGTCTTGTACGCTGAATACCAGTTGCTCGCCTCGCTCTGCCCAGCGCATCATAATTTCTCCATTAAGCGGGGTGTAACGAATGGCGTTCGACAGCAAATTGCCAAACGCACTACGCAACTCCTCGGTGTTGCCCATGAGCGAGCAGTTGCTTGCCATCTCCAGTCGCAGAGTATGTTGCCCCGCACTTAAGGCTTGCCCCTCTTGCTGCAATGAACCCAATAATGCGGGCAGACTAACCACCTCTTCCTGCAAGGCATTCAGTGCGCTATCCAGTTTAGACAGCGCCAGCAAATCATCCATCAAGCGCCCCATGCGCTGTGTCTGCTCGCCCATTAAATGCAGGGCGCGCCGCGCCATATCATTTTCCAGGCTGGGCATGTCGCGCAGCGTTTCAACAAAGCCATTGAGCACAGTCAATGGGGTGCGGAATTCGTGCGATACGTTGGCAACAAAGTCGCGGCGCATGGTTTCAATCCGCTCAAAACGGGTAATGTCGCGGCTGATGAGCAGTCTTTTACTCTCGCCGTAACCGACTATCTTGATGGATAAGACCAGGCCATCCTGCCGTGCGCCGCGCAGAATTAAAACTTCGCTGAAATCATGCTGGTTGAGGTAATTTACAAATTCCGGTTGGCGCGCCAGATAAGTAATTTGCTGACCCAAGTCGCGCGCGCCATCCAGCCCGAAATGTTGCTCGGCAATCGGATTGCACCATTCGATGTGATCGGTTGCATCCAGAATAACCACGCCCTCGGGCAGTGCCGAGGTGGCTTGCTCCATATGCTGCAATGCAGCTATACGTTTTTCACGGTCTTTGCGGTGCTTGTGTACCATCCGGTTCAGACGCGAAAATATTTCTGCCCACAAACCAGAGCCATCGGGCATGGCCTCTTCCTCAGAGTGAGCCAGCCAGTCATCGAGCGCGGCCATTTGGCGCAAATAGAAAAATAAATGCACCAAGAGAAACACGCCGAAGAACAAAGCTGCGGGCAAGGCACCGGCTACAGCCCACAACAACAAGGAGAGCAGCGACAACATAAACGGGAAAAGCAGTGCGCGCCGCCAAAAATAAAACATGGTTATTTCCCCTTAAACTCGTGATGACTAGTGACGGATCACAGTGACTACTGCTAGAACTCCACCATTTCAAAATCTTCTTTACGTGCCCCGCATTCCGGGCAAGTCCAATTGATCGGCACATCTTCCCAGCGTGTGCAGGGCGGGATACCTTCATCGGGGGAGCCGCTGGCTTCGTCATAAAGCCAGCCGCATATCAGACACATATAGGTTTTATATTCAGCGTTGGAGGTCATGGCAGGTGATTTCGGTTAAAATTGCGCTTTAGATTGCGTATTTTACAATGAACTCTAGCATTCCGCCCGACATCCCATCCATCGTACTATGTTTCGGTGCCACCGATCCCACGAGTGGAGCCGGTTTACAAGCTGACATTTTGACCATTGCCAGTATGGGCTGCCATCCATTAACGGTGGTTACCGCCATTACAGTACAAGACAGCAGTGGAGTAGATGATGTTCTGCCGATAGATGCCGAGTGGGTGGCCGATCAAGCGCGCGCGGTGCTGGAAGATATGCCGGTCATGGCTTTCAAAATTGGCTTGTTGGGTAGCGTGGAAAATATCGCGGCGATTGCCGAAGTCATTTCGGATTACCCAGACATACCGCTGGTGTTTGACCCGGTGCTGGCCTCCGGTCGCGGCGACGAATTGGCTAACGAAGAAATGCTGGATGCCTTGCGTGAACTGTTATTACCACAAACAACCATACTCACGCCCAATAGCATCGAAGCCCGACGCTTGATTCAGGATGAAGAAAACGATGCCGACAATCCCGGCCTATCGGAATGCGCCAAACGAATTTTGCTGTTGGGTGCTGAATATGTGTTGATTACTGGCACACATGAGCACACCCCCAAAGTGATTAATACCTTGTATGGAGAACACGGTCTCATACGCAGCGATAGTTGGGAGCGCTTGCCCAATATTTATCACGGCTCCGGCTGCACTCTGGCTTCCGCCATTGCCGCATTGCTGGCCAATGGTTTGCCTATGCATGAAGCCGTTAAAGAAGCGCAGGAGTTTACCTGGCAAGCATTGAAATTCGGTTTCCGCCCCGGCATGGGGCAACACATTCCCGATCGTCTATTCTGGGCGCGGGATGATGATGAAGAGGATGAACCACAAAATCTCATGCATTAAGGGCCTGTATGCCATCACGCCAGACTGCGTGGATACCGCAGACTTGCTGTGTCGTACGAAGCTGGCGCTGGCGGGTGGCGCGCAGGTGCTGCAATACCGCAACAAATCGGCCACGACTGCATTGCGTTTAACCCAGGCATCGGCGCTGCGCCAATTGACACACGAATTTGCGGTTACTTTTATCGTAAATGATGATGCTCACTTGGCCGCACAAGTGGAGGCGGATGGAGTGCATTTAGGATCGGGCGATGCCGACATCATGGCTGCGCGCCAGATATTAGGGACGCATAAAATCATCGGCATCTCTTGTTATAATCGGCTTGCTTTGGCACATGCTGCTGCTAAAGCGGGCGCGGATTATGTGGCCTTCGGTGCGTTTTTTTCTTCGCAAATCAAGCCCGATGCAGCCGTAGCCGATATAAATTTATTACGGCAGGCAAGTGCCGAATTGGATGTCGCCATAGTGGCCATAGGCGGCATTACTGCACATAACGGAGCGGTACTGGTACAGGCGGGTGCAGATGCGCTAGCGGTGATTTCGGATTTATTTAATGCGGCAGACATTACTGCTGCAGCACAAAATTTTTCAAAACTTTTTATTCAGGACAAAATGCTATGAGCTCACGCAATCAGGATTTATTCGAACAGTCGCAACGCCTTATTCCCGGCGGCGTGAATTCGCCCGTGCGGGCTTTCAAATCAGTGGGCGGCACACCGCTGTTTTTCAAGCGCGGCCAGGGCGCTTATGTGTGGGATGCGGATGACAAACGCTACATAGACTATGTTGGCTCGTGGGGACCGATGATCGCCGGACACAGCCATCCTGCAGTGGTCAAGGCAGTGCAGGATGCAGCCGCACAAGGTTTGGGTTTTGGCGCACCGACAGCATCTGAACTGGAAATGGCAGAGCTGCTATGCAAGCTTTTGCCCAGTCTGGAAATGGTACGCTTGGTCAGCTCCGGCACCGAAGCCACCATGACCGCGATCCGTTTGGCACGCGGCTTTACCGGGCGCAGCCAGATCATAAAATTTGAAGGCTGTTACCACGGCCATTCCGATGGTCTGCTGGTTAAGGCAGGCTCTGGTGCGCTCACCTTCGGCCAGCCGAGCTCGTCCGGTGTGCCTGCAGAAATCGCCGCGCTGACTACCGTGCTGGACTACAACGATGTCGCGGGATTAGAACGAGCTTTTGCCGAGATTGGCGCGCAGGTTGCCGCAGTCATCGTCGAGCCAGTTGCAGGCAATATGAATTTAATTACGCCTAAGCGCGAATTTCTGGAGGCGTTACGCAGGCTGTGTACACAACATGGCGCGGTGCTCATTCTGGACGAAGTAATGACTGGCTTCCGCGTCGGCCTTCAAGGCGCACACGGCCATTACAACATCAAGCCCGATCTGGTCACGCTCGGCAAAGTGATGGGTGGCGGCATGCCCGCAGCGGCCTTTGGTGGTCGGCGCGACATCATGCAATGTCTGGCTCCGCTCGGTCCGGTGTATCAAGCAGGGACGCTGTCCGGCAATCCGGTGGCAGTCGCAGCCGGGCTGGCTACGCTCAAGCTGGTGCAGGCGCCTGGTTTCTATGAACGGCTGGCGCAACTGGCTACGCAATTAACTGAAGGCTTGACCGCCAGCGCCAAGAAACACCATGTTCCATTCTGCGCGCAATCCATAGGTGGCATGTTCGGCCTGTATTTCAGCAACACTGTGCCCACCAGCTATAACGAAGTGATGGCTGGCAACAAAGAGGCTTTTAACCGCTTCTTCCATGCCATGTTGGGAGCGGGTGTCTATCTCGCGCCCTCTGCTTTTGAGGCAGGCTTTGTTTCAGCAGCGCACACCGAGGCCGACATCGCGGCTACCGTGGCAGCGGCAGACAAAATTTTTGCGGCTTGGTAATGGGATTATTCTCACGCGCAGCTTTTTTTACGACCGTTAACCATTTACGCGATCTACCGCTGCATGGCGGCTTGGAAGTGGCGTTTGCCGGGCGTTCCAACGCGGGCAAATCGAGCGCCCTTAACACCCTGGCCAATCATGTGCGCCTGGCTTACACCAGCAAGACTCCGGGGCGCACCCAGCATCTCAATTATTTTGATCTGGGCGAGCATCGTTTTCTGGTGGACTTGCCCGGCTATGGTTATGCCAAAGTTCCGCCCGATGTTAAAGCCCACTGGGAAGGTTTGTTGAGCGAGTATTTACAAACGCGTGAAGCCTTGTGTGGCATGGTGCTGGTGATGGATTCGCGCCATCCATTGACTGAATTAGACGTGCGGATGCTGGATTGGTTTGTGCCCACCAACAAGCCAGTTCATATATTATTAACCAAGTCAGACAAGCTCAGCCGCCAGCAGGCAACGTTGACGCTGAATCAAGTTAAATCGCATTGCGCAGATAATTATCCGAATTGCACGATCCAATTATTTTCCAGTCTGAAAAAAATAGGGATGGATGAAGCAGAAGCGATAATAGCGGGCTGGTTTGCCAAAAAAAATGCCCCCAGCTAAAGGGGGAAGCTGGGGGCGGAATGTCTTAACTTTTAGGATTAAGACGACCCGTTCAGGGAGGAGAAACGGGTGATAACTTGCGTCATCTGTAACATCAGATAATGGAATTTGAAATGAGTTCCACAAAATCGTAAATAAATTTATATAGTCTATATTGGGCGCTTATATTATGAATACAAATGTAAAGTTAACTACGCTCGGACAATATCCACAAAAACGCATGCGCCGAATGAGGCGTGATGCTTTCTCACGCGACCTGATGCGTGAGCATACGCTGACTTCAGCAGATTTTATTTATCCGGTATTCGTGCTCGAAGGAAAAAACCGCGAGGAAGCGGTGGCCTCCATGCCCGGCGTAAAGCGCCAAACGCTGGATAAATTACTCTTTCAAGCGGAAGAGTGCGTCAAGCTGGGCATACCCATGTTGGCCATATTCCCAGTTATTGGCGCAGCGCTCAAGACCGAAGATGCGCGCGAAGCCTTCAACCCAGATGGCTTGGTGCCACATGTCGTAGCCGTGCTCAAGAAAAATTTTCCCGACCTCGGCATTATGACCGACATCGCCCTCGATCCTTACACCAGCCACGGGCAAGATGGCCTGCTGGATGCCAGCGGCTATGTGATGAACGACGAGACCATCGCCGTGCTGGTGCAGCAGGCGCAAGTTCACGCACAAGCCGGCGCTGATGTCGTTGCCCCGTCTGACATGATGGACGGGCGCATCGGCGCAGTGCGCGCCGCGCTCGACCAAAAAGGCTACATCCACACCCGCATCATGGCCTACTCCGCCAAATATGCTTCCAGCTTCTACGGCCCCTTCCGCGATGCGGTCGGCTCCAGCGCCAATCTGGGCGCGGGCAACAAATACACTTACCAGATGGATCCCGCCAATTCCGACGAAGCGCTGTGGGAGGTGGGGCTGGACTTGCAAGAAGGCGCGGACATGGTCATGGTCAAACCCGGCATGCCTTATCTCGACATCCTGCGGCGCGTTAAAGATGAATTCAAAGCGCCCACTTTTGTATATCAAGTCAGCGGCGAATACGCCATGCTCAAAGCTGCGGCGCAGAATGGCTGGTTGAATGAAGAAGCCTGTGTGCTGGAAGCCTTGCTGTCATTCAAACGTGCAGGTGCAGATGGGATTTTGACTTATTTTGCGCTGGATGCGGCGCGGTGGTTAGAAAAGAGATGAGTAATAGATACCGAGCCATTCGACTATGAAGCCGTCGCAGTCAACCTTCGCAAACTTCCCTTGATAGCTCCGGCAAATTTCTTAACCTCTTCTGGCTTTATCAGGAGGTGCTCTATTGTGCTTTATATTAGGGTAGAACAGAAATAGCCGATAGCCGGTTGGCTGCAAATCGGTGGTATCAAGATGCAGCTTGATAGAAATTTCACGGCCAGCTAACAACCCTTGTTTTTCATCGCCACTCTGCTTTTTTTCCTCACCGGGTTTTTCATCCGCACCAAGTTTTTTATCTTCATCGGCGTTCAAATATTCCGCTGGTAAAAAATTGCGCCGTGCCAGCACTTGGTCTGTTATGTCAGTCAGTGTGAGTTCAAGATTGGGATAGGCTTGGGTATAGGGCGCACGGTTACGTAGGATCACATTGAGATCCACTAGGCTGGATTGCGTGGGGCTGGCTTCCAAGTCGGAAGATTCTATGCTGATGAGATCCGCATTTTTCGGCAAGGGGATGGTGCATTTAAGCCAAGCACAGTAGCTTGTGAGTGTGGGTTTAATTCCAGGGAGTCGCGCTGCAATTTCCACTCTGAAAAAATAGCTGGCTTGCGCCAGCAGTACCACTGCAAAAAAGATTGTACCTACCAGCCACAGCCAATAAAGTTTAGTCTGGGCTGTGCCCCCTGTCTTAGCTGTTGCATCAGCCGTTTTCACAACAGAAAATTGTTGCGTCAAGGTGAGGGGTGAAGAAGTTTCTCCTGATGATTCTTCTGCTATCGCTGTCGCAGCCACATAATTTTCTTCTAACGCTTCGTCATCTGTCAGCAAAGAAAGCTGCGGGCTGGGTTGCTCGTCATATAAATTCTGCATGGCGTTGAATGTCGCCTGACAATGACCGCAGCGCACCATGCCTTGGTGCGCCTCCAATTGAGATTGGCTGGCCTTGAAACGGGTGTTGCATTCTGGGCATTGGGTGATTGCACTCATCGTTTTATCCCACTCAAACGAATCCAACCTTCTTCTTTAACGGGTGGTTCAAGATCAAACCATTGTGCATAAATTGTCGCAACCTCTTCTGCCTGCTCGCTGAGTATGCCGGACAGCACGATGTGGCCACCTTGCTTTGTGACTTGCGCCAGCAGGGGGGCGAGTAGTTTGAGCGGATTGGTCAATATGTTGGCGACGACCATATCTGCTGGCATGGGTAGCGCAGAATCGGCCAGATAAAATTTTGCCAAGACCTGATTGGCAGCGGCATTGTCGCGGCTGGCCTGCACTGCTTGGGCATCCAAATCCACACCGATGGCGCTGGCTGCGCCCAGCTTGAGCGCGGCAATAGCCAGTATGCCCGAGCCACAACCATAATCCAGCACGCTTTCTCCACCGTGAATATGCTCATCAAGCCAGCGCAAGCATAAGCGAGTGGTGGGGTGACTGCCCGTGCCAAATGCTAGGCCGGGATCAAGCGTGATGTTTATAGCCGCTGGGTCGGAAGGGGTGTGCCAAGTAGGCACTATCCAGAGCCGTGACGAGATTTGTATCGGATTAAATTGTGCTTGGGTCAGGCGCACCCAGTCATTGTCAGCCAAAGTTTCACTGCGATAAGTTAGGGGCTGTTGCAGACCGATGGCATGTGATGCTTGCAGCATGATGGCATCTAAAGGTGTTGCTTCGGGGAACAAAGCGGTGACCTGATTATATGACCAAAGATGGGGAGGAGGTTCACCCGGCTCACCGAAGATGGCCTGTTCATTTGGGGTGTCCGCATCGGCATCATGGATGTCCACGGACAGCGCGCCGAGCTCGAGCAGCGCCTCACTCAGGCTGTCGGCATGGCGCGCATCCGCGTTCACTATCAGTGTGCGCCAGGCCATATTATTTGCCTTTGGTGCGCTCGGCCAGCTTCTGTTCCAGGTAATGAATGCTGGTGCCGCCGCGCATGAAGGCAGCGTCTTGTAGCAACTCTTGATGAAGCGGGATGTTGGTTTCTATGCCTTCGACCGCCATTTCTGACAGCGCAATCCGCATCCTTGCCATAGCCTGTTCGCGGGTGTCACCGTAGGCAATGATCTTGCCTATCATGGAGTCGTAATGCGGAGGCACGAAGTAGTTGGCATACACATGTGAGTCCACGCGGATGCCGGGACCGCCGGGCGGATGCCAGGTAGTAATACGGCCGGGTGAGGGCGTGAATTTGTAGGGGTGCTCGGCATTGATGCGGCACTCGATGGCATGGCCTTTAAAGGCAATATCTTTTTGCTTGAAGCCCAGCTTTTCGCCTGCGGCGACACGGATCTGTTGCTGCACAATGTCTATGCCGGTAATCATTTCGCTGACCGGATGCTCTACCTGTACGCGGGTATTCATCTCGATGAAGAAAAATTCTCCGTTTTCAAACAAAAACTCGAACGTGCCGGCACCACGGTAGTTGATCTTGCGACAGGCCTCGGCACAACGCTCGCCGATTTTGTCGCGCTGCCGTGCGCTGAGTAGCGGCGCGGGTGCTTCTTCAATAATTTTTTGATGACGACGCTGCATCGAGCAATCGCGTTCACCCAGATAGACCGCATTACCATAGGAATCGGCCAACATCTGAAATTCGATATGGCGCGGATTCTCTAAAAACTTTTCCATATACACCATGGGATTGTTGAACGCCGCCTGTGCCTCGCTGCGTGTCATGGTGACGGCGTTGAGCAAAGCAGCCTCGGTGTGAACGACGCGCATCCCGCGTCCACCGCCGCCGCCCGATGCTTTGATAATAACTGGGTAGCCTATGGTGCGGGCAATCTTGACGATTTCCGCCGGGTTTTCAGGTAACGCGCCATCCACGCCCGGCACACAAGGTACGCCCGCTTTCTTCATGGTTTTTTTGGCAGTAACTTTGTCACCCATCATGCGGATGGTTTCCGGGCGCGGGCCGATGAATACAAAACCGCTTTTTTCCACACGCTCGGCAAAGTCTGCATTCTCGGACAAAAAGCCATATCCGGGGTGGATGGCCTGTGCATCAGTGACTTCCGCTGCGCTGATGATGGCTGGAATATGCAGATAGCTCTGCGCCGAAGGAGCGGGCCCGATACAGACAGATTCGTCGGCCAGCTTGACATATTTGGCATCGGTGTCGGCTTCCGAGTGTACGGCTACAGTCTTGATACCCAGCTCACGGCAAGCACGCTGAATACGCAATGCAATTTCACCGCGATTGGCGATTAGGATTTTTTCAAACATGGCTAGGCGATAATGAATAGTGGTTGTCCATATTCTACGGCCTGGCCACTTTCCACCAGTATGGCTTTAATAACCCCGCTGTGATCCGCTTCAATTTCATTCAGCAGCTTCATGGCTTCGATAATGCACAGGGTTTCGCCGGCCTTTACATTTTGGCCGACTTCCACAAAAGCCTTCGCGCCAGGAGAGGGGCAGCGATAGAAGCTGCCGACCATGGGCGACTTAACCACATGACCTTCCGGCACGGCTGGTTTGGCAACTTCCGTCGGAACGGGTTGCGCCACAGCAGCTTGCTGTGGCGCAACCGCCATTTGCTGCGGCATCGCATGAACTTGCTGTAAGCTGGCCGGAGGGGTGCGGGTAATGCGTACTCGCTCTTCGCCTTCGCTGATTTCCAGTTCGGCTATGCCAGAACTTTCAACTAATTCAATCAGGGTTTTAAGTTTGCGTAAATCCATATCTTTTAACTCCTAGCTGAGTAATTTAGTGCATATTGCAGCGCGAGCTCATAACCCGTCGCGCCTAAGCCGCTAATCACACCCACGGCAATATCCGAAAAGTATGATTCCTTGCGAAACGCTTCGCGCGCAAACACATTGGATAAATGAACCTCAATAAATGGGATGGCCACAGCGGCTAATGCGTCACGCAATGCCACACTGGTATGAGTATAGGCTGCGGGGTTAATGATAATAAAGTCGGTGTTATCCTCGCGGGCTAATTGCACACGATCCACCAAGGCGGCTTCGGCATTACTTTGGAAACATAACAACTTTGCGCCCGCCGCCAGAGCCAATTGCTGCAATTTGCTGTTAATTTCGGTTAACGTGATGCGGCCATAAACATCCGGCTCTCGCTGGCCGAGCAAATTTAAGTTGGGGCCATGAATGACCAAAATGGTTTTCATGCACACAGTTTGCCGAAATTAAAGGGGATTGTCCAGCAGTTGACCGAAATTATACTAATTTTAATTTTATGGGGACAAAAACGGGGGCTTGAGAATTACAATCTGGCACTTTGCAACGAGCGCAGAAATTGCTCAGGGTTTTGATACCCCATCACGCGCTGTTCGCTTTGCTCTTTTCCTTGGGCATCAAAAAACAGCATGGCCGGGGGGCCGAATAACTCGAAGCGCTGGAGCAAGGCCTTGTCATCTTCGTTGTTGGCGGTGACATCGGCTTGCAATAGCAAGGTGTTTTTCAGTTGCGCCTGCACTCGGCTATCAGAAAAAGTGAAGCGCTCCATTTCCTTGCAAGACACACACCAATCGGCATAAAAATCCAGCATGACCGTTTGCCCGCGTGCTTGGGCGAGCCTCGCGTCGAGCTCTGCCACATTTTTAACGCGCTGAAATTGCAAGGTGCTGTGCGCCGCCACGGTGTTGCCTCCCAGCGCGCCCAAGGGACGCAGAATGTCTCGTGCGCCAGAGAGAGCGCCAATCAGATAAGCAATGCCGAATAGTAAAGCCAATATCCCCAAGCCTTTCCATAATTTATACCAGCCAGAGGCGTTATGCGGCAGCGCTTCGAGGGCATGCAGATAGATGGCTGAGATGACCAGCAACACTGCCCACAGCAGCATTTGTACGCCTAATGGAATAAGCGTGGAGATAAGCCAGATAGCAACTGCCAGCAGCAGTACGCCGAAGAAGCGCTTGACCGACTCCATCCATGCGCCCGCCTTGGGCAGCAAGGTTCCAGCGGAAGCGCCAATTAACAATAGCGGCAGACCCATGCCCATGCCCATGGCAAATAGCGCTACGCCACCGAGCAAGGCATCATGTGTTTGCCCGATATAGATCAATGCTCCAGCCAGTGGGGCGGCGACACAGGGGCCTACAATAATGGCAGACAGCACACCCATCACAAATACCCCGCTCAGGTGTCCGCCATGCAAGCGGTTGCTGGTGTTGGACAGCCGACTTTGTAGTGCGGTGGGTAATTGCAGTTCGTAAAAGCCGAACATGGCTAGCGATAACAACACGAATACCCCTGCGAAACTCCCCAGCACCCAAGGAGTTTGCAGGGCATTGGTCAGCAGCGTACCGGACAGCCCGGCAGCTACGCCCACTGCCGCGTAGGTTAAGGCCATGCCCAGCACATACGCCAGCGATAAAATAAATCCGTGCATTTTAGTCAGATGATGGCCACGCCCGACGATGATCCCGGACAAGATGGGTATCATGGGAAACATGCAGGGGGTAAAGGCCAGCAGCAATCCGGCACCAAAGAAGAACGATACAATCAGCCAATAGTTCCCTTGCTTGAATAGCCGAGCAATTTGTAAATTTTCATTTTGTGGCTCTTCGTAAGTGGCCGTGGTAACAGGCTGTTGCGGTGTTGCAAGCGTTGCGCCGACATTCGCGGTTGGCTGAGCAGCTATGTTCTGCGTAACCGCAGGCAGCGCGATACTCAATTGCTTGTCGCTCGGCGGATAACACAAGCCTTGGTCGCTGCACCCCTGATAGGTCGTATCTAGCAGGATGGTCTGTGCGGCTTTGCTGATTCGCTCCAAGGTAATTTCCGCCTGGAATGACTGATGAAATACTTGCACATTGCCGAAATTGGCATCCTGCTTCATCTCACCTTGCGGCAAGGTGACTTTGATAATTCTGACACCCGCCGCCTTGGCGGACTCTGGGTTAATGGTGAAAGCGGTCTTGTCGCGATATAAATAATAGCCCGGTGTTATCTTCAGATCAGCCAGCACCGTGTGTCCATCGCGCACATTAACGCTGATGCCGAATGCCTGATCGGCAGGTAAAAATTTGGGCTGCTTGGCACCGCCCAGCAAGGGCAAGCGCTCCAGGAAGCTTTCCGCATGAACCACAGGAGTCGCGGCACAACACAGCAATAGCAACAGTGCAAAGCGTATCATTTTCATTTTGTTAATACCTTAATGTGGCGCGGCGGGTTGTTATATAACTGGCTGTTACTCGACAGACACATGAGTTTCTTGGCTTACCCATTGCAAATAGTCAGGCAAGCCAGCAGATACAGGGACAGCAATGATCTCTGGAAGTTCATAGGGATGATGCGTGCAAATGATGGCTTCCACACGCACATAAGCCTCGCGCGTAGTTTTAATCAGCAACGGCACTTCATTGGCCGTTTCTACTTTACCCTGCCAGCGATAGACCGAGGTGCATTGCGCCCATATATTAACGCAAGCTGCGGCACGGTTTTCGATCAGTGCATCGGCCACACGTTTAGCACTTTCGCGGTCGGGCAAGTTAGTGATGACTAGAAGAATGTCGTCCATGTTTATTTCGCCTGAACCTGTGGATGAACATAGCGCATACCCAGTTGCAACAACTCATCCCACACATCGCCCGGACGCAAGCCTTTGATGACCTTGTCTATCAGCGCGGCTTGGCGCAGGCCGCGTTCGGCTAATGCCGGGCTGAAGCGCTTTAGCGCACGCTCTATAGGCTTTTGGCGTGCGCCCCACACGCGCGCATCGCGTAGGGCAGTAGCCACATTGTCGCCGCGCTGCATGGCACTGTTTACTTTGCCCAGCGCTCGAATATCTTCTACCAAAGCCCATAGAACCAGCACCGTAGCCGCACCTTCTGCGCGCAAGCCATCCAGAATATGCGCATAACGTGCCGCGTCGCCCGCCAGCATGGCTTCCGACAATTGATATACATCGTAGCGCGATACATCCATCACCGCATCTTTCACCTGTTCAAATGAAAGCTGCCCGGCGGGAAACAGCAGGGCAAGTTTCTGGATTTCCTGATGTGCGGCCAGCAAATTCCCTTCTACTTTTTCAGCCAGGAATAGCAACGTATCTGTCTCTGCAAACTGATCTTGTTTTTTTAAACGCTGGGCGATCCAGTCTGGCAGTGCGTTGAACGCTATCTCATCGGCAGAAATTAGCACTCCCCGCTCGGCCAGTGCGGTGAACCATTTACTGTTTTGCGCGGCTTTATCCAGGCGCGGCAGCGAGATTAAAGTAATGGTGTCGGCGTTTAAATGCTGGCAATAATCCTGCAATGCCTGCGCCCCTTCCACGCCCGGCTTGCCCGTGGGAATGCGAATATCCACCAACTTGCGCGTGGAAAACAGCGACAGGCTTTGTGTACTATGACGTAACTCTGCCCAATTAAAACCTCTCTCGACTAGCAACACTTCACGTTCACTATAGCCCGTGTCTCGTGCTGCGGCACGGATGGCATCCGCCGCTTCCATTGCTGGCAGCGAAGCTTCGCCATGAATGACATAGAGTGGCTGAAGACCTCGGGCGAGGTGGCGCGGCAGATCGTCGGTTGAGAGTTTCATGGCTGGGCTGCTAGCGGCTGGGCGTGGTTCAGGCGGCGCAACATTTGTTGCACCGCATCATTACGCATATCCTGGTAGAGCAATGCTTCCTCCTGTTCCTTGGCCAGAACTTGTGCATCGTCATAGGTCAAGTTACGCAGCAGCGCAATTTCTGCGGCGGGCAACCAGACTTGTTGCTTTGAATCGTAGGCGCGGAATGAAAGGTTGAAACGCAATTGAAATTCGCGCACACGACCCGCGCCGCTCAGCGAAAGAATCTGCTTGCCCGTTGTTTCAGAAACAATATGCAATATCAGTTGTGCCTGATCCGGCGTATCGGCAAGCTGCACACCCGCAGCCTGCAAGGCGCGTTTCATCTCTCCAACAAAAGGCGTGTAATCGCTGGCCGATTGAATATAGATAGATTGAAACGGCAAGGCAAACGCACTCTGCCCGCGCAAATGAAAGCCACATGCACTTAATAAAACGAACGCCAATGTTGTTAAGATGATACGGGTCATTTTATCCGCTCAGATCACCACGTTAATCAAACGCCCTGGCACCACAATAATTTTTTTCGCTGTGCCACCCGCCAGCAATTTTTGTACTGCGTCGTGCGATAAGGCCAGTTGCTCCAGCAAGGCTTTGTCGGCATCTTTGGCGACACGCAAATTACCACGCAGCTTGCCGTTGACCTGAATAACCAACTCGATTTCATCTTGCACGAGCGCGGCTTCATCCACTTGAGGCCACGGAGCAGCCAGAATGTTGTCGCCATAGCCGAGATCACACCACATCTGGTGCGAGATGTGCGGCGCAATCGGTGCCAGCAGACGCAATAAAATTGAAAGCCCTTCTTTTACAACCCTATCATGCACACTGTCCAGCCGTTCCATGGCATTCAATATTTTCATCGCCGCCGAAGCCACGGTGTTGAACTGGTGTTTTGCCATGTCGTAACTGGCCTGCTTGAGCACCGAATGAATTTCAAAACGCGCAGCTTGTCGTGCGCCGGCTTCTATTGCAGTGCCGCCGCCATTGCCGACCTTCACGCCGAAGCTCCATAGCCTGCGCAGGAAGCGTGCCGCTCCTTCCACCCCCGCGTCATTCCACTCCAACTGCTGATCGGGCGGCGCGGCAAACATGGTAAATAGACGCGCAGTGTCCGCGCCATATTGATCTATGATGGCCTGCGGATCTACACCGTTATTTTTGGACTTGGACATTTTTTCCGTGCCGCCAATAATGACTGGCTGGCTATCGGCACGTAGCGTTGCCCCGACTGGCCGTCCGCGCTCATCCGTTTTTACATCCACATCAGCAGGGTTGATCCATAGTTTTTTGCCATTGCTTTGTTCGCGATAGAACGTCGGCGCGATCACCATGCCTTGCGTCAATAGATTCGTAAATGGTTCGTCGCCCGGCACAAGCCCCTCATCCCGCATCAGCTTATGAAAAAATCGCGCATACAACAAATGTAGAATCGCATGTTCGATACCACCAATATATTGATCCACCGGTAGCCAATGTTGCGCATGTGCTTTCTCTACCATACCAGTTGCACAATTCGGGCTAGCGTAGCGCGCGTAATACCAGGATGACTCGACGAAAGTATCCATGGTGTCAGTCTCGCGCCTAGCCGCGCTGCCACATTGCGGGCAAGTGGTTTGATAAAACCCAGGCATCTTGGCCAGCGGTGAGCCCGCACCATCCGGCACCACGCTCTCTGGCAGCACCACAGGCAAGTGATCGTCCGGCACTGGCACATCGCCGCACTTGGCGCAATGAATGATGGGAATGGGACAACCCCAATAGCGCTGACGCGAAATACCCCAATCACGCAGACGGAACTGAATTTTCTTTTCTCCCAGGCCTTTTGCTTGCAGATCAGCGGCAATAACATCTACCGCTTGTTCGTAATTCAGGCCGTCATATTTGCCGGAGTTCACGCACACGCCACGCTCTTTGTCGGCATACCACTCTTGCCAGGCGGCATCACTGAAGCCCCGATCTTTTACAGATATAGATTGTTTGATCGGCAAATTATATTTCTTGGCAAAACCAAAATCGCGTTCATCGTGTGCTGGCACGGCCATCACTGCGCCCTCGCCATACCCCATGAGCACATAGTTCCCGACCCACACCGGCACTTGCTCGCCCGTCAATGGATGGATGACTTTAATGCCGGTCGGCATTCCCTTTTTCTCCATTGTCGCAATGTCGGCTTCAGCTACGCCACCGCGCTTGCATTCTTCGACGAAGTCAGCAAGCTCAGAATTGTTCTTTGCCGCAAGCGTTGCTAATGGATGTTCGGCAGCAACAGCAACAAAAGTTACGCCCATAATAGTATCGGCGCGAGTGGTATAGACCCACAGATTTCCATTTTTTCCATCAAGCGCGTAAGGAAAGGCAAAGCGCACACCAAAACTCTTGCCTATCCAGTTGCGCTGCATGGTCTTGACCTGCTCTGGCCAGCCACCCAGTGTGTCTAGGCCGGTCAGCAATTCTTCGGCATATTGGGTGATGCGGAAAAAATACATCGGGATGTCACGCTTCTCTACCAGCGCACCGGAGCGCCAACCTCGCCCATCTATAACCTGCTCGTTGGCTAACACTGTCTGATCCACCGGATCCCAATTAACCAAGGCGGTTTTTTTATAGATCACCCCCTTCTTGAACAGGCGCGTGAACAGCCACTGCTCCCAGCGATAATAATCCGGCTTGCAGGTGGTTACTTCACGCGACCAGTCCACGCCCAACCCGAGCGACTTCAGTTGCTGCTTCATGTACTCGATGTTGGAATACGTCCACGCGGCAGGCGGTACATTGTTGGCCAGCGCGGCATTTTCAGCGGGCAAGCCGAAGGCATCCCAGCCCATAGGCTGCATGACGTTGTAGCCCTTCATGTGATGGTAGCGGCTGAGCACATCGCCGATGGTGTAATTGCGTACATGCCCCATGTGCAACTTGCCCGATGGGTAAGGGAACATGGACAGACAATAGTATTTAGGCTTATCACCCTGTTCAACGGCACGGAAAACTTGCTGCGCTTCCCAGTAGTGTTGCGCTGTTGCTTCGATTTCTTTGGCTTGGTAATTGGGCTGCATTTTTGCTCGACGCGGGTTTGAACAGGTCGCCATTATAGCGGCAACACTATGACCGTATATGGTAGCTGCCCATAACTTAACCACAAGGAAATAATCTCATGTTAAAACTTTTACGGAATTTTCTTCTCATTTCCATTTTCTCTATTTCATCTGTATTCGCGGCATGAAGCCTGTCCACCCTGTCTCCCTGCGTACTGCCACTCATCCCCATTTTGCCAGGTAGTGCTATGGCGGAGAACAAATTAGCATCCGTGGCACTGGGTGCTGGCTTGGCGCTTTCTTTTGCTACTGCTGGCACAATACTGGCGAGCCTGGGGCAAATGTTTAATATTGCCCCCGATGCGTTGCGCATGGTTTCCGCCATTCTGCTGATCCTGTTCGGTCTGATGCTGCTATCAACTCGACTGCAACAACGCTTCTCATACGCAACAATAGGAATCGGCAATGCAGGCAATAATTGGGCTGCGACTTTTAACCCCGAAGGACTGCGCGGCCAGTTCATGCTTGGTCTGCTGCTGGGTATCGCATGGAGTCCCTGCGTCGGTCCTACTTTAGGAGTAGCAATTGGCTTGGCCAGCCAAGGGCAGCAACTCACTCAAGTCGCGCTGGTTATGTTGCTGTTCGGCTTGGGTGCTGCTTTGCCCATTATTGCCTTGGGTATGCTCTCGCGCCAAGGCATTCAAAAATTTCGGGGGGAATTGCTACTGATAGGCGGAAGGGGAAAGCAACTGTTGGGGTTGTTCATGCTGGTACTCGGCATATTGATGCTGACTGGCGCGGACAAATATCTTGAAGCCAAAGTGGTAGCGATCACACCCGAATGGTTGGTTCGATTGACGACCATTATATAGGCATATTCACTGATTCCATGTTCAACTAAAGGCCACCCCCCTGCGCTCACCCTAACCCTAACCCTAACCCCGGGGGAAAGACGGATCATAGATTAATCGGTTAGCCACTATTTTTTCTCCAAACATGCTAAATATATTGCCGCATCTGGCGACGTGCCATTGCGTTGCGCCTGCCAAATCATCTCGGCCAAACACTCCATCATATGGTGTTGTGCATCATGTTCAGATTCATAATGTGCGACGAGCCTGTGGAAGTGAGCGCGAATGCCATGCGGCTGCCCAATGGAAATTTGTTCCTCGATTGTGAGGTGCATCATCAAGTGCAAAAAAGGATTGGTCGCCCCCTGTTCCGGCGCGTAGTCCCGGTCTTGATGCCGATCCGGATCCGCCAGTAAATCATGGTATTCAGGATGCTTTTCGATCAACTGCGCCGCGAG
>JAYUTK010000039.1:0-49522 GCA_043755195.1 Gallionellaceae bacterium
CGGCCTGTTACCCATCGGGTGAGTCCATATTTCCGTTCGTGCTGAGCGTAGCGGCGGGGTTTGCCGCGAAGTCGAAGCATACCAACTGCGGTTTTTAGGATAAATGTCCCTTTGATCGGGAATTGGTATCACTCGCCCCAAGCGCTAGGAGGATTGATGCTCGGCTACCATGCTGGCCGTCACATCCTTGCCAATACCGCGATAGCCGCTAAAGCCGCCGGAGCTATCAAACATGGGCTCTCCGCTGACCATTAAAATTGGCGCGAGCCGTTGGGATCGGTGCGGCTATAGACGAAATCCAGAAACGGTTTTCTGGTAGTCAGGTTGGCTTCCAGTAATTTTCGCTCGGCCTCATCCCATTGTGCGCCTTGATCATATGTGGTTTTGTTGAGCGCGTCGTCCATCCGGATGCCAAGCATTTCCAGCGCTGAGCTAAAAAATTTGGTGCAAGGTCAACTCGAAGAATTTGCGCCAGCAGCACATTCGCTTGCTGATTACCCGCAATCAGAATGCTGGCACTTAGAATTTCTTGTTTGTTATTGATGGTGGCTGTGCCTCGGCAAATTTCAAGGCTTCGTCCAGCGCAATCAAAAATTCATTGACCTTGATCGGTTTGGTGAGATAGCGGAAAAATCCCTCTTCCAGTCCCTTTTCAATATCGCGCAACATGGCATTGGCACTGAGGGCAAGCACCGGAATGTGTGATGTAAGCGGATCGCGGCGCAGGATATTAAGGGCTTCGATGCCGCTGATGCCGGGCAGGTTGATGTCCATCAGGATCATGTCCGGTAGATGGGCGCGCGCCATGGCCACGCCCAGATTACCATCGCGCGCACTGAGCATATTCAGGTGCGGGTGTCCGGCAATGATTTGCTCGACCAGCATCAGATTGGCCGGATTGTCTTCGACATACAGCAGGCTGCGTTGCGCCAAGTTTCCCGATATTGTTTGTGTACGCTCTGTCAGCCGTTTATGGCCAGCGGCAAATTGCGGCGACTCATCGCGTATCAGTTCGATCCAGAATTCGCTGCCCAGGCCAACGGTGCTTTTCATGCCGATGGTGCCGCCCATTAATTCGACCAGTTGCTTGGTTACCACCAGTCCGATACCCGTGCCTTCCTCGCCGCCAGATTCCTGACCGAGACGGTTGAACGGCTGAAAGAGCTGGATCAGTTTTTCCGGGGGTAATCCCAAGCCGCTGTCCGTGATGCTGATGCGGATGCGGTCTGTGGTGCTGCTGCATTGCACCTCGACCGTGCCATGCTCACGGTTATATTTAATCGCATTGCTCAGCAGGTTGATCAGTATCTGCTTGACCCGGGTGCGATCGGCATTGGCATACAAGTTGGGATCGAAGGAGCTAAAGTTGAGATGAATGTCACGTTTTTCTGCCTGCGGTTCGATCATGGCCTGACATTCGCGCATCACCTCAAGCAATGACACCGGCTCGCGCGACAGCGCAAGCTTGCCGGACTCTATTATCGCCAGATCAAGGATTTCGTTAATCAGTTCCAGCAAATACCAGCCAGACTTGATAATTTGATGCAGTCTGACCGCCTGGGCTTCCGTAGGCTTCGGCGAGCCGATCTCCAGCAATTGGGCAAAGCCGAGTATGGCATTGAGCGGCGTGCGCAACTCATGGCTCATTTGCGATAGAAAAACCGATTTGGCGAGGTTAGCTTTTTCGGCCACAAGCTTGGCGCTTTCCATCTGATCTGTCGCAATTTTGACTTGCTCTGCCAGTTTTTGTGCTTCAATGGTAGCGATGGTCAGGCGTTCGTTCGCTTGCTGCAACATTTGCATGTGATCGTTGGAGGCTGCCTGCGTCTTTTCAACCGCGTGAATTTCCTGTTCGCGCAAGTCGGCTGCACCTTCGCGCAAGTCGGCTGCACCTTCTCGTGCGGTGGCTACTTTCTCGCGGCTTGTTACCGCCTCTGCGCCGGTTGGAAACCTGTTTTTGTCCTGTCTGGCCGCGCCTGGTGAATTCGAAGCGTCGCCATTAGCACCGCCGACACTGTCACTTCCGTTCATTTTTCTTCTCCATCACCCGATCGTTTGAGCTACGGACGAATCGTCGGTCGGCCCGACATGATTCCGCTGTATTCAGTCAAGGCCTCGCCAATAATGATGCCGTCGTCGCCGATTTCAAACAATCGAATATCCTTGCTGTGCTGGCTGCCACGGACTTTAACGACCGAGAAGACACGCTTGAATTGACCCGCAATTTCGACATAACGCTGCACGATAATGGCATCAGCGAGGAAAGCGCTTCCAAACGGACTGAAGCGCAAATCGTTGTAGCGGTCTTCCAGTTCCGAGGTCATTAATATGGTCATGCCCATGCTGGTCAGCTCGGCAACCATTCGGTACAGCGATCCGCGAAATTCTTCGCTGAACTCGGGTGCCAGAGCCAGCTCAAATCCGGACAAGGAGTCAATGACGACACGCTTTGCCTGCATCCGGTTAATCATTGTTATCAAATCGTGCAAGGTTTCATCAATGGATAAATCCAGCGAACGCGTGTCTATCACCCCCACTTGCCCGGCCTTGACCAGCATGGCCAGTTTGCTGTTCAACAGTTGGCTGGGGCTTTTCTCGAATGCTGCAATCACACCGGGTTCGCCCCGGCGTACACCTTCGGCGAGAAATTCCGTAGCCAATATGGTTTTTCCGGAGCCGGATGGCCCGACCACGAGCATCGAATATCCAGCCGGCAAGCCGCCACCCAGCATTTCATCCAGGCCGGGTGTCCCCATGGAGACACGTTCCGTTCCAGTAAACAACTTGACGGCTGATCCAGGTGTTGCGCTCGGCTGGATAATCGCCCGCGGGAAAACATGGATCCCGGCATCGCTAATTCGGAACGTATGCAAGCCCGGTGCCTGCGCCTGACCGCGCATTTTGACCACTTGCATTTTGCGCACCATGGAATTGCGCTGCACATTTTGCGAAAGCCACAGGATGCCATCCGCCACGGTAAAGACCGGGCTGGACTCGGATTCCGGGATCAGATATTCACCGATTAAAAATGTGGTTGCTTGCCAGCTGGTCATTTCCATACCCAGTTTCTGCACGAACCGTTGCAGTTCGGACGCGCCCTGATTCATCTGCTCCGCTGTCTGCACAACTGAGCGAAATGAATCCACAAACACAAGGCTGGGATCAAAGCTTTTCACTTCTTCGGTAATACGTGACAACACCTTGCTAAAATCTCCCTGCATCAGGTCTGCGGACAAGTTAACGAAGCGGATTGATTCATTGATTTTATCGTGGTCAAAAAACGAAAATTGCTGTTGGTAGCGGAGCATTTTCAATGCCGGTTCTCCCAGCACCGTAAAAAACAATGCCCGATTTTCCGGGTTGGCCAGCGAGAACATGATCTGCTGAGCGAGCGTTGTTTTCCCGCTGCCCGGCGTGCCGGCAATCAGGTTGAACGAGAATTCCGGCAGGCCTCCGCCCAACAGGTTGTCCAGACCGGGCACACCCGTTGGGAGCCGGTGTATCGCTACCTTTTTACTCATTTATATACTCCTTGCCGGCACGGTCGGAAGCGACATTGCTCCAGGCCAAACGTAAAATGCTGATGGTTAATTCCTCGCCGATTAATGAGGCCAGGATGTCGGTGAAAGTGATTAGCAGCAGACAGTTTGCCGCACTGATTTGCGCTGTCGTTTGTCCTTCAAAGCGCATGTTTAATCCTTTGAAATGGTGATCGGTCAGTGCTGACTGCGAGTTGGCTGCGAGCCAGGGGAATGTTGGCTGGGTAAGGCGTACACTTCTGTCATAAAGTGAATTGAAACCGCCTTCTCCCACGAGCGAGATGATTTGGGTTGCCATCTGCTCCCATAAGTTAACCGCAGCAACCGCTGCTTGCTCGGTGTGCTGTGTTGTTACATCTTGAATTATCTGGTGCCGGAGCAGATCCCTGGTTTCCATAAGTATTTTTTTAATTCTGACTATCTAACGACGCTGGGAGGATGCAGCCGATTCATCAATCCACCTTCAGTATAGAATATTTGTGTTGAGCCAGACTATCTCCACAGATTCCAGCGCTACGGATTCCGCACCGATTTTTGCTTGGATTCCATCGAAGCGGTCACGTCCTTGCCAATTCCACGATAGCCGGTAAAGCCGCCGGAGCTATCAAACATGGGCTCTCCGCTGACCATTAAAAATTGGCGTGTGCCATTGGGATTGGTGCGGCTATAGACGAAATCCAGGAACGGTTTTCTGGCAGCCAGGTTGGCTTCCAGTAATTTGCGCTCGGCTTCATCCCATTGCGCGCCATGTTCATCTCTGGTTTCGTTGAGCGCGTCATCCACCCGGATGCCGAGCATTTCCAGTACCGGGCCAAAAATTTTGGTGAAATGACCGTTGGCATCCTGTTCCCAATACCAATCGGACGATAGTTCGGTCAGGCGGCGAAAACGCGCTTCGCTTTCACGCAATTCAAACGTGCGCTTCAGTACCATTTGCTCCAGCAGATTGTTGTAATTTGCAAGCTTGTTGTACAGCAGCCGCACTTCCAGCATGTTATGAATGCGCGTCTGCACCTCAATCAGATCAAACGGCTTGCTGACAAAATCCTTCGCGCCTGCAGTCAGTGCGCGCAGCTTGTGCCCCGGTTGGGCGGTGATCACCAGCACTGGCAGATAGTCATCCGTTTCAATTTCCTTGAGACCTTCCATCACCTGAAACCCATCCATGCCGGGCATCTGCAAGTCAAGCAGGATCAGGTCGTAGTGATTTTTTCGATGCAGTGCGCAGACTTCATGCGGGTCATTGGTTGAGGCGACGCTGGCATAACCGGCTTCACGCAACATTTCCGCCAACAGAAGCACATTGGATTGCTGATCATCCACAATCAGAATGCTGGCGTTCAGAATTTCTTGCTCGTTAATGATCATGATTTTCCAGTTTTATTGGTGTTGATTACCGCCGCCTCGGCAAACTCCAGAGCTTCGTCCAGCGCAATCAAAAATTCATTGACCTTGATTGGTTTGGTGAGATAGCGAAAGAATCCCTCTTCCAGTCCCTTCTCGATATCGTGCAGCATGGCATTGGCACTGAGGGCAAGCACTGGAATGTGTGCCGTAAGCGGGTCTTGACGCAAAATTTTCAGCGCTTCGATGCCGCTGATGCCGGGCAAATTGATGTCCATCAGGATTGCGTCCGGCAGATGGGCGCGTGCCATGGCCACGCCCAGATTGCCATCGCGCGCACTCAGCATATTCAGGTGCGGGTGTCCGGCGATGATTTGCTCGACCAGCATCAGATTGGCCGGATTGTCTTCCACGTACAACAGAGAACGCTGCGCCTTGCCGCCGGTGATGTGCCGCGCAGGTTCTGTCGCCAGGTTGCGGCTAGCGGAAAGTTGTGGCGTCTCTTCGCGTATCAGTTCGATCCAGAATTCGCTGCCCAGGCCTACCGTGCTTTTCATGCCGATGGTGCCGCCCATTAACTCGACCAGTTGTTTGGTCACCACCAGGCCGATGCCCGTGCCTTCCTCGCTGCCGCTCTCTTGCCCGAGACGGTTGAAAGGCTGAAACAGTTGCAGCAGCTTCTCCGGGGGCAATCCCAAACCGCTGTCCTTGATGCTGATGCGGATGCGGTCTGTGGTGCTGGTGCATTGCACCTCGACCGTGCCATGCTCGCGGTTATATTTAATCGCATTGGTCAGCAGGTTGATCAGCACCTGCTTGACCCGGGTGCGATCGGCATTGGCATACAAACTGGGGTCGAAGGGCATAAAGTTGAGATGAATGTCACGTTTCTGCGCCTGCGGTTCGATCATGGCCTGACATTCGCGCATCACCTCAAACAACGATACCGGCTCGCGTGACAATGATAGCCTGCCGGATTCGATGACCGCCAGATCCAGTATTTCGTTGATCAGCTCCAGCAGATACCAGCCAGCCTTGATAATCTGGTGCAGCCGGACAATCTGGGCCGGTGTCGGCGGCGGCGAGCCGACCTCCAGCAATTGGGCGAAACCGAGAATGGCGTTGAGCGGGGTGCGCAACTCATGGCTCATACGGGATAGAAAAACCGATTTGGCCAGATTGGCTTTTTCTGCCACGAAGCGGGCGCTCTCCAGCTCGACATTTTTTTCCTGCAAGGCCTGATCGAGCAGCGCCCGATCTGCTTCCACCAGCTTGCGTGTGGTGGTGTCACGCAGGATGCCGGTGAAGTAACGCTGGCCACCCAGCCACATTTCGCTGACCGCAATTTCCATCGGGAACAGGCTGCCATTCTTGCGCTGACCCATGACCTCGCGCCCCAGTCCTTTGGCCCGTGCCTCATCGCTGGCGCTGTAATATTCGAGCGAACCATTGCGTTGATCCTGATCAAGTTCGGGTATCAGCAGGCTGAAATTTTGTCCGATGATTTCGCTGGCGCGATAGCCAAACATGCGCTCGGCAGCCGGGTTGACAGTCTCGACCATGCCGCTACGGGCTTGGATGGTGATGATGCCGTCCACCACGGTATTGAGCATGGTCTGGATCAGCGCGGCATTGTCGCGCAAGGCCTGCTGCGCGGCATACTCCTGGGTGACATCGCGGAACACCAGCACCGCGCCGATCACCTGATTATCGCGGTTGCGTATTGGCGCGCAACTGTCGGCAATGGCGCACTCGCTGCCACCGCGCGCAATCAGCACGGTGTGCTTGGCCAGCCCCAGTGTCGTGCCCAGCGCCAAGGTTTCCATGATCGGGATAATGGCGGGTAGCCGGGTTTCCTGGTTGATGATGATAAAAACCTCGTCCACCGGACGACCGCTGACTTCTGCCTGCGTCCAGCCGGTGAGTTGTTCGGCTACGGGATTGAGGAAGGTCACCCGCGCTTCATTATCGGTGGCGATCACGGCGTCGCCGATGGAGTTGAGGGTTACGGTGAGCTTTTCTTCGCTCACCTGCAGGGCGAGGTTGGTCTGCAGCAGTTGTTGATGCGTCTCTTCCTGAATTTCGAGCAAACGCTGTTTCTCTGCTTCGACCTGCTTGCGCGCGGTGTTGTCGGTGCCGATCAGCAGATAGCCGATGATGGCGTTTTGCGCGTCGCGCAGCGCCGTGACCGACACCACCGCCGGAAAGCGGCTGCCGTCTTTGCGAATATAAGTCAGCTCGTAAATGTCTTCGATGCCGCGCGAAGCCTTGAACACCAAGGCCTCGAAGCCCGGCGTGATCGGAGTGTCAAGTTCGAGACTCAATGCTTCGGCGCGCGCAATCACTTCTTGCGGATCGGAAATATCAGCCGGAGTGATCTTATTCATCACATCGGCGGCGGCGTAGCCCAGCATGCGCTCCGCGCCGACGTTGAAAATCTGGATGACGCCCTTGGCGTCGGTGGCGATGCTGGAGAAATTGGCGCTGTTGAAAATCGCGCTCTGTAGCGCTCCTGCCTTGAGCAATGCCTCCTCGGCCTGTTTGCGCGCGGTGATTTCGAAACGCACGGCTATGTATTTGAAGGGCTTGCCGTGCTCGTTGAGGATGGGGGTGATCGTAGTATCTACCCAGTAGAGTGAGCCGTCTTTGGCGCGGTTGCAGATTTCCTTTCGCCAGACTTTTCCGTTGGAAATAGTCATCCACAGGTCACGGATGAATTCCTTGGGGTGCAAGCCGGAGTTCACCAGGCGGTGATCTTGGCCGATGAGTTCTTCCCGCGAGTACTTGGAGATGCGTATGAAATTATCGTTAACCTGCAAGATTATGCCGGCTGTATTGGTAACGGCGACAATGGCCGCTGCGGAAACTGCGCCCTGTATGGCAGCCAATTCGGCAGCGGTAGCCAGCGCTTGTTCAGAAACCTGGGCGGTCGCCGCTTCCGCCTGTTTGCGCGCGGTGATGTCACGCGCAGCGGCGAACACGCCGAGCACGTTGCCCTGCACATCCTTGTAGACTGAGGCATTGTAGAGAACGTCGGTGAGACGACCGTCCTCGTGCCGGATGGTGAGCGGGTAGTCGGTGACGAAGCCATTGGCGAATACCTGTTGGTAGCCCTCGCGAGCTTTGTCGGGCTCGGTGAAGTAGTCGGAGAAGTCGGCTCCGATGAGCTTCTCTCGTGGCACACCGGTCACCTTGACCGATCCCGCGTTGACGTCGGTGATCTTGCCCTTGGGACTGATGGTGACCAGCGGGTCCAGGCTGGCTTCGATAAGGCTGCGCGCATACTGCGACGCTGTGCGTAGCTTATCGTCAGCCTGCTTGCGCGCGGTATTGTCGGTGCCGATCAGCAGGTAGCCGATAATGTTGTTTTGAGCATCGCGCAGCGCCGTGACTGACACCACCGCCGGAAAGCGGCTCTTATCCTTGCGGATATAGGTCAGCTCGTAGATATCTTCGATGCCGCGCGCTGCCTTGAACACTAACGCCTCAAAGCCGGGCGAAATGGGTGTGCCGAGCTCCCTGCTGAGTGCTTTTGCGCGCGCGATCACTTCCTGCGGATCGGAAATATCGGCTGGGGTGATCTTGTTCATGACATCGGCGGCGGCGTAGCCCAGCATACGTTCCGCGCCGACGTTGAATATCTGGATGACGCCCTTTTCGTCAGTCGCAATACTGGAAAAATTGGCGCTATTGAGTATCGCGTTCTGCAAAGCGCCGGTTTTGAGTAATGTCTGCCGCCGCTTGACCTCAGTGACGTCCTCCGCCGTGCCAGCGGCGGGGTTGAGAATGGCAGGATCGCGGATTTTTTTTGGCATGGTTTACCTTGGTAAAGCGTAAATGAGTCTGGGTAAAGCGTAAATGAGTCTGGGTAAAGCCTGAATTAGTCTGGCAGGCGAACCGGCATCAGCGTAAGTAAATATTCTCATCATAGCAATCAAATCTGCCGCTCTCCGTGTGTTATCGCACATAAGGCGGAAATTTTGCAGCGCGTACAGCAGGGCGAAGGCCGGTCGGAGGAGGTTCCTGACGCATGCGCGCATCGCTCAGCAAACGATCGTATTCTTTTTTGACTACTGCATAGCATTCACATACGCGCGACTCCAGGCCCGGTCGGTCTAGCACGGTAATGTGGCCGCGGCGGTAGCTGATGACCCCCGCTTTCTGTAAATTCCCGGCGGCCTCGGTGATGCCTTCACGCCGCACGCCAAGCATGCTGGCAATCAGTTCCTGCGTCATGGTCAATTCATTCGAGGGTAAACGATCCAGGGTCAATAATAGCCAGCGACACAGTTGCTGCTCCACCGAATGATGCCGGTTGCAAGCCGCAGTTTGGGACATTTGTGTCATTAATGCCTGGGTGTAACGCAGCATCAATTTTTGCATTGCGCCGCCGCGGCGTCCCCCGGTACGATTGAATTCCTCCATTAACTGCCGCACTTTCAGCCGATAACCGCAGCCTGCAGTCTGCACGGTGGCGCGGCTGGGCGTGGTATTGCCGCCCATGAAAAGTGAAATTCCGAGCATGCCCTCATTGCCCACGCCCGCGATTTCGGACGATGCGCCATCCTCCATGACATAGTGCAGGGACAAGATGGCGGTGGTCGGAAAATAGGCGTGCTGCAATTGGCCGCCGGATTCGTACAGGACATCACCGAGCGGCATCTGCACCAGTTCAAGATGGGAAAACAGGCGTTCGTATTCGGCCGCAGGCAGGGCAGCGAGCAGACGGTTTTGATTGGGGGACTGCTGTGAAGGCATAATGGCGGCCATTTACTTGTCTCCGGAGCGCGCAACCGATGGGAAAAATCAAAACAGCGAATCAGCGGAGGTTAAGCCAGTAAAAGCTATAGTGGATGTGTTATAGCACAACTCGGGGTGAATATGTACACACACTCACTAAGGTATCCTAAAAAACTTACTTCACCACAAAGACCACGAGAGACCACGAAGGGTTTTCACTGGGTTGCGCGATATTGCATGCTCACCAGAAAGGTGACAGCCATTTTTTGAGCAACTTGGCGAAGTGGAAATGGAATAATTGTTCCAGCAGCCCGAAAACTTTGCCGGATGGGAAGCCTTGCCCGCTGGCTTTGCCAGCCGCAACGGCGGTACATAATTCTCCGATAGAGAGTTGGGGATCAATTGAATGACGGGCTAATGGATTATCTGGGATTAATGGTGTTTTTATCTGGAAATGGAATAAGCTCGAACTTCTGACCCGGGCAGAGGCGCACCTCTTCGGGGAGGGCAACAGGCTGCTAGTCTTTAGTCACGCGCAATAATTCCGCCTGCGTGGTCGTGCCATTCACAAGCCAACGCTCGCCGTCTTCGCGCATGGTACGCATGCCATCCTTTTGCGCGGCAGTGCGAATGTCGGCTTCGGCTACGTGATTGTGAATTTGCGCGCGTATTTGCTCGGTGGTCAGCAATAATTCATACACGCCAACCCGGCCTTGATAGCCGGTTGAGCCGCATTTGTCGCAACCCACTCCATGCCATGTGTGGCCATCACTGCGTTTGCAGTGTTCACATAATTTTCGCACCAGTCGCTGCGCGACTACACCGAGCAGTGATGATGACAGCAGGAATGGCTCGATACCCATATCCAGCAAGCGCGTTACTGCCGCAGCGCTGTCATTGGTATGTAAGGTAGCCAGCACCAGGTGGCCGGTGAGCGATGCTTGCACTGCAATTTGCGCGGTTTCCAAATCTCGAATTTCGCCTATCATAATGATGTCTGGGTCTTGGCGCAGGATGGCGCGCAGTGCTTTGGCGAAGGTCATGTCTATGCGCGCATTAACCTGAGTCTGGCCGACACCGGCCAGCTCGTATTCGATCGGGTCTTCAACCGTCAGGATGTTGGTGCTGGTTTTATTCAGCCGCGACAGCGCGGCGTACAGCGTGGTGGTTTTCCCCGATCCTGTAGGTCCGGTGACCAGCACAATGCCGTGCGGTTGCGCGATCAATTTATCGAATTGCGTCAACACTTCCGCGCTCATGCCTAAATGCTGCAAGTCGAGTTGACCGGCTTCTTTGTCCAGCAAACGCAATACCGCGCGTTCGCCGTGGCCGGTGGGCAAGGTGGAAACGCGCACGTCCACCGCCTTGCCGCCGACACGCAAGGTGATGCGGCCATCCTGCGGCAGGCGCTTCTCGGCGATGTCGAGTTGTGCCATGATTTTGATGCGCGAAATCAGCGAGGCATGAATGGCTTTTTTCGGTTTCACCACATCGCGCAAACTGCCGTCTATGCGAAAACGCACCACCGAAATCTGCTCAAACGGTTCGATATGAATATCTGACGCGCCTTCGCGCAATGCCTGCGTCAGTAGCGCGTTGATCATGCGGATTACCGGCGCATCATCGGCTGACTCCAGCAAATCTTCGATAGCAGGCATGTCTTGCATCAGCTTGGTCAGATCAATATCGGACTCATATTCATCCATGACCTGTGCCGCATCGCCGCCGGAACCGGCATAAGCTTGTGCGATGGCCGCTTCTAGCTCTGCATGGGGCAAAGGTTTTAATTTGACCTGCCCGAAACAGCGGCTTATTTCTGCGATGGCTTGCGGCTTGGTTACATCGGACATCCAGACTTCGACATTGTGGTCGTTGCGTAGCGCCAGCACCGCGTAATCGCGGGCAAATGCGTAGGAAAGTAAGTGCGTATCAGCCATGGCGAGCGTGAAAATAAACATAAACGAGTAATCTGGGAAGAATAACAGAGCTAGCGGTTTGGTGGCGGACTTTACGAGTGTGAACGGTTATTTACGAGTGTGAACGGTTATGGTTAGGGTGAACGATCAGGTTTTTTGGCTTGGCCGTTTTTATGCTGTTGCCCTAAACCGGACGGTACGGCATAATTGCTCCCTTTTTTTGACGGCAATCATCCAATCCCTGCGGGGACGTTTAGGGGGCAAGTGAAAATGGCTTCAGTTCGTAAGGTAAGACCACCCAAGTTTAATGACACAACCGGTGCAATTCGCGCCTTGGCTATGGATGCGGTGCAGAAGGCCAATTCCGGACATCCCGGCGCGCCTATGGGCATGGCGGAAATCGCCGAAGTGCTGTGGAATCATCATCTGCGCCACAACCCGGCCAATCCAAAATGGGCGGATCGCGACCGTTTCGTTTTTTCCAACGGCCATGGCTCGATGCTGATTTATGCTTTGCTGCACTTGACCGGCTATGATTTGCCGATTGAGGAATTGAAGCGCTTCCGTCAGTTGCACTCCAAGACCCCCGGCCATCCTGAGTATGGTTATACCGCAGGCGTGGAGACCACTACCGGCCCGCTGGGTCAGGGGATTACCAACGCCGTGGGTTTTGCCATGGCGGAAAAACTGCTGGCCAACGAATTTAATCGCCCCGGTCACGAAATCGTCAATCACCACACTTATGTATTCATGGGCGACGGCTGCATGATGGAAGGTATTTCGCATGAGTCATGCGCGCTGGCCGGAACCTGGGGCTTGGGCAAGCTGGTTGCGTTCTGGGACGATAACGATATTTCCATTGATGGTCACGTTGGCGCCTGGTTTACTGACGATACCGCCAAGCGTTTTGAAGCCTACGGCTGGCATGTGATCGCCAATGTGGAGGGGCATGACCCCGAAGCGCTGAATGACGCCATTGTGGCCGCCAAGGCGGTGACCGATAAGCCTTCGTTGATTTGCTGCAAGACCATTATCGGTGCGGGTTCTCCAAACAAGGAAGGCACGCATGACGTTCATGGCGCAGCTTTGGGCGATGCTGAAATTGCCGCGACGCGCGCGCACATCGGCTGGAAATATCCGCCGTTTGAAATTCCCAAGCATGTTTATGAGGCATGGGATGCGCGCACCAAGGGCGAGGGGCTGGAAAAGTTGTGGAACATTAAATTTGCAGAGTACCGCAAGGCCTTCCCGAAAGAAGCGGCTGAGTTTGAACGACGCATGAAGGGTGATTTGCCCGCCAACTGGGCACAGCACGCGGCCGAGGTGATCGCCAAGACCAACGAAAAAGCGGAAACCATTGCCACGCGCAAGGCTTCGCAGAATGCCATTAACGGTTTGGTGCCAGCGCTGCCAGAATTCCTCGGCGGCTCTGCGGATCTGACCGGCTCTAACCTGACCAACTGGACCGGTGCCAAGCACATCCACGCGAAAACACCGGGCAACTACATCAGCTACGGCGTGCGCGAATTCGGCATGTCGGCGATTATGAACGGCATGGCGCTGCACGGTGGCTTGCTGCCTTTCGGCGGCACATTCCTGATGTTCTCGGAATATGCGCGTAACGCACTGCGCATGGCGGCACTGATGAAGCAGCGTGTGCTATTTGTTTATACCCATGATTCTATTGGTTTAGGTGAGGACGGCCCGACCCATCAAGCGGTTGAGCAAACTGCCACTCTGCGCATGATTCCCAACATGGAAGTGTGGCGTCCGTGCGATACCGTTGAATCTGCGGTGTCCTGGGTGGCGGCTGTGGAACAAAAGAATGGCCCCAGCTGCTTGATTTTCTCTCGGCAAAATCTGGCCTTCCAGAAGCGCGATGCAGCGCAGATTGCCAATATCCGCAAGGGCGCATACATCTTGTCCGAGGCGGCAGGTGGTAAGCCACAGGCGATCATTATCGCTACCGGCTCTGAAGTCGCGCTGGCGATGGACGCACAAAAAGCATTGGCTGCCGCTGGCACTAATGTGCGCGTGGTGTCCATGCCTTCCACCAATGTATTCGACAAGCAAGATCAAGCGTACAAAGATAGCGTGTTGCCCAAGGGTGTTAAGCGCGTCGCGGTCGAGGCAGGCGTGACCAGCGGCTGGTATAAATATGTCGGCCTGGATGGCGCGGTCGTGGGACTGGATACCTTCGGCGAATCTGCCCCGGCAGG
The DNA here is from genome assembly GCA_043755195.1 of Gallionellaceae bacterium. Classification (GTDB taxonomy): domain Bacteria; phylum Pseudomonadota; class Gammaproteobacteria; order Burkholderiales; family Gallionellaceae; genus Nitrotoga. Next base: position 13,759 of record JAYUTK010000039.1, read on the forward strand.
CGAATTGTTCAAGCATTTTGGCTTCACCATTGAGAACGTGGTGAATACTGTTAAAAAAGTTTTGTAAATTTATCTTAAAGGGAGTGCAGCATGGCAATTAAAGTAGGCATCAACGGCTTTGGCCGTATCGGTCGCATGGTATTCCGCGCAGCGATCAAGGATTTTCCTGAAATTGAAGTAGTCGCCATCAACGATTTGCTGGAGCCAGACTATCTGGCTTATATGTTGCGCTACGACTCGGTGCATGGCAACTTCAAGGGTGATGTGTCCGTATCCGGCAACAATTTGGTGGTGAACGGCAAGAAAATACGCCTGACCGCTGAGCGCGATCCGGCCAATTTGAAATGGAATGAAGCGGGTGCGGACATCGTGATCGAATGCACCGGTTTTTTCCTGACCAAGGAAACCTGCCAAGCGCACATCACTGCTGGCGCGAAAAAAGTGGTGCAGTCCGCACCATGCAAAGACGATACACCGATGTTTGTCTATGGCGTGAACCATACCAGCTACAAGGGTGAGAACATTGTGTCCGCAGCTTCCTGTACCACTAATTGCTTAGCTCCTGTGGCCAAAGTGTTGAATGATACTTGGGGTATCAAGCGTGGTTTGATGACTACCGTGCATGCTGCCACCGCTACGCAAAAAACCGTGGACGGCCCATCGGCCAAGGATTGGCGCGGTGGTCGTGGCATACTGGAAAATATTATTCCCTCTTCCACCGGTGCGGCCAAGGCTGTGGGCGTGGTTATTCCTGAGTTGAACAAGAAGCTGACTGGAATGGCTTTCCGTGTGCCGACTTCCGATGTGTCGGTGGTTGATCTGACCGTGGAACTGAACAAGCCCGCCAGCTATGACGAAATCTGTGCTGCCATGAAAGCCGCTTCCGAAGGCGCGATGAAGGGTGTGCTGGGATATACCAGTGATGACGTGGTTTCCACAGACTTCCGTGGACACACCTGCTCTTCCATATTCGATGCCAAGGCTGGCATTGCGCTGGATCCGACATTTGTTAAAGTCGTGTCCTGGTATGACAACGAGTATGGCTATACCTGCAACCTGATGCGCTTCGTTAAGCATATCGCTAAATAACAATGTAGGGTGGGCCGGTTTTGTGCCCACCAATCTCGCACGTGGGCAAACTAATGAAACTGTTTGCTCGCCCTACATTTACACTGGAGTTTAATATGTCCGTAATTAAAATGACCGATCTGGATCTCAAGGGCAAGCGTGTCCTGATCCGCCAAGATTTGAATGTCCCGCAGGCCGATGATGGCAGCGTGACCGACGACACGCGCATACGCGCATCGTTGCCGACCATACAACACGCCATCAAGGCCGGTGCCAAACTAATGCTGATGTCGCATTTGGGGCGTCCTGAAGAAGGCGTGTATTCTGAAGCGGATTCCTTGAAGCCAGTAGCCAAGCGCCTATCAGAGTTGCTGGGAAAGGAAGTGCGCGTTATCAAGGATTGGCTGGAGGGTAATTTTAAAATCGCTGAAGGCGAAGTGGTGCTGTTCGAGAACGTGCGCTTCAATAAAGGCGAAGGAAAGAATAACGATGAGCTGAGCCAAAAAATGGCCAAGCTGTGCGACATCTACGCGATGGACGCATTCGGCACCGCGCATCGTGCGCAAGCATCCACACATGGCGTAGCCAAGTACGCGCCAGTTGCGTGCGCCGGTCCTTTGCTGGCAGCGGAGCTGGAGGCGTTGGGTAAGGCGCTCAAGAGCCCGGCGCATCCTATGGTGGCCATCGTCGGCGGCTCTAAAGTTTCGACCAAGCTGACCGTGCTGGAATCGTTGTCGCACATCGTGGATCAATTGATCGTCGGCGGTGGCATCGCCAACACTTTCATCAAAGCCGCCGGTTTTAATGTCGGCAAATCGCTATACGAACCTGATCTGGTGGACGAGGCACAGCGTTTGATGCAAGCCGCAAAAGCCAAGGGTGGCTCGATTCCGGTGCCGACTGATGTGGTGGTGGGTAAAAAATTTGATGCCAAAGAACCTGCCGTGGTCAAGAAAGTTGCTGACATCAGCGATGATGACATGATCTTTGACATCGGCCCGGAAACAGCCAGGACCTTTGCCGGATACCTGAAAAAAGCCGGTACCATCGTCTGGAACGGCCCGGTCGGCGTGTTTGAGTTCGACCAGTTCGGCGCAGGCACCAAGGAATTGGGCTTGGCCATAGCCGACAGCCCGGCATTTTCCATCGCCGGTGGCGGCGACACCCTGGCGGCGATTGCCAAATACAACATCAGTGACCGGGTGAGTTATATCTCTACCGGCGGTGGTGCCTTTCTGGAATTTCTTGAAGGAAAAAAATTACCTGCCGTAGAAATTCTCGAACAACGTGCTGCAAAGCAATCATTAAAACAGGAAGCTCATGCTGCGTAGAACCAAGATCGTAGCAACGCTGGGGCCCGCCTCCAGTGACCAAAAAGTGCTGGAACAAATGATACGAGCCGGGGTGGATGTAGTGCGTATGAATTTTTCACATGGCACGGCGCAAGACCATGTGGCGCGAGCTGAAAGAGTTCGCGCTGCTGCTGCTGCCTGTGGGCGGATAGTCGGTATTTTGGCCGATCTGCAAGGCCCAAAAATTCGTGTGGGAAAATTCGAGCACGATAAGATCGTGCTGAACAATGGCGATAAATTTATTCTCGATGCTGCGTGGAGTGGCTTGGGCAATCAGGAGCGCGTCGGCCTAGACTATAAAGAATTACCCAATGATGTCAGCAAGGGATCGGTGCTGATGCTGAATGACGGCATGCTGGAATTCGATGTGCTGGAAGTCAGGGGTCAGGAGATCATTTGCAAGGTTGTGCGCGGCGGTGTGTTGTCCAACAACAAGGGCATCAATCGCAAGGGCGGTGGATTGACCGCCCCGGCGCTGACTATCAAAGATAAAGAAGACATCAAGACTGCGGCCTTGATTCAGGCCGATTATCTGGCGGTTTCCTTCCCGCGTTCGGCAGATGATATGAAATTGGCGCGTGATTTAATGGAGGCTGCTGGCGGCAAGAGTTTGCTGATGGCCAAGATTGAGCGCGCCGAAGCCATACCGGTATTGGGCGATATTATTGATGCCTCGGATGCCATCATGGTGGCGCGTGGCGATTTATCGGTGGAAGTCGGCGATGCCGCCGTGCCCGGTTTGCAAAAGCGCATGATACGAATGGCGCGCGCCAAAAACAAACTGGTCATCACCGCCACGCAGATGATGGAATCAATGATTACCAACCCTATCCCGACTCGTGCGGAAGTGTCGGATGTAGCCAATGCGGTGCTGGATGGCACAGATGCCGTCATGTTGTCGGCGGAAACGGCGGTGGGCGATTACCCCATCGAAACCATCCAGTCCATGGCGCGCATTTGCGTCAAGGCGGAAAAGGAGATGGATGACATCTCTGCCGATCACCGTCTGGTGCAGGCCAAATTTACCCGCATAGATCAGTCCATCGCTATGTCTGCCTTGTATGTGGCCGCTCATCTCAAAGTGAAAGCCATCGTGGCCTTGACGCAATCCGGCTCAACCGCATTGTGGATGTCGCGGGTCAATGCCGGTGTGCCGATTTTTGCCATGACACCGATGGCAACCACCTTGAGCAAGGTCACGCTATTTAGCGGCGTTCATCCGATTTCATTTAAGTTAACCTCAAAAGATCATTCGCAAACGCTGCGCGATGCCGAGGATGAATTGGTGCGTTTGGGTTTGTTGGCCGATGGTGATGTGATGGTAATGACCATAGGCGAGGCGGTCGGCAAAGCGGGTCACACCAACACTATGAAAATTGTGCGGGTGGGAGATTTCCGCAAGACTTAAAGGGTTGAATGTCGTTGGCATTTACGCTTACACTGTTGCAGTATATTGGTTGGATAATTTAACTAGTTTAGGAGAAAAAAATGGCACTCGTTTCAATGCGTCAATTGCTGGATCACGCGGCGGAAAACGGCTACGGCCTGCCCGCATTCAACGTCAACAACTTGGAACAAGTACGCGCCATTATGGAAGCGGCGGACGAAACCAATAGCCCAGTCATCATGCAAGGTTCGGCTGGCGCGCGTAAATACGCGGGTGAAGCCTTCTTGCGCCACCTGATTTCTGCCGCGATTGAATCCTACCCACATATTCCCGTCGTCATGCACCAAGATCACGGTGCTTCGCCATCGGTCTGTATCAACGCTATTCGTTCCGGCTTCTCTAGCGTGATGATGGACGGCTCACTCAAGGAGGATGCCAAGACTCCTTCCTCTTATGACTACAACGTCGAAGTGACGCGCAAGGTTGTAGATTTGTCCCACGCAGTGGGCGTATCAGTTGAAGGTGAATTGGGCTGCTTGGGCTCGTTGGAAACCGGCATGGGCGAACAAGAAGACGGCCAAGGCGCAGAAGGTAAGCTCGATCATTCACAACTGTTGACCGACCCGGAAGAAGCAGCGGACTTCGTCAAGAAGACAGGCGTGGACGCATTGGCCATTGCCATTGGTACTTCACATGGGGCTTACAAATTCACCCGTCCACCCACAGGCGAAATTTTGGCGATTAACCGCATCAAGGAAATCCACGCACGTATTCCAAATACCCATTTGGTCATGCACGGTTCCTCCAGCGTACCGCAAGAATGGCTGAAAATTATTGATGAATACGGCGGCGACATGGGCGAAACTTACGGCGTACCGGTTTCCGAAATCGTCGAAGGCATCAAACATGGTGTACGCAAAATCAACATTGACACCGACCTGCGCATGGCTTCCACTGGCGCAATCCGCCGTCATCTAGCCAAAGACCCCAAGAACTTCGACCCACGTAAATTCTTGGCGGAATCCACCAAGGCCATGAAGGAAATCTGCAAAGCCCGCTACGAAGCCTTCGGCTCCGCTGGGCAAGCAGGCAAGATCAAGGTAATTGCAATGGATACCATGGCCAGTAGATATGCCAAGGGCGAATTGAAAGCGATTGTGAAGTAACCGCATCAAAATGCGGAAAACTAAAGGGCGGCCTCCAAGCCGCCTTTTTCTTGTCACGGTGGACCGGGAAATTTTTACAACAGAAAATATTAAAATTCAATTCAGAAAGTAGATTAAGTACATGAGCAAAAATTTAGTGCAATTCATTATCGAAGAACAGCGGCATATACCTGGAGCAAACGGCGATTTTACAGGGCTGTTGAGTGACATCATCATGGCCTGTAAGCAAATTTCCCATAGTGTGAATAAAGGCGCATTGATAGGCGTGCTGGGTAGCGCCGGCAGCGAAAATATTCAAGGCGAAACACAGAAAAAGTTGGATGTGATTACCAACGATATTTTCATTAAGGCTAACGAATGGAGTGGCCATCTGGCTGCGATGGCTTCGGAAGAAATGGATGACATCCATCCTATTCCAGCGCAATACCCCAAAGGTAAATATTTGTTGACGTTTGACCCCTTGGACGGTTCGTCTAACATAGATGTGAATATTTCCGTGGGCACGATTTTCTCCATATTGCGCTGTCCTGAAGGCGTGACCAACCCCACTGCGGCGGATTTTCTTCAGCCCGGCACACAACAAATTTGTGCGGGTTATGCGCTGTATGGTCCTTCGACTATGCTCGTCATCACCACCGGCAATGGCGTGAATGGCTTTACTCTGGACAATGATATAGGCGAATTCATGCTGACCCACCCGGCTATGATCATACCGGTTGACACGCAAGAGTTCGCCATTAACATGTCTAACCAGCGCCACTGGGAAGCCCCGGTGCAGCGTTATGTGGACGAGTGTATGAAAGGCAAGACGGCGGGTGGGCGCGAAAAGAATTTCAATATGCGCTGGGTGGCTTCGATGGTGGCGGAAGTGCATCGCATCCTGATACGCGGCGGTATTTTCATGTATCCATTTGACTTCAAGGAAGTGGGTAAGGCGGGCAAGCTACGTTTGTTGTATGAATCCAATCCAATGTCATTCATCGTAGAGCAAGCGGGTGGCGTGTGTTCCACCGGACGGGAGCGCATCATGGAGCTTAAGCCTACAGGTTTGCATCAGCGCGTGCCCGTTATCTTGGGCTCAAAGAATGAGGTTGAACGGGTAGTGAGTTACCATAAGGGGCTGTGATACCGCGAAGGTTTACTTAGCAAGCTGCTCAGCCGATAGGCGCACCCTCTAAAATTTGAGTGCGCCTATTTTTTTTTATTGCTGCCGGTTAGTTCGCGGTAGCGCATTTTGTCGGCTTCGTAGTTGGCTCTAACAGCGGCTGATTTTTCTTGCGCCTTGGCTAAATCCTGCTGCAGCTTTGCCGTTTGAATTTCGGTCTCACTAATGTCGGCCTGCAAGGAGCCAGGAATTTTTTTGCCCGCTGCGGTTCTATTTGCAGCTTCTTGCTGAAAATTTTCAAGATTTAGTTGGGCAGATTTATGTAGCGCCTGGATACTCTTGATGACCGCGTCAACTTGTTGCAAGTTGCGATCACGCGCCAAGTCAATTTCATTTTCATTGCTGAATGTGTTCAGCAACATATTATCTTTGCGCCGTTGTTCGATGATTGCTTTATCCTCAGCCAGCTTTTTGGCCTCAGCTTCACTTTTGGCACGCAGTTCCGCAGGGCTGGGCCGCTCACTTTTTTTGATGACGCGCCCCTCATCGCTAAGCTGAACATTGTTTTTGTCAGCGTATTCGGGCGGTATGGTTTCTCCGTAATGGGTCACGCCCCGATCGTCCACCCATTTGTACAGCTTCGCTTCTGCGATTGCGACGAAGAAGGCGAACAACACTAAGCCGACACCCAAAGTTCTTGCTTTAGTCATTTTTCACCCCATAACGATCACGGTAAGATTGCACTGCATGGAGATTCTGCACCATCACAGCATGATCCTGCAAATAAGCAAGCAGGTCATCCAGCGTCGCGATGGCTATTACTGGGATGCCGTAGTTGCGCTGCACTTCTTGCGTGGCAGAAAGCTCGCCTTGTCCCCGCTCCATGCGATCAAGTGCGATGACTACACCGCAAGGCGTCGCACCGGCAGCATGGATCAACTCTATAGATTCTCGTACCGAGGTGCCAGCGGAAATAACATCATCAATAATCAGCACACGCCCTTCCAGGCGAGCACCGACAATGCTGCCACCCTCGCCATGATCCTTGGCCTCTTTGCGGTTAAAGCTATATGGCATATTGTGGCCTTGCTCCGCTAAGGCGATGGCAGTCCCAGCGGCCAGTGGTATGCCTTTGTAGGCGGGGCCAAATAACATGTCGAATGAAATGTTGGAAGCCAGAATGGCCTTGGCATAAAACTGTGTCAGTTGTTTGAGCGATGCGCCGTTATTAAAAAGTCCGGCATTGAAAAAATAAGGGGACATGCGCCCGGCCTTGGTCTTGAATTCGCCGAAGCACATCACTTCTTGCTCAATGGTATAGTGTATAAAATCTTGGCGAAATGGTGACATAACACTCCTGAATAGCTTTTCATCACAGCGCTCATTTTTCAATCGAAGCTGTATGGGATCGAATAGCGCCATTATAATGGCAGCTTAATCTACTTGAAGAACATTTGTGCGCGTCATCTCTCTTAATCTTAACGGCATACGCTCAGCCTTTAGCAAAGGGTTATTGCCTTGGCTGGTGGCGCAAGATGCCGACATTGTTTGTATGCAGGAACTCAAGGCGCAAGCTGCTGACATGACACCTGACATGCTTGCTCCACCCGCTTACCACGGCTATTTTCATTATGCCGAGAAAAAAGGGTATAGCGGCGTGGGTATCTATAGCAAGCAAAAGCCGCAGAAAATAATAGAGGGTTTGGGCATTCCCGAATTGGATTGCGAAGGGCGCTATATCGAGGCGCAGTTTGGCAAGTTCAGTGTTGTTTCTTTATACCTGCCTTCTGGTTCCAGCGGTGAAGAGCGCCAAACAGTAAAATTTAAATTCATGGCGGCTTTCATGCCCCATCTGCGCGCGCTACATGCCAGTGGTCGTGAGGTGTTGTTATGCGGCGATTGGAATATAGCGCACACCGAGAAAGATTTAAAAAATTGGCGTGGCAATAAAAAGAACTCCGGCTTTTTACCGCAAGAACGCGCATGGCTGACCGAATTGTTTAGCGAGGTGGGATTCGTGGATATATTTCGTCGCCTCTATCCTGAACTGGAAGCCTACACTTGGTGGTCCAACCGCGGTCAGGCTTGGGCAAAAGATGTGGGTTGGCGCATTGACTATCATGTTGCCACGCCTGGAATTTCTCACGCCGCGAAAATCGCAAGCATCTATAAAGAACAACGATTTAGCGACCATGCTCCGCTAACGGTAGATTATGAGCAGCTATGAATGGAGTAAAGCATGGCAACACGTATTGCTCGTAATAGTTGATGCGAGTTTGTAATAAGTATAACGGTCATGTTAAGATTAAATGTTGAACAGTGTATGACGTAAAGCAGAATTTGTTGTGCCGCCCGGCACTAGCCTTGTTGAAAAATATGGCTTATTGGAAAATACAGGAATGGAAGGGTTGGGAATGAAACGAACGACACAGAACAGATTTGTATTGCAGAATTCAATGCTGGGTAGTCAGGTAGTTGGCACTGCTGGGAGAGGCGCATGATACCTGAGATCGGTAATTTTTCGCTGATACTGGCACTAGTGTTAGCGCTGGTGTTGGGTGTGCTACCTATACTGGGCAGCTTGACTGGCAATCAACGTCTGATGGATGTAGCTAAGCCCGCAGCCTTTGGGCAGATGGCTTGCATTATTGTTGCTTTTAGCAGCCTTGCTTATTCTTTTATTTATTACGATTTTTCGGTCAAGTTTGTCGCGCAGCATTCCAACTTGCTATTGCCGCTAGAGTATCGCATTGCTGCGGTGTGGGGTGGGCATGAAGGATCATTGTTGCTGTGGATGTTGTGGCTGGCGGGTTGGACGACCGCAGTTGCTTTATTCAGCAAGAGCCTGCCGCAAGAGATGGTGGCACGTGTGTTAGGTGTATTGGGCTTGGTCAGCGCAGGTTTCATTTCTTTCATACTGTTTACCTCAAATCCATTTGAACGTCTGTTGCCAGCTGCGCTGGATGGTTTCGATCTCAATCCGCAGTTGCAGGATTTTGGCATGATTATCCATCCACCACTGCTCTATATGGGTTATGTCGGCATGTCGGTAGCTTTTGCTTTTGCTATCGCGGCGCTTATTGGTGGCCAGTTGGACGCTGCTTGGGCGCGTTGGTCACGGCCATGGACTACCGTGGCGTGGATGTTTCTTACCTTGGGCATCATGCTCGGAAGCTGGTGGGCTTATTACGAATTGGGTTGGGGCGGTTGGTGGTTCTGGGATCCAGTTGAAAACGCATCATTCATGCCTTGGTTGGTCGGCACGGCATTGATACACTCGCTGGCGGTCACAGAAAAACGCGGTGCTTTCAAGAGTTGGACTGTCATATTGGCTATTAGCGCTTTCTCGTTGAGCTTGCTGGGTACTTTCCTAGTCCGTTCCGGTATTTTGACATCAGTGCATTCTTTTGCATCAGATCCAACACGAGGCTTGTTTATTTTGATTTACATTTGTGTGGTGGTCGGTGGCTCGTTGATGCTGTTTGCTTGGCGCGCACAAAAGGTAGGAATGGGCGGCGGGTTTGAGGTGGTTTCGCGCGAGTCCATGTTGCTACTGAATAACGTATTACTGGTCGCCGCTACTGGTACCGTATTCCTTGGTACGCTCTATCCTCTGTTCTTGGATGCATTGAACCTAGGAAAAATTTCGGTCGGCCCACCTTACTTTGAGGCAGTATTCGCGCCCGTTATGATGCTAGCTGCTTTCGCTATGGGTTTTGGCCCATTCGCGCGTTGGAAGCAGGATACGTTGGCGCAAATTATTAAACGGGTTTGGCCTTGGCTGATGGGCAGCATCGTTTTAGGTTTGTTTATTTCCTACATGTTTGGCCGTTGGTCAGCGCCTATCGTGGCCGGAGTTTCGCTGGGGATGTGGGCCATACTTTCGGGCTTAGCTTATTTGATTGCGCGAGTGCGCGAATTGTCTGGAGCGAGCGGCACATGGGCAAAATTGCGCGCCACCTCTCGCGCCACTTATGGCATGTTGCTAGCTCATGCTGGTATGGGCGTATTTATTCTGGGAGTGACTTTAGTTAACGGTTTCCAAAATGAGACCGAAGTGCGTATGCACACCGGCGACACCGCCACACTGGATGGTTATGTATTTAAATTTCATGGTGTGCGGGAAGTGCAAGGGCCGAACTATGTTGCGGCTCAAGCTAAGGTAACGGTCACTCACGGCGACAACGAAGTTGCTACGCTCTACCCTGAGAAACGCAGATATACAAAACAAGCTTCGGCCATGACGGAAGGCGCTATAGACTCCAGTCTGTTCCGAGATATTTACTTGGCGCTAGGTGAGCAAGTGGGTATGGACGTGTGGATCATGCGTATTCTGCATAAGCCTATGGTTTACTGGATATGGGGCGGCGCTTTTCTGATGGCACTGGGCGGTTTGCTGGCTATATGTGATCGTCGCTATCGCTTGCCCTTGTCATCAAAATCCGGGGCATCAAAGTCAGCGCCGGCTAAACCAGCGTTCTAAGGGGAAGCCAGATGAAACGCGCTTTTATTCCTTTGGCTATTTTTGTGGCCTTGGTTGTTTTCCTGTGGATAGGGTTGTCACTCAACCCTAGGGAGGTGCCTTCTCCCCTTATTGGCAAACCCGCGCCAATGTTCCGGCTTCCTCAGTTGCATGATGCTACTAAGACGATTTCCCCAGAAGATTTGCTGGGTAAGGTTTGGTTGCTTAATGTATGGGCTTCGTGGTGTGAAACCTGTTTGCAGGAGCATCCCTTGCTGGTAGCGATGTCGGAACGCAATATCGTGCCTATTTATGGGCTGAACTACAAAGATAAACGTGAGAATGGCATTGCTTGGCTTAATAATAATGGCAACCCCTATGCTCTGGCAGCCTATGATCAAGCGGGTAATGTAGGCATAGACTGGGGTGTTTATGGTGTTCCAGAAAGTTTTCTGGTTGACAAGGCCGGTATCATCCGTCACAAGATTATCGGGGCGATTAAGCCTTCAGATATGCAGCAGCTTTTGGCACTAATTAAGGAGCTGAATGGTGAATAAGCATTTATTTTTAGTCCTGCTGCTTTCCTTGTCATTGCCAGTAGCTCATGCAGGCGAGGCGAAGACGACCGCAGAAGATCCCGTGCTTGAAAAGCACGTCATGGCTTTGTCACACAAGTTGCGCTGTCTGGTTTGCCAGAATCAGACCATTGCTGACTCTAATGCCGAGCTCGCAATTGACCTCAGAAATCAGGTGCGCGAAAAACTGAAACAGGGTGAATCTGATGAAGCGATATTAAGTTATATGTCTAGCCGATATGGCGACTTTGTGCTGTTTCAGCCTATGGTAAAGTCCACTACTTGGCTGCTTTGGTTCGCACCCTTGTTGTTGGTACTGCTGGGTATTTGTGTGCTGGCTGTCATGTTGCGTCAGCGCCGTAAATTGATGAAAAAAGTGCAGAATATAAGCGACGAGGAACATGCTCGTGCTGTTTCGCTGCTGTCTGAAAAAATTTAGGGGGGTTGTTCATGATCGTTTTTTGGGTAGTCGTAGCTATTATGATTGCAGGTGCGTTATTTCTATTGTTGCCACCATTGCTGGGGCGCGGGCATAGTGCAGCATCTGCTACTCGATCGGAGGTCAATCTATCCGTTTATCGCGATCAACTGAGTGAGTTGGATGCGGATTTAGCAACTGGCACGCTAGATGAAGCGCAGCATGCCAGCGCACGGAGCGATTTAGAAAAGAGAGTTCTGGAAGAATCAGAAGTAGCAGACCGTCCTGCAACTCAAGCAAGCGGAAGCCGTTGGCCCATGATTGTGGTGGCTATTACAGTGCCGCTACTAGCGGTGTCATTGTATTTTTTGCTGGGCACTCCAGAAGGATTGGATCCCCAGCCGCAAGCAGATGAAGCGACCCAAACACACCCCACCACACCTGAGCAAATAGAAGGTATGGTGGCTAAATTGGCAGAAAAACTTAAGTCCGAGCCGGATAATGCTGAAGGCTGGATGATGCTTGCCCGCTCTTACACCGCCCTGCAACGCTACCAGGATGCTAGCGCTGCTTATGCTCGTGCGGTGGAATTGGTGCCGAATAACCCATTCTTACTGGCTGATCACGCGGATCTATTGGGTATGGTTAAGCGGACACTACAGGGTGAACCGGAAAAATTCATTATGATGGCATTAAAAAATGACCCAAATAATATTAAAGCCTTATCACTCGCTGGTTCTGCGGCTTTCGAACGCCGGGATTACCGTGCTGCTATAAAATGGTGGGAAAAAATACTTAAGTTGGTGCCACCAAATTCTCGCGGAGCAGTCTCAACGATTACCAGCATTAATGAGGCACGAACGAAGGCTGGGATGCAACCCATGAGCACACAAGCGGCAGATCAGAAAACTTCATCTGCATCTGGAGTTTCTGGCAAGTCGGTTAGCGGAACAGTCAAGATTAGTTCTGCACTCATGTCACAAGTCGAAGGTACAGATTCAGTATTTATTTTTGCCAGATCAGCTGAGGGGCCGCGTATGCCGCTGGCAGTGATACGCAAGACGGTGAAAGACCTGCCGCTGACCTTTAAGCTGGACGACAGCATGGCCGTCATGCCAAGTTTGAAATTATCTACTGTGGCTAGAGTTGTAGTGGGTGCACGTATATCGAAATCTGGTAATGCAAGCCCTACTCCAGGGGATTTGGAGGGGTTGTCACAACCTGTTCAGGTTGGTGCAAAGGGTGTAGTCATTACAATTGATTCAATCGTTAAATAAGATAGCCTCTCACTTTATTGATAGCGTGGGGATAGGGGCAGACTAAAAGCAAGGAAAGACCAACTATGAATAAGTCAACAATAGCAATACTGACAACCATTTTTTTAATTGCTGGTTGTGGCAAAGGCGGTTCGGGTACAGAAGTAGCAGTGAATGAAACATCTGCCCAGATGCCAGTGCCGGGATTTCAGGAAACGCAAAAATTTTGTACCCAGTGTCATGCTTTACCCAGCCCAGGCCAACATCATCCCGCTGCTTGGCCAGGTATCGTGACACGAATGGAAGGGCGTATGATTGAAAGTAAAAGGCCTATGCCGAATCAAACGGAGCGCGAAGCTATTATTGGCTATCTACAAAGTGGTTGGCAAAAGTGACAAACTTCCCCTTGGGAGTCAGGAAGACACCCGGGGGAATATCTGTTTCTGGTTTAGTCGTTTCTGTCTTGCAACGCCCCCTAGAATAACTGCACATCCACCATAGCTCCCGGTGCGCTGTTTTCTTGTGTATCAGGCAGAACAATAAAACAATTGGCCTTGCTCATTGAGCTGAGTATGCCTGAGCCTTGCTCTCCAGTAGTACACACCGTCCATCCGCCACTTTCGTCTTGGCTGAGAACGCCGCGCTGAAACTCGGTGCGCCCCGGCATTTTTTTAATCGCACTGACGCAAGTTACTTTGAACGTAAAGGCAGGCTTAGGTTGTTGTCCCATGAGCGCTCGTAGCGCATCGTGTACCAATTGCTGAAAAGTCACCATGACAGCTACCGGATTGCCGGGCAAGCCAAAGAAATGACATGCCCCGTGTTTTCCATCTGCCCCTAGCTTTCCAAATGCGAACGGCCGTCCCGGCTTCATGGCAATTTTCCAGAATACTACTTCGCCGATTTCTGCCAACAGTTGCTTGACGTAATCGGCTTCGCCGATCGACACTCCGCCACTGGTAATGACGACATCGGCCTGTTGTGCAGCTTCTACAAAAGCCGCTTTAAGGCTGGCCTTGTCATCATGGATATTTCCCTTATCCAGAATTTCAATCCCTGCTTCACTCAATAGACCTCGTAATGAATAACGATTGCTGTCGTAAATCTGGCCGCGAGCCAGCGGTGAACCAGGTTGCTGCAATTCATCGCCCGTTGAAAAAATAGCCACTCGCAATTTACGGTAAACGGTCACTTCATTCAGTCCAAGCGAAGCCAATAAGCCCATCTCGGCTGGGCATATCTGTTGCCCGCGAACCAGTACGGTTGAGTTTTGCACCATGTCTTCCCCGACACGGCGAATATTCTGACCACGCCGGATGGTCAATGGCAATGAAATAGTGTCGCCATCAAGCACAACCTGTTCTTGCATCACCACGCAGTCACAACCATCAGGGATAAGTGCGCCGGTCATAATGCGTACGCATTTGCCGGCCTGTACTGCACCGGTAAAGGGATGGCCAGCATAGGCTTTACCTGCCATTTTGAATATTGCACCGTTATTTTCCAGATCAGCGTAGCGCATTGCATAGCCATCCATCGCCGAATAATCATGCGGCGGGACATTGATCGGCGACAGCACATCAGCCGCCAAGGTGCGATGCAATGCCGCATGTAGCGGCATTGCTTCTTGTTCGGTGAGAGGGGTAAGAAATTTCCGGATCAGCTTGCGCGCCTGTTCCACTGGCATAGAGTCAGGGTCATAATCATCCTGTAAATCAAGGCTGAATAATGTTTGCTGTTGGGATTCCATATTGAATTAATGCCAAATTGAAATATGGAAAATTCGGACTTCTGAATTTCGGAAAAAAGTGCTGCTAAGCGTTAATTATTTACGCATAACAGCGCAGATTTCTGGAAAACTGCTGCAAAGCAGCAATGCCGCTGTTCTCGGCGCGATGACACCAGTCTTCCAATTGCTTTACCAGTTGCTCTTTGGAGGTGGTTGAGCGTTGCCAGATGGCAGCTAATTCTTGGCGCAAGGTATAAGCGACTTGTAGCGTTTTGCTGGATTTGAAGAGGATGCGTAGTTTGGTTTTTTGTTGTGCGGTGAGATCGCTTTCATCCAGATGCAGCCAGTATTTGATGCGCGCCATATCAATTTTGTCGGAAGCGTGCAATTTGATGCGTGCGATTTCGATTGCATAAGTTTTCTTCAGTAGCTGGGCATATTTTGAAGTGACTTCGTAGCGATTGGCAATGACAGCATGCAAAGTTTCCAAGTCACATTTGGTTTTAGCCAAGTTTAAGCGCACTTTAGGCGCTAATTTTTTAACTTGCGCCATGCCGATAAATTTCAATATGCGGATGTATAACCAGCCTATGTCGAACTCATACCATTTGTTGGAGAGTTTTGCAGAAGTAGCATAGGCGTGATGATTGTTGTGTAACTCTTCACCGCCAATAAAAATTCCCCAAGGAATAAGGTTGGTAGAAGCATCGGCGCAGGCAAAATTACGATAACCCCAGTAATGCCCAACGCCATTAATAATACCAGCGGCGTTTACTGGAATCCAAGCCATTTGCACGGCCCAGATAGTCAGCCCCAGCGGTCCGAACAGCAGCACATTGATGACCAGCATCAATATAATACCCATCATGCTGTGCCTGCTATACAGATTGTTTTCCAGCCAGTCACTCGGTGTGCCTATGCCATACTTGGCCAGTGTTTCCTGATTTTCGGCTTCTTTGCGATATAGCTCCGCGCCTTGCAGCAGGACTTTTTTAATTCCTAAAACTACAGGGCTATGAGGATCTTCTGCAGTTTCACATTTTGCGTGATGCTTGCGGTGTATGGCAGCCCATTCTTTGGTGACGATGCCGGTCGTTAGCCATAACCAAAAACGGAAAAAATGACTCACGCAGGGATGCAAATCCAAAGCACGATGCGCTTGATGGCGATGCAGAAAAATGGTGACCGAGGCAATGGTGACGTGGGTTAAGGCCAGCGCTACCGCAATATATCCCCACCATGGTAAATCAATAAAACCTGAAAACATTTTCACTCCTGTGACGCACGCTAATTGAGGGACATCATTTTACCAGATAGGAATTTTTGGAGAGTCTATTTACTTTTGCTTAAACTGCTTGGCTAATTTAAGGCTTTGTCCTTGGTAATTTGAATTAAGGTCTTGCCCATATAAAAGTTCGGGTTTAGCCGCCATACGTTCATAGCGTAACCAGCCCACTGTCTGACCATGCTCCAGCAAGAAAGGTACTTCGTGTGAGCGCACCTCCAGCACTCCTCGGCTACTTCCCGCTTTATTTTTCTCGGCATTCCAACCGAATCCAGGATCAAAAAAACCGGCATAATGAACCCGGAACTCACCTGCGCGGGTGTCATACGGCAACATCTCAGCCGCATATTCCGGCGGCACGGCAATCGCTTCTTTCGTCATCAGGATATAAAACTCATCGGGATCCAATATCAGGGAAGATGTTTTGTGAAAATGGATAGGTTCCCAAAAATCCAGCGGATCATAATCCCGTCTTTCTAGGTCTATACGTTTGGCATGTTTTTTGGCGCGATACCCGATGATGTCGCCTTCTTTGCCAGAGCCTTTCAAGTCCACCGTGAAAGGTAACATCCCTGTTTTAATAGATCGTGTATTTTCCTCGTGGTCATTGGAATCAACCAGCTGTCCATCATCAAGCAACCTCTTCCATTCTGCTGCGGTGATTGGTTTTGCACCTTCTCCACGAGTGCGGCGGAATCTAAGCTGATTCAAGCGCGTGCCTGTTTTGGCCACGATGCTGAAGCTGCGGGGGGCGACCTCTATAAATAATTTTCCCTTATAACCCTCGCTGACTTGGTCAAAGCTGGTGGCTTCGTCGGCAATCAAGCGCGTCAAAATATCCAATCTGCCGGTTGAACTTTTTGGATTGGCAAAGGCAGCCACATCGCTTTTTAAACTAATGGATTCTAAAAGTGGAACAACATATACGCGTCCTTTTTCGAGAACAGCGCCCTGACTTAGATCAATTTTGAAGTCGGCAAAACGGTTATCAAGCTGCTTCATTTTGTCGAGCACGCTCATGTTTTTGCCGGGCAGAAAACTCGTGTCAACCGGATATGCATAGTCGCCCAAGCGCAGGTCTATGCTGGCAGGCTGAATTTGGTCGTGATCGGGCGGCATCAGCAGCGTTTTGATTTCGCCACTATTCAGCATCTCCTCAATCTTCTGACTCGGCAGGATTCCGGTATAGTCGCCCATACGCGTCGGCGCGGTTAAACCAGAATTAGCTGTTGTGCTATTTTTCGTTATTGTTTCATTCATCTGATTTACTTTTTTTGCCTTGTTTTGATCTGAGTGGAAAATATTGCGCCCCAAGTGCTGGCGAAAATATTAATCCGAAAGGCAATTATACATAAGCGTTGAGTAGGTTGGATTTTCAGGGGCACCTTCAGGACTTTAAAACCCTGCCAATTAATGGCTATCCTTTTTCTATGAACTGCTCAAGATGTGCCAAGAAAGCGCGTGTCTTGGCGGGCAAGTAACGACGCATGGGCGTGATTGCCCATGCCGGTATTGCGGGCAAACACCATTCCGGCAAAATTCTAATCAAGCGCTTGTGGCGGACATCTTCTGTTGCCATGCGATCTGGTAATGCGCCAATGCCTGCGCCATCGCACAATAACTGTTGGATGATATCCAGGGAATTCAATGTGAGTCTGCCTGGCGGCGCACCTTCCCAAATGGTTTTGCCACGCAGCAGTTTCCAACTGATGGCGATTCCTCGTCCCGACATCAGGCGCACGGCCACATGATGTTCCAGATCATCTGGATGTTTGGGTGCTGGATGTAGCGCGAGATAGATGGGGCTGGCGTATAAGCCAAAGCGCTGCTCGTCTATTTTGCGCGCCGCCAATGTCGAATCATTATCTAAAGTGCCCATGCGTATCGCCAGATCGAAGCGTTCGCCAATCAGATCAACGCGCCGTGAGGTGAGGTCTAGATCAAGTTGTATTTCGGGATAAGCCTCGATAAAGGTGGCGAAGGCGCGTGGAAAATTTTGTTTGGCATATTCACCGGGCATGGATACGCGCAAACGCCCGCGCGGTCGCTCTTCCTGGCTACGCACAAAATCGCCTGTAGCGGCAACCTCTTCTGCCACGCGCCGACAATGCTCTAAAAATTCCTGCCCGAATTCGGTGAGTGCCAAGCGACGCGTAGTGCGTAATAGCAAGCGTTGCCCTAAGGCCGCTTCAAGATTGCTTAAGCGGCGTGAAACAGTGGCTTTAGGCATGGCCATAAGATTGGCGGCGCGTACCATACTCCCTTGTTCGACAATAGCAACGAACAGAATAAAGTCGTCAGCAGAGATGTTTTTTTGTTCCATATATGAGATAGTTTATCTAATATAACCATATTTATCTATTTTTTTGAACTGTATATGATGTGCTTACTTTGTGAGCAAAGGAGAAGGTGTAATGAATACCATCAATCAAATTGAATTGCGCCAATCGCGCGGCATAGAACGCATCGTCGAAGGGGTTGCGACGACCGATGGTGCGGGTGTTAAATTGACTCGCGTATTGACTGGCAAGTTGCAGCAGCGCCTTGATCCCTTTCTGATGCTGGACGCTTTTAGCAGCGATAACCCGGACGATTACATCGCCGGTTTTCCAGATCATCCGCATCGCGGCTTTGAAACAGTAACGTATATGTTGTCTGGCCAAATGCGCCATCGCGACAGCGCGGGTAATCAAGGGTTATTGGGAAACGGCGGTGTGCAGTGGATGACTGCCGGTCGCGGTGTGATTCATTCCGAAATCCCGGAGCAGGTAGATGGTTTGATGGAAGGATTTCAGCTTTGGCTGAATCTGCCCGCACAGCACAAGATGGATGCGCCGTGGTATCGTGATTTTCCCAACGACACGATTCCTGAATATGTCACCCCGCAAGGGGTCACGGTACGGGTCATTGCCGGAAGCAGCAACGGAGTGAGCGGGGCGGTGGTACGCGAGATTACCGAACCGCTGTATCTCGACATTCATCTGCCTGCCGGTGCTGAATTTTCGACCGAGCTAGCCAATTCGTACAATGCTTTTATTTATGTCTATCGCGGTACGGCAACCATAGATGGCGTGCACGTAGCTTCGCGCCGCATGGGAATTTTGAGTCATGCCGCAGGAGCGGATAAGGTGACAATGACGGCGACCGATGCAACGCGCCTGATTTTGGTGGCAGGCAAGCCGCTCAACGAACCCATCGTGCAATACGGGCCATTTGTGATGAATACCCAGCAAGAGATACACCAAGCACTGAATGATTTTAACAGCGGGCATTTTGCCTGAATTATTTTAACCACCCACCGAAAGGAGTATGACATGAGCACGACCAATATTTTCAAGCAGTGCAACAGCAGCGTAGCCAATTTAGTTAACAAACCGGTAGTCGGTGCGGTGTTGTCCATCGCTGCCCGACTGATGGCCTCGACCATCTTTATCGGCGCGGGCATTAGTAAGCTGGGCGCTGGTTACGCAGGTACGCAAGGTTTTATGGTCTCGATGGGCGTCCCCGGCGAACTGCTTCCCTTGGTGATTGCATTGGAGTTGGGAGGTGGGATCGCTCTGTTGCTGGGTTTTCAAACTCGGTTAGTGGCTTTTCTACTGGCTGGTTTTTGCATCATTTCCGGACTGATATTCCACTCCGGCGCAGACCAGATGCAGCAGATCATGCTGATGAAAAATTTTGCGATTGCGGGCGGGCTATTGGCATTCACTCTATTTGGTGCGGGGCGTTTGAGCCTGGATGGAGAAACGCGGGATTAAATCTCAGCGCGACGGATAGGTTTGGTATGGCACGGTACGCCGTGCCCCTATGTGTTCTTGGCTAGCGGCCTTCCGCCCTCTTGATTTGCTGATAGCGTAACTTGGCGGCGTGATCGTCGCGTGCGGAATTTATTTCGCGCATGACGGAGCGCACATCGGCTTGCTTTTCGCTTTGCTTAAAACGACCGGTCAACGGCGTATCAGGAAATAGCTCACCGCTTTGATAGAGTGCCCATATTTCTTTTCCATACTCTGTGGCTTGTAGCTCTGGGGCGAATTGGCCAAAATAATTAGCTAGGTTTTCGACATCGCGTTGCAGCATACTACTGGCGTTGTTGTTGGCGGCGGCATCTACGGCTTGAGGTAAGTCAATAATCACAGGCCCGGTGCAATCTACCAGTATATTGAATTCGGACAGGTCGCCGTGAACGATGCCAGCACACAGCATGAGCACCACTTGCTTGATCAGCAGGGCGTGAAATTCCAGCGCCTGAGCTGTCGTGAGTTGCAGGTCGTTGAGCCGGGGAGCAGGTTCCCCATTGGCGTCTGAAAGCAACTCCATCAGCAATACACCATCGTAAAAGCCATAGGGGTGGGGAACGCGAACCCCAGCGGCAGCAAGTTTGTGCAAGGCGTCCACTTCGGCATGTTGCCAGGCAGATTCCTGCTCCTTGCGCCCATAGCGCGAGCCTTTTTCCATGGCTCGTGCCTGGCGGCTGTTTTTTACCTTGCGTCCTTCGGTGTAGTGAATCGCCTGATGGAAGCCGCGCTGATTGGCTTCTTTGTAAACCTTGGCGCAGCGAATTTCGTCGCCACACTGAACGACATAGACAGTAGCTTCTTTCCCGCTCATCAACTGACGGAAGACTTTATCTACCAGGCCATCTTCGACCAGTGGTTGAATCTTTTTTGGGATTTTCATCGGCTACATGCAGTGCGATGGTATCAATGGTATGACACCATCGCTCAACTCTATATAAACGCTCAATAATTTATATAATTATTGTTTAACGATGACGTCGTTTTCAATTTTAACGTGATCACCGTTGACTACATTAGGAACAAGGGTTTGGTTAACGATACGTTCTTCGCCGCTATCCATTTTGATGGTGATGTTGTAACTCTTGGTTTTCTTCGAACTTTTCTCGATCGCATTGCCTGCCACAGCCCCGCCCACGACACCGGCAATTGTAGCCAAATCACGTCCAGAGCCCTTGCCAACTTGATTGCCCAGCAAACCGCCCACCACGCCTCCAGCCACGACACCCAATCCCGATCCTTTGCCTGCCGTTTCAATCATATTGACAGCCAGTACTACGCCGCAGTTTAAGCAAATGCTATTTTGCGATGGTAAGGTTGGAGATTTAGAGGGTGAATGTTGTTGGGGTTGAGGTCTTGCAACAGCCGCTCGTTGTTCGGCAGCCCTTTGTCTTCGGGCAGCAGCGAGGGCATCTTGGCGGGCTTTTTCAGCTGCTTGATCTGCAAGAATCTCCTTCTTCGCTTCTTCAACAGCCTGTGCCACCAGTGCTTTATTTTGTGCTGCGGTTTCTTCAGCAGAGGGCTTGGGTGAGCAGGCTGAAACAAGAGTGATGGTTATCAATACCATCCATGCAGCAGTGATGTTGGACATGAAAGGCGAGGGTTGTGTGTATATTGATTGAATCTTCAATGGGTTCTCCTTGGAGATGAGTTAAGTGGAAACTGCGTTGATTGTAGTCTGGTGCAGATCGTTAATAAAGAGCACTGCAAAATATATTGCGGGTTGAATAATATCAGGTATTGCACATCAATAATGCCAGTTGCGCCTCATCCAAATAGCACCATTCTCCTTCAGCCAATCCCAGCGTATTCAATTTTAATTGGCCAACCTGTGTGCGGCGCAAAGCTGTGCAATGGTTTCCGGCAGCGGCCAGCATTCGTTTCACTTGATGATACTTTCCTTGTTCCAGAACAATTTCCAGTTGATGAGTATCAACTTCCCGGCACATCACCGCCGCCAATGGTGTGGGTTCGTCATGCAGCTTGACGCCGCCCAGTAATTTTTCGATGAGTTGCGGCGTCACAGCATCTTGCGTAGTGGCCATATAAACCTTGGGGATGTGGCGCTTGGGCGAAGATTGCGCGTGAATAAAAACACCGTCATCTGACATCAGCAGCAGACCCGTGGTGTCGTGGTCGAGACGGCCGACCGGTTGCACGCCGCGCCGCGTGAACTGTTCCGGCAACAGGGAGAGCACACCCGGATGATGACTGGGCTTGCGCGAGCATTCATGGTTGGCCGGTTTGGATAATGCCAGGTAAACATGCTTGCGGTAAATCCACAATTCGCCAAAGAGGATAAATTGCAAACCGCTGGTTTCGAGAGCGAGCCGGCTATCAGTGACGATCTCGCCATTAATGCTGACTTCACCAGTGGCAATCAATTCAGCGCACCACCTGCGTGAGCCGAATCCTTGCGATTGCAGAATACGGTCCAGGGTTTGTTTGCTCATACGGTGTTGAACGACATTGGGCTTGTTGTTTCTTAAGTGGCTGTTGCCGATCAGGGATAATCTTGGCGCGTGGGCCTAATCAAAATATCGCTGATATGCACATGCGGTGGTTGAGACACGATAATGTGGATGGCGTTGGCCACGTCGTCACCTTGCAGCAAAGGGCCGAATTTGGTTTCAAAATTTTGCACCATTTCGTCACTGTAGCCCGCGCCATCCTGAAACCCGCTGATGACGATGCCCGGCTCCACCAGCGATACACGTATGCCTTTCGGCCCCACCTCGCGCCGCAGACCTTCGGCCAACGCATGGACGGCGAACTTGGTGGCGCCGTAAACAGCGCTGAATGGTGAGATGTGCCGCCCCACGACCGAGCCGATGATGACAATATCCGCCGCCTGTTTGGGGTAGTTTTTTTGCTGTTGCTCGACCATTCTTTGTGAGGCTTTTTGCAGCAGTGCCAGTGCTGCTGTGACGTTCAATTTGAGTATTTCTTCGAACTTGGACAAATCTGCATCCTTGACTGAGCCGCCCAAGCCGCGCCCTGCGTTGGCCACGACGATGTCGGCTGGCTTGCCAAAGCGTTCGATGGCTGCGGCAAAAAGCCGCTCCAGCACGGTGCTGTTGGTGGCATCACCCGCTATGCCGCAAAATGCGGAGCCGAATTCTTGTTCCAGTGCCTGCAGTTTTTCTGCGGTGCGACCATTGCCCACCACGCCGTAGCCACTGGCAATAAATTTTCTAGCGGTTGCTTCGCCTATGCCGGAGGTTGCACCGGTAATAATCGCAATGCGTGAATAACGGTTGGTCATATCACTTCTCTTCGTTAATAATGACGATACTGTAACCCCTTCCTGCTGTGTTCGCCATAT
The DNA here is from genome assembly GCA_043755195.1 of Gallionellaceae bacterium. Taxonomy (GTDB): domain Bacteria; phylum Pseudomonadota; class Gammaproteobacteria; order Burkholderiales; family Gallionellaceae; genus Nitrotoga. Next base: position 36,684 of record JAYUTK010000039.1, read on the forward strand.
CCAAAACAATTCGACTGCGGTACATTTCGTTGTAATGAACTCAATCGGTCATCCGTGCCTATCTAGCCGCCTGCGCCTATCCGCTGCTGGCTCGATGCGGCATTTTATTTTACTGGTTGTCCCGGTCGCCCTGCTTGCCGCTTGCTGCTTGCAGCAAGACTAAAGAAGAGGCACTGCCTGTTGGCAGCCGGGTGTTAGCACTGGGCGATAGTTTGACGGCAGGGTTCGGCGTGGGCGCTGAAAACGCATGGCCCACGCTACTGGCCAGCCAAACCGGATGGGTGGTGACCAATGGCGGGGTAAGTGGCGACACCAGCAGCGCCGGGTTGCAGCGTTTACCGGCACTTCTGGAGCAACACGATCCGGTAATGGTGCTGGTAACGCTGGGAGGCAACGACATGCTGCGCCGCATTCCCCAGCAACAGACTGTCGCCAATCTGCAACAGATACTTGCACTGATCAAGGCGCATGGCGCCAGGGCGGTGCTGCTGGCGACCCCGCAACCGAGCATCGCGGGTGCTGTTTTTCACCATTTGTCCGCACCCGATTTCTACCATGAAATCGCCAAGGAGCAGCAAGTCGTGCTGATCGAGGACGCGATGGCCGATGTGTTGTCTGATCCGCAATTGAAAGTTGATCAACTGCATCCCAATGCCGAAGGGCATGCGCGCTTGGCGAACGATATTTATGAGGAGTTGAAGGAGATTGGATTAGTTCGTTAACCACCCCGGCACTACGTGCCACCCCTCCTTAAGGACAAGGAGGGGAAAGGGGTAACTGAACGATGAATAGTTCTCCCTTACTTTCCGTGGTTGAACAGTATTAGCATTCCCCTCCTTTTTTCAAGGAGGGGTGGCACGTAGTGCCGGGGTGGTTACGCAGACTCCGTAATCATCCCTTGTCGAACTTCATCCCCGGTCCTTGCAATCACCTTGTCGACCGATATTAATTCCGTCCAGCTCCGTGACATGCTGATAAACTAGCCAAGTCTTATTACTAAATATCCTGATCACTTCAGTAAGGGGAGGAGTTGATGAGTCTGGACCTGTATATCGGCAACAAGAATTATTCGTCATGGTCGTTGCGGCCCTGGCTGCTGCTCAAGCACCTCAACATCCCCTTCATCGAACACATGGTCTCGGTGGCCGGACGCGACTACAACGCTGCCCTGCGCCCGATCTCTGAGAATGCCAAGGTACCCTGCCTGCATGCCGATGGCTTTCAGATATGGGAAAGCCTCGCAATCGCTGAATACCTTGCCGAACAATATCCTCAGTTATGGCCAGCCGACACAAAGGCGCGTGCGCGGGCACGCAGCATCTCGGCGGAGATGCACTCCGGCTTCGCCAACCTGCGCAAAGCGATGCCGATGAACCTGAAATTCAAACTCAAAGGTAAGGTAGCAGATGCCGCAGTCCAGCGCGACATTGACCGCATCATTGAAATATGGACAGAGGCCCGCACTCAGTTCGCCACTGCTGATGGCCCATACCTGTTCGGCGCTTTCTCCATCGCCGATGGCATGTATGCGCCTGTTGCTTGCAGATTCCAAACGTACAACGTGCCGCTGCCGCCCGTTGCAGCAGAGTACCGCGATACCCTGCTCGCACACCCGGCCATGCGGGAATGGTACGAAGCAGCGTTGAAGGAAACTGAAGCGCATGCGCATTACGACGATCTGGCAAAGGATTATGGTGGGGTCTGGTGATATAACTGATGCGTGTTGCCAGTTAGAAATTATTGCGATGCTGTCGCTAATATCACCCTCTCGAATGAAAGAAGATAATTTGAGTACAGTTTCAAATTGGTCAGTAGATGCCTTTGTTCGGTCAATGGCAGTTAATCGCAACCGTCCGATTTGCTTATTGCTTGGCGCAGGTGCTTCTACTTCATCGGGAATGCCATCAGCCCAGCGATGCATTTATGACTATAGCTACTAATTTAGATTCGAATTAATCTCGACTAAACAGCTGACAAAAAATTAAAGGTTCCAGGCTCAATTTGTTTTTAGGCTCACCGCTTTGCAGCAGCCTTGTAAATCACGTTGCGCTCGCGCTTGCCGACCGCAACCACCACAATCACCAGCACTTTGTCGCGAACTTCGTATACCAGCCGGTAACCCGCGTCGCGCAGTTTGATTTTGTAGCGATTTTTGTGGCCGGAAAGGTGGGCAGCAGGTATGCGGGGATTATGCAGACGCTCGGCGAGTTTTTTCTTGAAAACCTCACGCACGGAACCATCAAGCTTTTTCCACTCCGCCAATGCGTCGGGGTGGAAACTCAGCTCATAGCTCATCCAGCTTTACCTTGACCGGGCGCTTGCCATCTTTCATGCGCGCATCGGCCAGCTCATTCAGTTCCGCGTCCTCCAGTTTTTCCATCAGAGCTTCGTATGCCCTGGCGGAAACGCAGTAGAAGATAGGTTCGTTGCGGTTGAGGATCGCCACCGGGAAGCCGTCGCCAGCTGCGACAGTTGCCATCGGGTTCTTTTTCAGTTCAGTGATACTGGCGGTTGTGGAAGCCAGGATTGCATGTGCCATGATTGACTTTCGGTTTTTAAGAGTGCTAAAAATAGCACTTTTAACAGGTCTTTACAATGGGCGCAGGATTCCCACGTACCCCCCACCCCAGGAAGAGGATGGTTACATTGAATGCTTACTTCTCAAACCTCATCACCCCACCAACACAGCCCACCTTAATCGTATCCTTCGCAGCGAACTTGCCTTCCAGTATCAGCTTGGCCAGCGGGTTCTCCAATTGCGCCTGAATGGCGCGTTTCAGCGGCCTTGCGCCGTACACTGGATCAAAACCTGCGTTGGCGATTTCCTTCAGCGCGTCTTCGCTGATTTCGAGCTTCATTTCCATCTGTGCCAAACGTTTTTCCAGGTACTGCAGCTGGATGCGCGCGATGGATTTGATGTTCTTTTCGTCCAGCGCATGGAATACCACCACTTCGTCTATGCGGTTGACAAACTCGGGGCGGAAATGCATTTTCACTTCGGCCATGACCGCCAGCTTAACTACCTGATAATCGTCACCAGACATTTGCTGGATCATCTGCGAACCTAAATTTGAAGTCATCACGATAACGGTATTCTTGAAATCCACAGTGCGACCTTGTCCGTCGGTCATGCGGCCATCGTCCAGCACTTGCAACAGCACGTTGAATACGTCCGGGTGCGCTTTTTCCACTTCATCCAGCAGGATGACACTATAAGGCTTTCTGCGCACGGCCTCGGTTAGCCCGCCACCTTCTTCATAACCGACATAGCCGGGCGGTGCGCCTATCAGGCGCGCCACGGAATGTTTCTCCATGTATTCGCTCATATCTATGCGGATCAAGTGATCTTCCGAATCGAACAGGAAATTAGCCAGCGTCTTGCATAGCTCGGTCTTGCCCACGCCAGTCGGACCAAGGAACAGGAACGAGCCATAGGGGCGGTTAGGGTCTGACAAGCCCGAACGCGAACGGCGGATCGCATCGCTCACCAGCCTCACCGCCTCGTCCTGCCCGACTACGCGCTCGTGCAATTTGTCTTCCATCTTGAGCAACTTGTCACGCTCGCCCTGCATCATTTTGCTGACTGGAATGCCGGTAGCACGGCTCACTACTTCGGCGATTTCTTCCGCCCCGACTTGGGTGCGCAGCAAACGATTGCGGGGTTTGCTCTCCTCGACATGCACCGCTTCTTTCAGCTTGGCTTCGAGTTGCGGCAGTTTTCCATATTGTAATTCCGCTACTTGCTCTAGCTGCCCTTCACGTTGCAGGCGCACAATTTCGGCGCGCACTTTTTCCATCTCTTCCTTGAGATGGGCTGTGGCTTGTGCCGCACCCTTTTCGGTTTTCCATATTTCTTCCAAGTCGGCGTACTCACGCTGTAGTTTTTTGATCTCCTCTTCGATCAAGGAAAACCGTTTTCTGGATGCCTCATCCTTTTCTTTTTTAACCGCTTCGCGTTCGATTTTTAATTGGATTAAACGGCGATCCAGCTTATCCATCACTTCCGGCTTGGAATCAATTTCCATACGGACACGCGCAGCAGCTTCGTCTATCAGGTCTATGGCTTTGTCTGGCAGAAAACGGTCGGTGATGTAGCGGTGCGACAGTTCGGCGGCAGCGATGATGGCCGGGTCAGTGATGTCCACGCCGTGATGCAGCTCGTATCGCTCTTGCAAGCCGCGCAGGATGGCGATTGTGGCTTCCACACTCGGCTCATCTACCAACACCTTTTGAAATCGCCGTTCCAGCGCGGCATCTTTTTCGATGTACTTGCGGTATTCATCCAGCGTAGTGGCGCCAACGCAATGCAGTTCGCCGCGCGCCAGCGCAGGCTTGAGCATATTGCCTGCATCCATAGAGCCTTCGGTTTTTCCCGCGCCGACCATGGTGTGCAGTTCGTCTATAAAAACAATGATGCGCCCTTCCTCTTGTGCAATTTCCTTGAGTACGTTTTTCAGGCGCTCTTCAAATTCACCCCGATATTTGGTACCGGCCAGCAGTGCCGCCATATCAAGTGACAGGACTTTTTTTCCCTTGAGCGACTCCGGCACTTCTTCATTGACGATGCGCTGCGCAAGCCCTTCCACAATTGCGGTCTTGCCCACCCCGGGCTCACCGATCAGTACCGGATTGTTTTTGGTGCGGCGTTGAAGGACTTGAATGGCGCGGCGAATTTCATCGTCACGCCCAATGACCGGGTCAAGCTTGCCCAACCGTGCACGCTCGGTTAAATCGACCGTATATTTTTTTAGCGACTCACGCTGTCCTTCGGACTCTGCGCTGCCTACGGACTCGCCGCCGCGCACATTGGTAATGGCCTGCTCCAGGGGTGCACGCGTCACGCCATGCGCTTTGAGCAATCGTCCGGTTTCACCCTTGTCATCGCAAGCAGCCAGCAAAAACATTTCCGAGGCGATAAACTCATCGCCGCGTTTCTGCGCCGCTTTGTCAGTGAGGTTGAGCAGATTGGACAGATCGCGCCCCACCGACACTTCACCGCCGTGACCTTCCACTTTAGGCAAACGCGATACGGCTTCGCTTAACGCGGCTTTCAACGCATTAGCATTGCCGCCCGCGCGCGCCAGAAGCGAAGCGGCGCCACTGTCGGCATCGTTTAGCAAAGCCAGTAGCAGATGCTGCGGCTCGATGAATTGGTTATCTGAACCCACGGCCAAGCTCTGAGCATCTGACAGTGCTTGCTGGAATTTGGTGGTGAATTTATCGAAACGCATGGAAACTCCTCAGGAAATCACTGCTTCCCAAATGGGGCAGAAATTCAAAAATTCAAGTAGCTATTGACCAAATGCCGCACTGCGGGTTACGGTTCGCACCTCCAAACAAGATAAGCCATCATGGATATAGATACCTGGGAAATGCTGAGCTACATCGTCACTGTCATCGGTTTGCCGCTGGCGATTTTGGTGTTCCTGTATGAACAGCGAAAAGAACGCGACAACGAGGACGAGGAAGTTTTCCAACTGCTGTCGGATAACTATCAGGATTTTCTTAAAGTAACCTTGGCTAATCCTGACCTGAGATTGTTCTCGGCAGAAAAAACATCCGAACTTTCAGAAGAGCAGGAAGAGCGCATGTTTATCATCTTCAGCATGCTGATCTCGCTGTTTGAACGCGCTTACCTGTTACTCTATGAAGATAATATGACGCCCAAGAAGCTGCGACGCTGGCGCTCCTGGGAAGACTATATGAGAGAATGGTGCCAGCGGGAAGATTTTCGCGCTGCGCTGGATGTGCAGTTGCACGGCGAAGACCCTGATTTTGTAATTTACCTGCGTACCCTGGCAGAAAACCCTCAAGGAATACATTTAACATGAAAACGATTCTCGACGCGATTGGCTCCACCCCTTTGATACAGATTGACGGTATCTGGGTCAAGCTGGAATTTTTAAATCCCTCCGGCTCGATCAAGGCGCGTATTGCAAAATACATGATAGAGCGCGCCGAACACGAAGGCCTGCTCAAGCCCGGCGATACTATCGTCGAAGCCAGCAGCGGCAATACCGGTAACGCCATGAGCATGGTGGCTGCGGTTAAGGGCTACAAAATGCTGGTGCTGATGCCTAATGGCATGAGCCAGGAACGCACCGCGATTTCGCGCGCCTATGGTGCCGAGGTACACATCATCGGCGATTTTCATGTCACCGATGCGCTGGCCGAAGTACGCAAGCTGGGCAAACTGCCCGGTTATTTTGCGCCGCAACAATTCGACAACGAATGGAACGTGGATGAAAACCGTGAATGGCTGGGACAAGAAATATTGGCGGAACTGCCCAAGGGCGTGCTGCCACAGGCAGTAGTCGGCGGCGTAGGTACCGGCGGGACTATCGTGGGTGTGGGTCAGGCATTTAAAGCGGTGAATCCGAAGTGCAAAGTGGTTGCACTGGAGCCAAGCGAATCCTGCACCATACTGTGCGGCGAAATTGCCAAGCATTTGATCGAGGGTATCGCCGATGGTTTTGTGCCCGGCATAGTTGAACGCCATCGTGACCTGCTTGATGAAATCGTAACGGTTGAATCCGATGAGGCCGTTCTGGAAATGCGCCGCTTGGCGCGTGAACATGGCATCTTTGTCGGGCCATCATCAGGTGCACACCTGATTGCTGCGCGCAGATTGCGCGAACGTTACAAGGTCGAACATGTGGTGACGTTCTTCTGTGACAAGGGCGAAAAATATATTAACGATTACTGGCTGTAATAGTCCTGCATAGCCTATTTTCAGCGTACGACATCGGTGTCCACCCTATGCTATGAATATAGAATTGACCCCTGTGCTTGTACCCTTTCCTCGTGCCTTTAGTCAATATTTTGTCCGTTAAGCTACATAACTCCTTCAGGAAGGTATGACTATGTCAGTACTGTTTTCAAAAACATCACTTGGATCTCTAACGTTACAAAATCATCTAGTCATGTCACCGATGACGCGCAATCGTGCTATTGGAAATATCCCAAATGAACTGATTGCGGAGTATTACGCCCAGCGGGCAAGTGCCGGTCTGATTGTCACTGAAGGCACATCACCATCGCCCAATGGGTTGGGTTATGCGCGTATACCGGGAATGTTCCACTAGAAGAATATCTGCATGCGCTATATCGAACTCAACCCGGTACGCGCGAACATGGTGAACGATCCTGCTCAATATCGTTGGTCGAGTTACCGGCATATAATTCCCGAAAAAACCCCACCGGACAAGGGTGGGTTCTCGGTCAGGCTAGGGTGTGATTCACACACTCACTGCACGCATCCTGTCCATTTTTTCGATAACAGCCTGATACAGATCATGGTCGGCATCAGGGTTGTTGCGGTCTGGATGATGAGCACTGCGAATCTTTTTCAGTTTAGTTAAATCGTCGGGCAGGTCATGCACCTTGGTTACTCGGTCACCGTTTTTGTTCATCATGCGCTGAAGCTCAGCTTCAGGGCCTTCGCGTGTGTCATACAACATCTTGTTACCTAGTCGCCATCCATCCTGACTTTTGCGCGGGGATAGCTTTTCCTTACCATCAAACCAGAACCATTTTCCGGTATCGGGATCCTGTTCAAAATGAACGGTGGTGATGGTGTAGGTGTAAACGGGCGGCTCTATTTCTTTTGCGAATAGATTAATAACCTTGCCGACAGTCCCCATCGTCGCAAGGTAATACGCCCCTGCCTCATGCGGCCAGAACACATTGCTGAGCGTTGGTTCAGGTTTGCTGTCGTTATTGGATGAATTCATTTCAGCCATGCGGCTGAGTGCTTTGCGTTGTGCGTTGGTCACGGGTGCTGCTCCTTATCTTTGTTGAAACCCACTGGGATATCTCCTCGCTGAAGGGATCGCCTGCTGGACTTCCGGTCAAACAAAAGGCCACCGCGAAGGATGGCCTGATTGCATGTTAAGTCTGGCTCCCCGAGTAGGCTTAGCATCTACGACCTGCAAAAAAGGTCGTATTCCCAAGTCACCACTGCGGGAGACAATCAATTAATTCAATTAAATCAGTTGCATGATTATACTGCATATTGCTGTGTTTAGCCAAACAGGGTGGATAAGACAGTAGGGTGGGTAAGCGCAGCGCATCCACCAACCTTCGCCTAAATTAAAGGGGTCAGCTCAAACTGACCCCTTTGATTTCACAAAACGTACACTGGTCATAAAATCCTCCGTTTGGTTTAATTAAACTATAACGGTGTCTACCAGAGTGTGGGAAGTCCAAATTGCTATGAAGTGCGGCCAGGGGGTGTCCCCCGGCCACATCTTATTTCAACCTGATTATGGGTTATAGCGCATTAAAGAAAAATCTTCACCGGTGTAGTTGTTATAGGGGACGGTGATTGTGCCGACAGCTAATATTTTCTTATCTGCTTGAATGGCCAGCGAGCGAGCTTCCCCGCCGATAGGCCCGGCAAAGGTTAGCACCTTGCCCTGACTGCCGAAACGGCTATCCAAAGCGCCCGTTGTGTTATATCGAGCAATGGCAAAGTGAGGGTAATAGCCCAGAACGCCATTTATTTTCACAGCTTCGGACGCTACGCCAGCCATGACAATTTTACCGTCGCTTTGTAATTTCATCGCCCGGCCAATTGCGCCAGCCACCCCCATGGCAGTTGTTGTTTTTCCGCCGATGCCAAAGGTGCTGTCCAGGCTGCCATTAGCATTGTAACGGGCTAAGGCGAAGGCACTAAAAGAATTGTTGTATTGGTTGGACAAAAATGTACCAGCCACACCGCCTAGGACAATTTTGCCATCGCCTTGTATGGCTACGCTGCTGGCTTGATCGTACGTGTAAGTCCCGCTAAAGGCAGTCGTTACAATGCCATTGCTGTTAAAGCCGCTATCCAAGGTTCCGTTCGAGTTGTAGCGAACCACTGCAAAATTGTCTTTGTAACCGCCATTGGGTAAAGGTAAGTCAACGGTTGCCCAGCCAGCTGCGACTATCTTGCCGTCTGTTTGTATGGCCAAATCGGAAATGACTTCATTGCGCAAGCTGCTGATGTTACCAATATAATCTGACAGATTCGTTACTACCGCGCCGTTTACTCCGAAACTGCTATCCAAGGTACCGTTCGAGGTATAGCGTACCATCGTATAATCATCAGAATAGTAGTTAGCGCTTAATCCTGATGCGCCTCCGACCACAATCCGGCCATCTGTTTGCAGGCTGATGGCATTGGCTCTGCTTATATCGCCGATGGAGGTGATGACTATTCCTTTATTGCCAAAGCTGATGTCCAGGCTGCCATTTGTGTTGTACCGGGCAACGGCAATTCTCGACAAGGGGTAACAGTCGGTTGCGGTATAGCAATACATAATTGCGGTGGCTCCGGCTACGACTATTTTTCCGTCCGGCTGGATGGCGATATCTTGTATGTAATCTTCCGGGGAGCCCAAATCGGTAAATACCTTGCCACCCGCGCCGAAACTCGCATCCAGTGTGCCATTCGGGTTGTATCGTGCGAGAGCGAAGTCTTTAGCGCCTGCTACATAGGACTGGCTGTAAGGCACGTAAATATTTTTATAGCCAGCCGCTACAATTTTCCCATCTGACTGAATGGCCGTTGCGTTAGCAACATCATGAACATAGCCCAGATCGGTAGTTACCATACCGTCTGTATCAAAGCTCAGGTCTAAACTGCCGGAAGCGGGGGTTGCACCCGCATGCGCAAAGGATAGCCAGAAAATACCGATCGCAGACAAACCTAAAGCCCTGTACGGTTTCCTACTTTTAATGATGTTGCTAGCATTACGGTTCATATTTATTCCCTATTTAAGTTAGATGTAAAAATATATTTATACTAAATAAAAAAACATTAGTATTTAATTAATATATAAGTACAAATTTTATTTGTCAATATTAAATATTAAATTTTTTTAAAAATAAACGTCCGGTGTCAGCGCCCAATAGAAACAGGGCGTGACGTTGAAGCGGAACAAACGATGGAGTTATATCGGCAGCTTCGACCGGGTATGTTTCATCCGGAAAGCTGGATTTTTGCAGGAATTACAGTAATGCCGCTTCCGGTTTATTGCTGTCGGTGATGTCGGTCATCACGATGCAAGCACGGAGGGTCAGGTCTATATTCATAGGTGCGATGGAGCAAGTCGATAGGGTTTGAGTTGCCCCCTTTAGTGTAGTAATGAAATGTTTAAAACCAGCCGTCCACCTTGTCATCAAGCTCCGGCGTGCACTTTTTTAACTGGGCACTATAGGCAGCTGATTTACTTTTGACTTTGTTGGCCACCAGCTTCAACCACTCCTTGCTCTTCCAGCTGCCGTTCTTAAATCCGCCGTGCCCTTCATGGTAGGCGAGGTACTGGTTGTAGGCATCCCACTTGGAAACGCCGAGGGTGCGCTGAGTCGTGTCGGTATACCAGCCAACAAAATTGATTGCATCGGCAAAGTCATCACGATCATGGCCGCTATTGCCTGTCTCTTTCATATACTGATCCCACGCTTCATCTTGCGCTTGGGCATACCCATAAGCTGACGAACGGCGTGGCAGCGGGATAAAGAGAAACCAGTCCCGATCCGGCTGGACATCACTGACAAAACGTGATTCCTGGTCGAGTATCGCCATCATCACCCACACCGGCGTCCCCCAGCGTTTATTGGCATCTCGGGCGGATTCATACCAATCGGTTTCATCTCGGAAGATGGAGCAGATGTTTGCAGTCTGCACGGGTTGGTAAGTTGCACAGCCGGAGTTAAGCAACAGCATGGCCATCACAATCAGGGTAGGGCAGGGCTTTAGCGTCATATCTCTTATTATCCGCATATGGGCGCAGCGATCAATACATCATGATTTATGGGGTTGGTGCGATTTAGTCTCAGCCAAACATTTCTGGCTGTTCATTTTTTTCAGTCTTAGCCATCCTTAAAAATGCCGCCAACTCTTCCACCCAGCGCAGGCGTTGCTCAGGGGTAAGGTGGCGAAACGCGCACAGGCGTTCATCGCTGACATAATAGATGCGGTCACCGGGGACGAAGGGGTGGCTCATGATTGTATGATTCTTCTCTGCCCACAGTTACGCGCCAGATCTCTGCTGATGGTCGATTTACTGCGCTCCAGCACATGGGCGATCTCGCTTTGCTTATGTCCCGCCTTCTTCAAGGCGTAAATCTGGTATTGTTCTTCTCGGGGAGAGCGCAGACTGAGCGCATTTCATTATCTGTATCATTAGGGTGATTGCCAAAATTCAATGTTACCTGCCAATATAATCAGCGCACTTCAGGTCATAGCCCGTTCAGACCGGCCTCAGGTTACGGTGGCCACTGAGGCACCCAATCTTTCCCCCAAATTTAACGTCGGGCAACAATTCCAAGCGACCGTACAATCCAAAATGAGCGAGGGGCTGTTCAGTGTGAAAGTTGCCGGGCAAAACCTCCAGATGCGTTTGCCCAGCAATATTCGGAGTGGGGACATGCTAAAACTCGAGGTAATCGCTATACAGCCCAAGATTACTTTCAGCATGGTCGCATCGAATAATCCGCTTTCAACGCCAGAGCAGATCAGTGCAACAGCACACATACTTTCCGATCTTGCCGAGCAACCGCTTGGAAAACTTGCTATTGGTCAGCTCAACAGCAAGCCGGTCTGGTCAGCTGAACAGCAAGCACCTGATGTCAAACTACTCGCCGATGCTTTGCGTGAAGTTCTCGGCAAGAGCGGATTGTTTTATGAAGCACATCAGGCGCAGTGGCTGCGCGGTGAGCGCAGCATGTTTCAGTTATTGGAAGAGCCGCAAAATGTGCTGACCGGTAAAACCCAGTTGCACTCCTCTGATGGCCAGCCTTCGACTGCACCCGGCTCAAAACAATCCGCTTCGGCAGCTCATTTATCTCTAGACAATGAATCAACAACCTTGACTGCCAGCTCGGGACAAGCATCGAGTAACAGCGCTATACCTAAAGCAGCTGACGATGCAGCCGTTTCAATCGCAAAGGAATTGTTGCCTTTGGTACAGCAGCAATTACATGCACTGGAAAATCATCATCTGGTCTGGGTGGGTCAGGTTTGGCCCGGGCAACAAATGCAGTGGGAGATTCAGGGAGAGGCTGAACACGAGGCAAAGCAACAGGATGAACGCCAATGGAGCACAGAAATGGAGCTGGCTTTGCCCATGCTGGGCGATGTTCACGCGCGCCTTCTTTTTGCTTCAAGTGGTTTACGATTGACGTTAAATGCGGCCAATCCGGCAACTATTGATTTGTTCAATCGTACGCTACCCATGCTCAAGAAGTCCCTTGCCGATGCCGGCATCACGCTGGCCGCTGCTGTGGTAGAGCAATCATGAAATCTTCCAAGCCCACATCCCAACAAGTCGCTGTTGCCCTGACATATGGTAAAAACCAGAGTGCGCCAACCGTAGTCGCCAAGGGTCGCGGCTTGATCGCGCAGGCGATCATCGAACGAGCCAAGCAACATGGGGTTTTTGTGCATGAGTCAGAGGATCTTGTCGGACTGCTGATAAAGGTCGAGCTCGATCAGGAGATCCCGCTACAACTCTATCTGGCGGTGGCCGAGTTGCTTGCCTGGCTATATCGCCTGGAACACAAGGAAGCTTCCTGAACGAGACTGGCGCAAGAAGAGTTTGGAGGATGGGATTCCCCGCTATTCATCCTGTTGCAACAATCTGAAAATCGATCGTTAATTTCAAAGTTGAGCCGTGATCTGATCGAGTTCACGGCCAGCCTATTATTTCGAGATCAATATCAATGGCAACGTCCCCGCTTCAACCCAGATTTTCTATTAGCACTCGTAGCGAGGGCGATCAAGAGGTTGAAGATGTGCGAAAAAAATCAAAAAATGTTCGGAGGGCGTAGTCACTCTACGTTGACAGAACATT
>JAYUTK010000040.1:0-18877 GCA_043755195.1 Gallionellaceae bacterium
GATTGATGCCTTCGGTGCAAAAAATATCAAGCTCAACACCGTCATGTTGCGCGACACTAATCACCTTGAATTACCTGCGCTGGTTAAATTCGCGCTCGACAAAAAAATCAACCTCAGCTTCATCGAGCAAATGCCGCTGGGCGAAAGCGGACATGACTATAACGGCTCGTACTACAGCAGCGTGGATGCGCTGGCGCAACTCAAGCAACACCATGAATTGATTCCCAGTGTGGAAAGCACGGGTGGCCCAGCGCGTTATTGGCGCGTAGCCGGACATGACACGCGGATTGGTTTCATTTCGCCGCACTCGCAAAATTTCTGCGCCGATTGCAACCGTATGCGCGTCACTGCGCGCGGCGAACTGTTCCCCTGTTTGGGCAACGAAGGCATGGTAGATCTGCTGCCCGCCTTGCGCGCCAATAACCCTGACGATTTGCATCAGCTGATTATGCAAGCCGTCACGGCGAAGCCGCTGGGACACGAATTCGACTTGACGCAAAGCAAACCGCGCATCGTGCGCTTCATGTCACGCACTGGCGGCTGAACATGACGGCTGTCAGCACGGTCATACTTGCCGGTGGCCTGGGTACGCGCATCGGTGGTGACAAGGGCTTGCAGCACCTGCATGGCAAGGCGCTGATAGATTGGGTGCTGGAAGCCATCGGCAAACAAAGTGATGAGGTGTTGATTAGCGCCAATGCCAATCAAAATGAATATGCTGCGCGCGGCTACCGTGTTATCCCCGATCAATTTTCTGAGCAATCAGGTCCACTAGCCGGATTGCAAGCTGCGCTTCTGCTTGCACATTATGATTTGATTGCCTGTGTGCCATGCGATACGCCGTACCTGCCTAGGGATTTAATCACTCGCTTAAGTAACGCGATCCATCCATCATCAGAAGCAGCCGTAGCCGTAACGGACGGCCAGCGTCAGCCGACCATCGCGCTGTATCGCAAGGATGTGTTGCCTAAGCTAGATGCTTATTTGGATTCGGGGGCGCGCAGGGTGGGTGATTGGCTGAATACTTTATGCGTAAACGAAGTCGTATTTGAAAATGCTGTCGCGTTTAGTAACATTAATTCGCGGGATGAATTGCTGATGGCTAATCAAGGTTAGCTATTAATCTACAGAGAAGAGGTTTTTTTCTCCTCTGTAGATTAGATGGTTTAATGGTTAAGGCACGTACCCATCTGTTAACGTCATTAGAAATGCTACAACCTCATCTTCTTGGGCACTAGTAAATCCAAGATTTCCTATAGTCATGTCCTTGTTTGTCGAGACCTCAGGCGCTGGCCACACACCTGGAACGTCACGGGTATTATAGAAATGCACCACGTCTTTCAGGGTCATCAAGACGCCATTATGCATATAGGGTGCGGTAAGTGCGACATTGCGTAGATTAGGTACTTTAAATTGCCCGTCATGCAGCGGATTTGCGGTTATCTTACCCAGTCCTTTATCCACGAAGGTTTGATCCATGGTGCTGAAGGGGAAGCCGGTATTTTTAGGCAGGCCAATATTTTTATAGTTAAAGTTGGTGAATGCTGGGCCAACTCTTGTATGGCAGCCGCTGCATTGAATGCGGAACAGGCCAAATCCATTATTCTCCTGGGGTGTTAACGTCGCCGTCCCATTCTGGGCAGCGTCAAACTTGGAGGTAAATTTGTTCATTTCGCTGTTCGTTTCAAATGCAGTGATGGCCTCAGCGATACGGTTAAATGCTGTGGCAAATTCTGTAGCTGTGAATTTTTTTACACACGCTGTTCTTCCATAGACCTGCTTGAATAAGCTGGCATAGGTACTGGAGCAAACTTTGGTCACAACAGTATTAATGTCTGGGTTGTTCAGCTCGTCAGGATTCAAGAACGGCAGTTTGGCCTGTTCAAATAGATTGAGCGCACGTCCATCCCAAAATTGCCCGCCCGTTGCAGTAATTGAGTCAAATTGGCTGATTGAAAAATCGGGAGTTAAGCCAGCATAGGTGATGGTCGGTGCATTTCTGCGTCCGAATCGCCCCGCCACTGCGCCTTCAGAAGTCGGTAAGAATTGATCCGGGTCAGCAAACCCCGTAGCAGGATTGTGGCAAGAAGCGCAGGATTGCCCGATGGGCGTGGAGAGGTTGGTGTCATTAAAGATTAACTTCCCCAACTCTTCCTTAGGCGTAAGCGCCGCATAACTGGTTGATGCTAATGCGAGCAAGCTTAGTCCGGTGAATAGAGATAACATCTGTTTTTTGTTCATTTTGCGCCCCCTTGAAATTAAAAATTTAGTGAAATCACACATGCCATCTGTTGCTTACCTAGCAGGTGGCCGTGCCCTAGAATCTGGGCGAAGCAATAATCATACCGCTGATGCAAAAACACTAAATTATTGGCAAGTGACTGAATGGCTTATAGCGTAGGATTGTTTCCATTCTGCGTACCCGCACATTTATTTCCAACATGAGAAAATTAAGTCTTAAGCGCGAGAATTAATTTCGCCCTCGCGCTAGAATACGGCTATCTTCCGCGCAGTCGCCAAACTTTTAAACTCACCCCATGAATGAAGCTCGTTTAGAAAACATCGAAGCAAAAATTACCTTTCAGGAAGACCTGATCGAGGAGCTGAATAAAACGGTTTATCTGCAACAACAAAAGCTGGATCGTCTTGCCGCGATTTGTGAATCGCTCGCAAGACATATTCAATCACTGGATGAAGCGGGGCATGAAGGCAAGCCTGCCAGCGAAAGGCCGCCGCATTATTAGCACACGCGGCCAAGCATACCGAACTACGCTCCGATTTATCCCAGATAATCCATTAGGCACAATTCAGTGTGATTTCATAGTATCCGTTCGTCCTGAGCTTGTCGAAGGACTTGTTCTTATAGGGCTTGTGGTTCGACGGGCTCACCACGAACGGCCTAATGGATTATCTGGGTTTATACAACTGAAAATGTAAACCTTAAACTATCAACCATGCTGAACAAACTAAATAGCTTCCTCTCAACTCTCATCACCCCCGCCAATAACGAGGCTCGCCCCGAACACACGCTGCAACTGGCAACTGCTGTGCTAATGATCGAGGTCATGCGGTCGGATGCCGAGAGTACGGACGAAGAGCAAGATGCGGTACTAAAAATTCTCAAAGAGCAATTTAATTTGCCGGATGCAGAAGTAGCACAACTGTCCGAACTGGGACACCAAACGGCAAAGGCCGCAAATGATTTGCACCAGTTTACTTCGCTCATTAACCGCGAACTGGAATTGTCCGAAAAGATTCGCATCATTGAAACCATGTGGCAAGTTGCCTATGCTGACGGGAAAATCAGCGCACATGAAAACCATTTAATGCGAAGGATTGCCGACCTGCTCCATATCTCGCACGGGGACTACGTTGCTGCCAAAATGCGCGCCCAGCCTGCTCACCTGAAGTAATAATGGGGGTCTGCTAAATATTTTCTGGTTGGCATAGATTGAGAAGCCATGTGCCGAGCGGGATCGGATCATTCGGATTATGATAAGCGGATTAACAACCCCAGAGGAGAATACGCCATGCTCAAACTTTATTACGTCCCCGGTACTTGTGCGCTGTGCCCCCATATTATCCTGCATGAGGCCGGTATCAGCTTTGCTGCCGCAAAAATAAACCCGAAAGATAAGACTACCGAAAGCGGCCAAGACTACAATACTATTAATCCTAAAGGCTACGTACCGGCTTTGGTGATGAACGATGGCGGGCTACTAACCGAGGTTGCGGTGGTCGTGCAATACATTGCCGATCTCGTCCCCGACAAAAAATTGGCGCCGCTGGTTGGATCACTAGAACGCTATCGCTTGCAGGAATGGCTCAACTTCATCTCCAGCGAAATTCACAAGGGCTTCAGCCCGCTGTTCAACCCCAAGGTGCCGGAAGAAACTAAAACCATCTTCAAGGAACGGCTTTCCGGCAGGATCAAAATCGTAGCCAAAGTGCTGGCGGGCAACGACTATCTGATGGGAGAAACGTTTACTGTCGCCGATGCTTATCTCTTCACCGTGCTGAGATGGTCGCCGCGTATGAACGTGGATCTCACGCCGTGGCCTGTGTTGCAAGCTTACATGGAGCGTATCTCTATGCGTCCGGCGGTGAAGGCGGCGATGGTTGAAGAAGGGCTCTAGGCTTCAATAAACTATGAACAACACCCTCAAAATCGGCCTAGTCTCCATCAGCGATCGTGCCAGCAGTGGCGTTTATCAGGATGCTGGTTTGCCCGCATTGCACGATTGGTTTACCCAAGCGCTCAGTAGCCCGTGGCAATCTGTTACGCGCTTGATACCAGATGAACAAAAATTAATAGAAGCGACGTTGATTGAGCTGGCCGATCAGGAAGTCTGCCATTTAATTTTGACAACTGGCGGCACGGGCCCATCGCCGCGCGATGTGACGCCGGAAGCTACGCTGGCCGTGGCGCACAAGGTGTTGCCGGGATTTGGCGAACAGATGCGGGCGGTCAGCTTAAAATATGTGCCGACTGCAATTCTGTCGCGTCAGCTTGGCGTGGTGCGCGGCCAATCCCTGATTTTAAATTTACCCGGCCAGCCCAAAGCGATCAAGGAAACGCTGGACGGAATTTTTTCTGCGGTGCCTTATTGCATAGATTTGATTGGCGGGCCTTACATCGAAACTAATCCTGAGTTTGTTACGGCATTTCGACCCAAGTCCGCGCAGCGACCTGCCAGTTTTGTATAGCAGATCTGTCTAAATTATTGGCATGGATTAGCGCAGTGCCAGTGCGTAGAATGTCGTCATGCGAAAACTCTTTCATAAATTTCTGCCGCATCATGACACAATAAAAAGCCAGCGTTGGTTCAAGCCGTTCGCTCATTGGTTGCAGCATCCCAACCTGTGGCATTTACATCGTCGCTCGGTGGCGGGCGGCGTGGCGGTGGGATTGTTTTGCGGGATGTTGCCCGCGCCATTTCAGATGATTTCAGCAGCCTTGTGTGCGGTGCTGCTACGGATCAATTTGCCAGTAGCTGTGCTGATCACGCTTTATACCAACCCATTCACCATCGTGCCCCTGTACTTGGCGGCATATAAACTTGGCGCGTGGGTGATGGGCGTACACAACGGTGCGCTGGTAACGCATCTCGCTTTTCCAGAACTGCATTGGCACAGTTGGGTGGCTGAATTGTGGGGCTGGTTGGAGATGTTAGGTAAACCGTTGCTGATTGGTGTGCCCTTGCTGGGCATGAGTCTGGCGATCATCGGATATATCGCGGTGCGCGTGGCCTGGCGAGTGACGGTGGTGCTCAGGTGGCGTGCGAGGAAACGGAGGCTCATGCGGGTTTAAGCATCACCCCCACATATTTTTCCACACCCTGTTCTACGCTCAAAAAAGTCTCGCTATAACCGCTGCCGCGCAATGCGCTGATGTCGGCTTGGGTGTAGCTTTGATACTTGCCACGCAGTTGCGCGGGGAATGGGATATAGCTAATCAATTTTTGTTGGTGCAATTGTGCCAAGCTTAATGAAGATTTTCCCTCATCCTTACGCAAGGCATTAACAACGGCCACAGCAACATCGTTGAAGCTCTGTGCTCGGCCAGTGCCTAAGTTGAAAATACCTGATTGATCAGGGTGTTCGAGGAAATACATATTGGCTTTGACCACATCCTCCACCGAAATAAAATCGCGCACCTGCTCACCATCCGCATAGCCGTCGCACCCTTCAAACAGTTTCAGGCATCCTTCATTTTGATATTGATTAAAGAAATGAAATGCGACCGAAGCCATGCGCCCCTTGTGTGCTTCGCGCTCACCGTAGACATTAAAATAACGCAGTCCGACAATTTGCGCGCTGCGCAGTGGCCAATGGCGTTTCACAGCCTGATCGAACAGGAATTTTGAATAGGCATAGACGTTGAGCGGGGCTTCGTATTCGCGGCTTTCCTTGAATATTTTTCCAGCGCCATAGACCGAGGCAGAAGAGGCATATAGCAGAGGAATATCTTCGCTCTGGCAGTAATCGAGCAAATCCATGGAATAGCGATAGTTGTTTTCCATCATGTAACGACCATCGCTTTCCATGGTGTCGGAGCAAGCGCCTTGATGCAGCACCGCTGCGACCTTGCCATCGAAATAGCCTTGTTGCAGGTGGCCGATAAATTCATTCTTGTCCATGTAATCGGCGATGTCGCAATCCGCCAGATTTTTGAACTTGTCGGCATGTTTGAGATTATCCACGGCGATGATGTTATTTTCGCCGCGCTCGTTTAGAGCCTTGACCAAGTTTGAGCCGATAAACCCGGCAGCGCCGGTGACGATGGTGTACATCTTTGTTCCTTTCGATTTTTCCTGAAGCCCGATCTACCGTTCCATAGTTTGAATAATTTCTTCCCGGCTGACCACCGCCGTACCCAACTTGCCCACGACTACACCCGCAGCGCGATTGGCGATCCGCATCGCATCGCGCATATCTGCACCACTGGCCAGCATGGTGGCCAAAGTAGCAATCACGGTATCGCCGGCACCGCTGACATCAAACACTTCTCGGGTGTGGGTCGGCTCATGCAGCACTTCGTTGGCGCGAAACAGACTCATGCCGTCTTCGCTGCGCGTGACCAGCAGCGCCTCCAATTGTAATTCAGTACGCAGTTTTTCCGCCTTGGCATTGAGCTCGGCTTCATTTTTCCAACTGCCCGCCACTTCGCGGAACTCGCTTCGATTCGGCGTGAGCAAGGTCGCACCGCGATAGCGCTGATAATCATCCCCCTTGGGATCCACCAGCACCGGCTTGCCTGCGGCGCGCGCCAGCTTAATCATCTCAGCGATATGTGCAAGCCCGCCCTTGCCATAATCCGACAGTATCACCACATCGGCTATTGGCAACTGCGCGCGAAAATCGGCCAGTTTGGCGTGTAGCACTTCATGGCTAGGCTGCGTCTCGAAATCTATGCGTAACAACTGTTGCTGGCGCGCGATGGCACGTAATTTTATGGTGGTAGAAATAGTGCGGTCACGCTGTAACAAGGCACGTACATTGCCCTGTTCAGTCAATAATTTTTCCAGACAAACACCCGCTTCATCATCACCCACCACTGATAACAAGGTGCATTGCGCGCCCAGCGCGGCCACATTGCGCGCTACGTTGGCCGCACCACCGGGACGTTCTTCGACACGTCCAACCTTGAGCACCGCTACCGGCGCTTCTGGCGAAATACGCTCGACATCGCCAAACCAATAGCGATCCAGCATCACATCGCCTACGACTAGAACTTTTGCCTTGTCAAAAGTTGGTAAGGTAAATGATGGCAATTTTTTCATTACAGCCCTTCTATTTCTTTAGCAATATTTTTTAGCGCTTGCAGCGGTTCAGAAGCTTGCGTAATGGGTCGCCCAATAACCAGATAATTGGCGCCGATTTCCAGTGCAGCACGCGGCGTCATAATGCGCGATTGGTCGTTGGCCTCGCTGTTTGCCGGGCGTATGCCGGGCGTGACCAGACAAAAATCCGCACCGCAATGGCGGCGCAGCAGCGCGGCTTCTTGCGCGGAACACACTACGCCATCTAGTCCGCTATCGCGCGCCAGTGTTGCCAAGCGCAATACCAATTCGGCAGGCGGGGTATTGATGCCAAGTTCGGATAAATCCTGCTGCGCCATGCTGGTCAGCACCGTCACCGCCACCAGCTTGGGTGGCTGCGCGACATTTGCCATTGCCTCGTGCGCTGCTTCCAGCATTTTGCGGCCACCTAGTGCATGTACGTTTACCATCCACACCCCTAATGCTGCCGCTGCTTTGCAGGCTTGCGCTGTGGTATTGGGAATGTCGTGGAATTTCAGATCGAGAAAAATTTCAAAGCCAAGCCGCATCATTTGCTCAAGTAGTTGCGGCCCGGCTACGGTAAATAATTCCTTGCCTATTTTGAGGCGACACAATGCAGGCTCTAGTTTAGTCACGAAATCCAGCGCTGGGCGCGCATCGGAGTAATCAAGCGCGACGATAATTTTGGGATCGTTCATACCAATTTTTTGGCTCAAATGGCTGCTCCATTTTCTTCGCTGCGTCGCGGCGAATAAGTTTCCCAGCCGTGACAAGCCGGGCAATGCCAGTAAAATTGGCGCGCCTTGAAGCCGCAATTGACGCAGCGGTACATCGCCAACGAGCGGGTGCGCTGGTGAACCAATTTTTTGACCATCTCTATGTCGGATCTGTTTTCCGATGATGCTTCCAGCAGACGTGCTTCCAGCAATTTATCCAGACCGAGCAAGGTGGGGTTGCGCTGTAATTCGTCGCGTACCAATCGGTAAGCAGCCTCAGCGCCATCACGTTGCAGAATGGCATCAAACAGCACATTCATTAAATCCAGTGAAGGGTGTTTGGCCAGATAGCCTTGCAGCACATTGATTCCCGCATCCATCTGTCCGTTCTGGCGATAAGCGAGGAGCAACCGTTCCGCAACCAAGGGCAGATACTGTGGGTTCTGTTGTTCTATGCGCCGCCAAATTTCGATTGCCTGGGCATAATGTTGCGCTGAGTTTTCCAGGTCGCCCAGCATCATGGTGGCGCGCACTGCCAGCGGATCAACTTGCAGCGCCTGCTCCAGGTAGGTTCGTGCGGCATCTGTTTGCTTGCGCGCTATTTCGGCTAGTGCTAGCTCGCAGTAGAAGTAACTCGCTTCCTTGCTTTGTGTTTGACCAGTCAGAGCGCTTAAGCGTTGCGTCACGCCAATCGCTTTGAGCCAGTCTTTTTCTTTTTGATACAGTTCAAGCAAAAAATTCAGCGCATCTTTGGCGTAGGCAGATGTCTGCAATTCCAGAAACAAAGATTCGGCGCGATCCAATATGCCGGCCTTGAGGTAATCTTGTGCCAACTCAAATAATGCTTGCTGTTTTTTGTCATGATTCAAATCGGTACGATCAACCAGATGCTGGTGCATTCGTATTGCACGATCTACTTCGCCACGGCGGCGGAACAAGCTGCCCAAAGCGAAATGCAGCTCTACTGTTTGTGGATCAACTTTAACGACTTCGATGAATGCCTCGATGGCCTGATCTTGCTGCTCGTTGAGCAGAAAATTCAGCCCCTGAAAGTATGAGCGCGGCAAGGCGCTAGATTCAGTCAGTAACTGCTTGATGTCAATGCGTGCTGCCAGCCAGCCCATGCCAAAAAAAAGCGGAAAAACCAGCAACATCCATAGTTCAAATTGCATAAAGTTGAATTACAAAAAGAGGGGTAATTTTTTGGGTTGGCGATCTTCTCGATGCCAATTTATTTTAAGAATAACACGAACAAACAAAAAATTGGCGGCGCTATCTTGCGACAGGCCGCCAACATGCACACCGTAAAATAATAGCTATTCTGATGCTGGATAATCAACCCGCTCGCGCAATTCCTTGCCCGCTTTGAAGTGCGGAACGTATTTGGCTGGCACTTGGACTTTGCTGCCAGTTTTTGGATTGCGTCCGGTCCGTGGTGGACGGTAGTTCAGTGCAAAGCTGCCGAAGCCACGAATTTCGATGCGTCCACCTCGTGCCAAGGCGGACGCCATGTCATCCAGTATGACCTTGACTGCCAGTTCGGCATCCTTGGCCAGTAACTGCGGATATTGCTCCGCTAGTTTAGCGATGAGATCAGAGCGGGTCATGTTTTATTCGCCTTATTGAGCGTCCACTTTGGAGGTATCCATCTTCGCCTTGAGCAATGCACCCAGATTGGTGGTGCCCGCCATATTGTCCTTTTCCGCAGTAGCGGCAAATTTCTGCATGGCGGCCATTTCGTCGGCTTTGTCCAGGGCTTTGATGGAAAGATTGATACCGCGATTCTTGCGATCAATGTTGATGATCACAGCTTTCACGGTATCACCTTCTTTGATATGCAAACGAGCATCTTCAACGCGATCCGCAGAAACTTCGGATGCTTTTAGATAGCCTTCAACATCGCCGTCTAAAGTAATCGTTGCACCTTTGGCATCAACCGACTTGACCACGCCGCTTACAATGGCGCCTTTGTCGTGGGTGGTGATGTAACCAGCGAAAATGTCGCCATCCATCTGCTTGATGCCCAGCGAGATACGCTCACGCTCCACATCAATGGCCAGTACCACTGCTTCCAACTCATCGCCCTTCTTGTAATTACGTACCGCCTCTTCGCCGGGTACAGTCCACGACAGGTCAGATAGATGTATCAAGCCATCTATGCCGCCATCGAGGCCGATGAACACGCCGAAGTCAGTAATTGATTTGATCTGGCCTTTAACTTTATTGCCCTTCTGTTGGTTCAGCGCAAAATCATCCCACGGGTTGGATTTGCATTGCTTCATGCCGAGGGAAATGCGGCGACGCGCCTCGTCAATTTCCAGAATCATCACTTCGACTTCATCCCCCAACTGCACGACTTTGGACGGATGCACATTCTTGTTGGTCCAATCCATTTCGGATACATGCACCAAACCTTCAATACCTTGTTCGATTTCTACGAAACCACCGTAGTCTGTCAGGTTGGTTACTTTGCCGAACAAGCGTGTGCCTTGCGGATAGCGGCGCTCAAGGCCGGTCCACGGGTCATCACCCATTTGCTTGATGCCGAGTGAAACGCGATTTTTTTCTTGATCGAACTTAAGAATTTTTGCTTCGACTTCATCACCTACCGTCAGAATCTCGGAAGGGTGCTTGACTCTACGCCATGCCAAATCAGTAATATGCAGCAAGCCATCAATGCCGCCCAAATCCACAAATGCGCCGTAGTCGGTGATATTTTTAACGATACCCTTAACGATGGCGCCTTCTTTCAAGCTTTCCATGATGGCTTGGCGATCCGCACCCTGGCTCGCTTCGAGCACGGCGCGGCGCGAAACAACGACGTTGTTACGCTTGCGATCCAGCTTGATAATCTTGAGTTCCATGGTCTTATTTTCGTAGGGAGCGGTATCCTTGACCGGGCGGATATCCACCAGCGAACCGGGCAGGAAGGCGCGTATGCCGTTGACCATAGCGGTCAGACCACCTTTTACTTTGCCGCTGACATATCCTTCGACGATACGTCCTTCTTCCATTGCCACTTCCAAGTCTATCCAAGCCGCTAAGCGTTTGGCTTTTTCGCGCGATAATTTTGTTTCGCCATATCCGTTTTCCAGCGATTCAATCGCCACGGTAACGAAATCGCCGGGCTTGACTTCAATTTCGCCGGCAGCGTTGAAGAATTCTTCAACGGGAATAAAACTTTCAGATTTCAGGCCGGCATTTACCACGACCACGTTATGATCTATGCGCACGATTTGTGCGGTAATCAATTCACCCGCGCGCATTTCTTTGCGTGTCAGGCTTTCTTCAAAGAGGGAGGCAAAACTTTCCAGATTATTTTCAGCGATAGCGGCGTTCATGTTATATCCAAGGCAAACCCGTTTTGGCGGGGGTTGGTTAAAAACCCGTACGAGAAGCTCGTAGCGGGGCTTGTTTATTGCAACGCGCGGTAACGGTTTAGCACTTCTTGCACCGTTTGCTCGATGGATAAATCGGTGGTGTCGAGCAAACCTGCTCCCGGCGCCTGCTGCAAGGGGGCAACGCTACGATGGGAATCTCGTTCATCGCGCGCACGGACTTCTTGCAAAAGGGTTGCAATACTAGCACTCATTCCTTTTTCTTTCAACTGTTTATATCGCCGCTCGGCACGTACCTCAGCGCTTGCGGTCAGGAACACTTTTAACACCGCATCAGTAAACACAATGGATGCCATGTCGCGGCCATCCGCCACCAGTCCGGGCGCGCGGCGAAAAGCACGTTGTTTGTCTAATAAGGCATCGCGCACTTTGGGCAGAACCGCCACTTGCGAGGCCATCGCGGCACATTGCTCAGAGCGTAACTCCTCTCCCACGCGCTCACCATCCAGCCATATGTCCGACCATTCAAAACGAATATCCATTTTTTTGGCTAATTCAGCCAACTTATTTTCCGCATCCAGCGCCACGCCATGATGCTGCGCCGATAGTGCCAGCAAGCGATACAGCGAGCCGCTGTCAAGAAAATGAAAGCCCAGTTGCGCGGCGACCAGCTGTGCCAAGGTTCCCTTGCCGGATGCCGATGGGCCATCTATGGCTATGACTGGCACGGTTCGTACCACCGAGGTAAAGCGCTCAAAATAATCTGGAAAGGTTTTTGCGACACACTGCGGGTCGTTGATCCGTAAGCCCACTCCGCCCAGTGCAGCCAATGAGAAACACATGGCCATGCGATGGTCATCGTAGGTGGTTATGCCGGATGACGGTGTCAGCAATAATGACGGTGGAGGTGTGATGCTAATGAAATCTGTACCATCGTCCACTACCGCGCCGAGCTTGCGTAATTCGGTCGCCATGGCATGTATGCGATCCGTTTCCTTGACGCGCCAACTGGCAATGTTACGCAGTGTAGTTGTGCCATCCGCAAATAATGCGGCCACGGCCAGCGTCATTGCGGCATCGGGAATGTGGTTGCAATCTAGTTCGATGGCCTTGAGTTTGCCGTGCTCTGGTGCGCGCGCTTCGATCCAATTTTCACCGATCTCAATTCGCGCGCCCATCTGCTGCAAGGCTGCGGCAAAACGTACATCTCCCTGCACACTGTCACGTCCTACGCCTTCGACGCGCACAGGCCCGCCGCCGATTGCCCCCGCCGCCAAAAAATAAGAGGCGGAAGAAGCGTCACCTTCCACATGAATAATACCGGGTGAGCGGTAGCGACTGCCTGCGGCTACGGTAAAACTTTGCCAGTCATTGCTCAGCACAGTCACACCAAAGCGCGCCATCATGGTCAGAGTGATGGCTATATAGGGCTTGGAAATTAATTCACCCGTCACCTCTATAGTCGTTTCGGCATTCAGTAAGGGCAGCGCCATCAGCAAGGCGGTGAGATATTGGCTGGATACATCACCACGCACCTGAATTCGATTTGCACCATTTAATTTTGCGGGACGAATCTCTAAAGGCGGGAATCCATCATTGCCTACATAATGTATGTCCGCGCCCAACTGGCGTAGGGCATAGACCAAATCACCAATGGGGCGTTCGTGCATACGTGGCACACCAGATAACTGATACTGGCCGTTCATCAATGACAACACCGCAGTCAAGGGACGAAAAGCCGTGCCCGCATTGCCGAGAAAAAGTTGTGCCTGCTTGATTGGGAAATGTCCGTCACAACCTGTGACGCGATAAGCATTCTCGCCCAAGGCTTCTATTTTTACACCCAAAATTCGCAAGCCATCCAACATGCGTTCGGTATCATCAGATTGCAGAAAGTCACGTAATTCAGTAGTGCCAGAAGCCAATGCTGCCAGCAGCAATACGCGATTGGAAATGCTTTTAGAGCCGGGCAAGCGCACTGTGCCTTGTGCGCTTAATAAGGGTGGGAGGTCAATATATGCAGCAGAAGTCATCATTGGTTCAGTGGCTCGGTTCAGTGGCTAAGTTAGTTTCAATGCAATCTGCGCCAGCCGCTTGCCGAGCGCGATACACAATTTTTTTTCATCTTCGCTGATGGGTTGGTCATGCGCCGCTCCGGCAACATGGCTTGCACCATAAGGTGTGCCGCCTTGGCGGGTGGTAGAAAGCTCTGGCTCGGAATAGGGCAAGCCGACTATGACCATGCCGTGGTGCAAAAGCGGCAGCATCATGGACAGCAGCGTACTTTCTTGCCCGCCATGCTGAGAGCCGGTTGAGGTAAATAGAGCCGCAGGTTTTCCGACCAGAGCATGTTGCATCCACAGCGCGCTAGTGCCATCCCAAAAATACTTCATGGCTGCCGCCATGTTGCCAAAGCGTGTGGGGCTGCCAACCGCAACGCCTATGCATTGCTCCAAATCATGCAGTTCTGCATAAGGTGCGCCTTGGTCGGGAATGGAAGGTGCTGTAGCCTCGCATACAGCAGAAATCTTGGGTACTGTACGCAGACGCGCCCGTGCACCGGGGACTTGCTCCACGCCACGTGCCACCAATTGCGCCATTTGCCGCACTGCGCCATGTTGGCTGTAATACAGCACTAAAATTTCTTTGTCGGGTATCATATGTGTATTGTATTTCAGTTGCTGCACGGCGAATAGTCGCCGCACCAGAAGGGATGTTGATGAAAATGATGCGAACGATCATAGTGGCTTGCTTGCTGATGCTTGCACTAAATGGGACAGCGGCCGGATTTACCCTGACTGACACTAAAGGGAAGGTACACAAATTATCTGATTATCGCGGCAAATGGGTGCTGATAAATTTTTGGGCAACCTGGTGTCCACCCTGTCTGGAGGAAATTCCCGACCTCATCAGTTTGCATAATGCTCACAAGGATAAAGACTTGGTGGTTATCGGTATATCGCTGGATGCCGCTTCTGCCAAAAAAATAGTGCTGAGTTTTATTAAAGTAAATGAGATTACTTATCCTATCGTGCTGGGCGATTATAAAATGGCGGCTCAAATAGGTGAGGTTGAGGGTTTACCGGTTTCGTATTTATATGACCCGACCGGCAAGCAGGTGAGCTATCAGGCTGGTATTGTCACCCGCAAAAGTATAGAGGCGTATATGCAGCGCAAGAAATAATCTTTTTGAAAATAATAAGTTAATTATCGTAGGGTGGGCACGCTTTTCTGCTCACGCGGATACCAAACCTAACGAATCGAAAATTGCCCTTCTGACTTGCTTGAGCCAGAATAACTTGCTGGAGTAGAAGTCCAATATTTTCGCCAAGCAGCGCGCACCAGGTTGGGGTATTCTGGTTTGCCCAAGCTGCCGTTGTATCGACCAAGGGCACGATATAAATCGCCTTTTTCCTTGTCTATGTAGTGGCGCAAAATGGTGCAGCCATAGCGTAAATTGGTACGGAGATGAAACAGGTTATCTTCCTGCTCGCCAATTTCCTTGACCCAAAATGGCATGACCTGCATGTAGCCGCGCGCACCCACACGAGATACGGCATACTTTCTAAAACCCGCTTCCACCTCTATTAATCCCAGTACCATTAGCGGATCCAACCCAGCGCGCTTGGCTTCATAATGTACGGTTTTAAGAAAATCCAAGCGATGGGTTTCATTCGGTATGCGTTTTTCAAGGCGGCGAGGCATATCAACCAGCCATAATTCCTTCTCCTGCTGAGAATCAAATGCCGGATTGGGCGCAGCCTGATCAGAAACAGCGCGGTGCAAGGCGCTACGGACACTAGCAGAAAGGGGTTGATAAGTTTGTGCGCCACTCTGCGCGGAGCAAGTAAACAATAATCCGGCAGCCAGCAAAGGCAGCACAATAAAATGCGAGTAGTGTTTTTGAGTCAGGTGCATAATTTTGTTTGCATCAACCTAACAATATCGCGCAAAGGTATCTGTTGCGCTTCTGCATCACGTCGCCCCTTATACTCAATCATGGGCACGTCCTGGTTTAAGCCGCGATCACCGATCACAATGCGGTGCGGTATGCCTATTAGTTCCAAGTCGGCAAACATAACACCTGGGCGTTCGTCGCGATCGTCCAGCAAAACTTCGATACCAGGCAGGGCTGAAAGTTCTGCATAAAGCTGTTCCGCAGCGTTGCGCACGACCTCACTTTTCTTTATGCCGATGGGCGCAATTGCTATTTGAAACGGCGCCATGCTGGTTGGCAGGGTAATACCGCGTTCGTCGTTATTCTGCTCGATGGCGGCAGCCACAATACGCGACACACCTATGCCGTAACACCCCATTTCCATAAATTGTGCCTTGCCGTTTTCGTCCAGGAATGTGGCATTGAGCGCTTCGGAATATTTGGTACGCAACTGAAAAATATGGCCGACTTCGATGCCGCGACACAGTTCCAGCAGGCCTTTTCCGTCCGGCGACGCATCACCTGAAACGACATTGCGGATGTCAGCAACCAGGTCTGGCTCAGGCAGGTCGCGCTTCCAGTTTACTCCGGCAGTGTGGAACTTGGGGCGGTTGGCGCCCACTATGAAGTCGTTCATCGCAGCCACGGTACGGTCAGCAATGACACGGATTTTTGATCTGTCGATACCGGCTGGGCCAAGGAATCCGGGCGGGCAGTTGAAGCTGGCGCGGATTTCATCATCCGAGGCAAAACGGAAATCGGCGAGGCCGGGCAGTTTGCTTGCCTTGACCTCGTTCAGGCTGTGGTCGCCGCGTAGCAGCAGGATGTGCAGTTTGCCTGATGCCGTCAGCGCAATCAATTTGACGGTGCGCTGCAGCGGGATGCCCAGCAGTTCCGCCACCTGTTCGCATGTGGTCTGTTTGGGTGTTTCGACATCACGCATCGTTTCTGTGGGCGCGGCTCGCGGCTTGCCCGGAGCGACTGCTTCGGCCAGTTCTACATTGGCGGCGTAGTCTGAAGTCGGGCAATATGCCAGAGCATCCTCACCGGAATCGGCCAGCACATGAAATTCATGCGAACCGCTGCCGCCTATCGCACCCGTATCTGCTGCCACGGCTCGAAATTTTAAATTCAGCCGACTAAAAATACGGCTATAGGTGTCATACATCACGCGGTAGGTTTGCTCCAGGCTTGTAAAATTTTCATGGAAGGAATAAGCATCCTTCATTAAAAATTCTCGTGCGCGCATGACGCCGAAACGTGGCCTGACCTCGTCGCGAAATTTGGTCTGTATCTGATAAAAATTAACCGGCAACTGGCGGTAACTTTTGAGTTCACGTCGTGCGATGTCGGTGATAACTTCTTCATGGGTGGGGCCAAAACAAAAAAGATTGTCGTGCCGATCTTTAATTTTTAGCATTTGCGGACCGAATACATCCCATCGTCCAGTCTCTTGCCACAGGTCGGCAGGCTGCACAGCAGGCATCAATAGTTCAACACCGCCGCTCATGTTCATCTCTTCACGGACTACAGCCTCGACCTTGCGTAAAACAC
Organism: Gallionellaceae bacterium; assembly: GCA_043755195.1. Taxonomy (GTDB): domain Bacteria; phylum Pseudomonadota; class Gammaproteobacteria; order Burkholderiales; family Gallionellaceae; genus Nitrotoga. Next base: position 16,829 of record JAYUTK010000040.1, read on the forward strand.
GCAAACCCAATGGCATCCAGCTATACAAGCCACTCGCCAGCTTTTTGATATAACCGGCGCGCAGCATCAAACGGTGACTGACCAACTCGGCTTCGGACGGGGCTTCTTTCAGGGTAGAAATAAAAAATTGTGAAACACGCATGATGATCAGGTACCAGAGCCATATTTTTGAAGAGCGCATTTTACAGGGAATAAGCGCCGCACGCTTTGCCGGATGCGGAGGTCATCTGTATTGCTGCTTTCATTATTGCCTGAAATGTGAAAAAATCCGCCTCATTAAAATTAACCAAGCAGGTGGCGCAGATGATAGACCGGGATGGCTACCGCCCTAACGTCGGCATCATTATCACTAATGCCAAAAATCAGGTGTTCTGGGGTAAGCGCATACGTCAGGATTCATGGCAATTCCCGCAGGGGGGCATCCAGCATGGCGAATCGCCGGAACAGGCGATGTATCGAGAATTGCAGGAGGAGGTTGGCTTGCTGTCTTGCCATGTTCAGATACTTGGTCGCACTCGTGAGTGGATGCGTTACGAAGTACCGCAGGCACGAATTAGGCGCGAACATCGCGGATATAAGGGGCAGAAGCAAATTTGGTTTTTGTTGCGTTTGGTTGGGCGTGATTGTGATGTGAGCCTGCGCGCCTCCAGCCACCCTGAATTTGATGCCTGGCGCTGGTGCGATTACTGGATAGAAATGGACAGCGTGGTTGAATTCAAGCGCGATGTCTATCGTGCAGCGTTGAGTGAATTGGTGCGGTATTTGCCACCAATGAAGTCCAGTGGGCAGCGGGAAAATACGGGGAAATTTCCTATCCTTGAGCGCTAGCTCACGCCGCATATATATGGTGGGTGATACTGGGTTCGAACCAGTGACTCTTGCCGTGTGAAGGCAGTGCTCTACCTCTGAGCTAACTGCCCAAATGAAGGCGCGCATTGATTCATGTCGTGTATTTTTCAGTCAATTGCTTGCAGCGCGCAGAGCAAGGTAGCGTAAAATGTGCGCTCACTTTACCTCTAACTTGAATCATGTCCATACGCACTCGTTTCGCGCCCAGTCCGACGGGTTATCTGCACATCGGCGGCGCCCGCACCGCTTTATTCTCATGGGCTTATGCCCGCAAACAGGGTGGTACTTTCATACTGCGAATTGAGGATACCGACGTGGAGCGCTCCACACCGGAGGCGGTGCAAGCCATATTGGATGGCATGGCCTGGCTCAAGTTGAACTACGACGAAGGCCCGTTTTACCAGATGCAGCGTATGCCGCGTTACAAAGAAGTCATCGCGCAGATGCTGGCCTCGGGTCACGCCTATTACTGCTACGCCAGCAAGGACGAAGTCGAAACCATGCGTGAGCAGCAGCGTGCCGCTGGGCTCAAGCCGCGCTACGACGGGCGCTGGCGTCCCGAAACTGGCAAGACGCTGCCCGAAGCGCCCGCCGATGTGCCGCCTGTAGTGCGTTTCAAGAACCCCATAGAGGGATCGGTAGTTTGGAACGATCTGGTCAAGGGCGTGATCGAGATCAGCAACAGCGAGCTGGATGATCTGGTCATCGCGCGCCCGGACGGCACGCCCACCTACAATTTCTGCGTGGTGGTGGACGACTGGGACATGAACATCACCCAGGTCATCCGTGGCGACGACCACGTCAACAACACGCCACGCCAGATCAACATCCTCAAGGCACTGGGCGCGACGCTGCCGCAATACGCCCACGTGCCAATGATCCTCGGCGCGGATGGCGAACGCCTGTCCAAGCGCCACGGTGCGGTAAGCGTGATGCAATATCTGGAAGACGGCTACCTGCCCGAAGCCCTGCTCAACTATCTGGCGCGGCTGGGCTGGGCACACGGCGACGAGGAAGTATTTTCCATGGCGCAGTTCGTCGAGTGGTTCAACCTCGAATCGATCAGCCGCTCCCCGGCCAAGTTCAATGGCGAAAAACTGCAATGGATCAACCAGCAATACCTGAAAACCGCCGACAACGACCGCTTGGCGGCACTCACACTGCCGTTCCTGCAACGCGACGGCTGCGATACGCAAACGG
>JAYUTK010000041.1:0-18728 GCA_043755195.1 Gallionellaceae bacterium
TACCTCCGGCTAAAACGCCGGAGGGTGACACACTGAGGTGGAAACTATTGGACGCTGTTTCCACCTCTAATCTGGAAAGTTTTGCACGCTGTTTGACAGTTCGCACTGACCCTTCGGCTGCGCTCAGGACTAAAGGCCTTGTCGAAGTGCTGTGGGTGAGCGATCGGTGGTTCGACAAGGCTCTCCTGAGTGTATCGAAGGGCTCACCACGAACGATTTGGATTGTTGGCGTTTTTATCGGAATTGGAATTGGCTTCCCCAAAAAAATTCCTATATGTGCGCTATCGCACGGAACACTACGAACGAAAGTGGAATAGTTGCAACCAGCGTGAGAAGTGTTTGAGTTTCGGTTGATTCTGTTTTTTATGGGCTAGTAGTTTTATTCAGAATGAGTAGCAGAAATGAGTCGGTGCAATTGCGCCTAGTGTTTTTAAGATAAATAGGAGAAGAAAATGAACAGATTTAAATGTGTTACAAAACCGCTGCCGTGGTTCATGGCATTACTGCTGACCGCCATTGTGGCTGGATGCGGTGGTGACGCAACCGATCCCATTCTGGGTGGGGGCGGTGCTGTCAAACAAGCTGATGCCCGACCCAGAGTGTCCCTTACCAATCCTGTTGCCGATGCACCAGCCGTCGCGACCAACACAAAGATCACCGCGACCTTCAGTGAGGCCATGGCACCGGCAACAATCAGCACAGCGAGCTTTACGCTGACATGTGGGTCACCTTGCGTATCTCCCACTGGCAACACGGTAAGCTACGCGGTCGGCGGCAAAACCGCGACCTTGACGCCAGGGGCAGTGCTCGAAAGCGACACCCTCTATACCGCCACGATTACCACTGCGGCCACGGATTTGACCGACAATGCGCTGGCAGGCAATCAAGCTCCATTACCTGCAGCCAGTGACTATGTATGGATGTTTACTACCAGTGCAGCCTTAGATGTCATCGCCCCCACTATTAGCTCCACCAACCCTGTTGATGGAGCATCGAATGTGGCGCTCAACAGTTCCATCAATGCAACATTCGACAAGGCGATGGATCAGTCCACGATCAACGCAACAACCTTTACCGTTCAAGGCGTGTCAGGTCCAGCATTAGCTGGGACATTCTCCTATGATGCTGTGGCCAACGTCACAACCTTTACCCCATCCAGTAATCTCACCGCCGGCGCTGTTTATACCGCCACGATCACGAGTGGAGTTGCCGGGGTCAAGGACTTGGCCGGTAATGAATTGGCAGCCGGGCTGGCACCGAATCCATGGACATTTACCACCAATGCAAGTGGGGTGCTCGCACCAGGCGCAGTCGCGCTGGGTACAGCCGGTACTTTCGGCATAATGGCAACCGCAGCAGTCACCGCCGCTAGCGCCTCAATTATAAACGGGGATGTTTCGCTGGAACCAGGCACTTCAATGACCGGGTTCCCACCGGCAATCGTGAACGGCGCGGTGCATATCAATGATTCAGTTTCAGCACAGGCCAGAAACGACCTGTTGGCCGCATACAACTACGCCAAGGGCTTGGCATCGGACGCAACCACACCTGATGGTGCGGACTTGGGCGCGTGGACACCTCCCGGCAGTATCCTTCCCCCGGGCAGTTTCCCACCGGGCGTCTATACCAATGGCAGCACGATGGCTGTGAATACCACGCTCACGCTCGACGCAGGGGGCAACGCGAATGCAGTATGGGTCTTCCAGATCGGCTCATCGCTGACCACAACTACTGGAGGTGATGTTTTGCTGGCCAACGGTGCCCTGTCCAAGAACGTATTTTGGGTACCTACTAGTGATGCGACTATCGGCTCGGGTACGACCTTCAATGGAACTATAGTGACAGGCAGAAATGCCACTTCTGAGGGCAGTGCCACGATCAATGGCCGGATATTAGCCGGAGCAATCCTTGCGGGCACAATTGCTTTGGACGGCCCCGCCAGCACCATTAACGTACCTGCCCCTTAATTGGCTGGCACTCGATGAATTGCACTTAATAATATTTTGGAGAACAACATGAAAAAAGTAGCTCAAGACATAGCAGTTAAAACGATAGCAACACTGGGTTTGCTGGGCTTCGCTGTAATGATCAGCCCATTTGCAGTGGCCGATGATTCAGGCTGGCTCGGCGGCTTTAGCGTCGGTCGGACCGGAGCAAAAATAGACGATGAGCGCATCACCGCCCAATTGACGGGGTCTGGTTTTACTACGACCTCGATGGTTGATGACAAGCGCGGCCTCGGCTACAAGATATTTGGCGGGTATAAATTCAACCCGAATTTTGCCCTTGAAGGCGGTTATTTCGATCTGGGAAAATTCGGCTTTACCGCAACCACAATGCCGGTGGGAACACTGAACGGCAGCATCAAGATCAGAGGCATTAATCTTGACGCAGTCGGCATATTACCCATCACTGAAAAGTTTTCTGCGTTTGGTCGCTTGGGCGCGCAGTATGCTCAAGCCAAAGATTCTTTCAATGGAACCGGAGCTGTTGTGCCAATCAATCCGAGCCCGAAAAAGAGCGCCATCAACTACAAAGCCGGTTTGGGGTTGCAATACGATCTCACCGACTCTCTCGGTTTGCGGGGTGAAGCCGAGCGCTTCCGGATCAATGATGGCGTGGGTAACAAAGGCGACATCAATATGCTATCCGTCGGCCTGGTGTTTCAGTTCGGGGAAGACAAACCTGCCCCGGCACCCGCTCCAAAAGCGGCGATACCCCCACCTGTCATAGCGAAAGAACCGGTGTGGGTGATCGTGCCAGTCAAGGTGAAAACCGAGCAATACTGTAGCATTCTTGACTTCGATTTCGAGATTAAACAGGACGACATTCAGCGCGAAGATAAAGAGAAGCTCGCTGTGCTGGGAACCTACATGAATAAATACCCCAACACTACGGCTCTAATCAGAGGTTATACCGACAATGTGGGAGAGAGTGACTACAACCTGAAACTTTCCCAGAAACGGGCGGACAGCGTGGTGAGCTACCTGGTGGAAGATCTGCGCATAGATCCTTCCCGTTTGACGGCAGTGGGGTACGGAGAAACGCACCCGATAGCTGACAATTCCACCCGTGAAGGAAAGCAGGCGAACCGGCGTGTCAACGCTGTCATCGCATGCGTAACTGACATCGCCGATCTCAAGGTGGTTGCCGCCAAAACGACCATGGCCATGGAAATTGAGTTTGATCCATACAAGTCGGAGATTGAATCGCAGTACTTTGTCGGGCTGCGCCATGTGGCAAATTTCATGAAAGCCAACCCGTCCATCAACGCAACGGTGGAAGGACATGCCGGCAAATACCTCGGCGAGGGCGCTGATAAAATCAAGATTGACCCCGAGTTGGCAATGAAAGTCTCCCAGCTTCGCGCGCAGAACGTGGTGAATTATCTGGTGAATACCTTGGATATTTCTCGCTCGCGGCTTTCTACTGAGGCATTTGGCCAGACCCGGCGTGTCTCCTATGGCACCACCCTGGAAGGGCAGCAGGACAACCGCAGGGTCAACATCATATTCACCTACGCTAACTAGTGATAAACCCGGGCTTGGTCGCTTTTGACCAAGCCCTTTTTTAAAGGAAATAAAAATGAAAGTTTCAGAAAATTTCAAACTAATCGGTATTTCGGTGCTTTTCGTTGTTGGGCTTACTGCATGCAACAAACCAGGGCCGGCAGAGACTGCAGGTAAAAATATAGACCAGTCGCTGGATAGAGCTGGCGAGAAAATCGGCGAGCAAAGTGAGCAAGCCGGCGTGGCCATGGATGACACGGCAATTACCGCCAAGGTCAAAGCCGCCGTTTTTGCCGAGCCAGGCCTCAAGACACTGCAAATCAGTGTTGATACGATAAAAGGCGTGGTGACATTAAGCGGATCGGTTGACTCCAAGTCGAATAGCGATAGTGCCGAAGAACTGGCGGGTGCGGTGGCTGGGGTGCGTGATGTGGAAAACGAGCTGGCAATCAAGTCGCATAAATGAGATTTAGTTAATACAGACCACTTTTAAGTTTGAGGACAAGATTATGGATATCCAAAAAGCATATAAACAAAAAATGGAAGCGCAACTGAATGAATGGAGCGCCCAAATTGACTTATTGGAAGCCAAGGTAAAGAACGCGGGGGCTGACATTAGGATTATCCGTGCCAATGAGCTTCATGAGTTGCGCGCGAAACAGAGAGCGGCATCTGAAAAACTGAAAGATCTGGAGAAGGCCAGTGGCAAGGCATGGGAGCAGGTCAAAAAAACGGCTGACGAAATCTGGGATGACCTCAAGACTGGCGTCGCTGACGTTCATGCCAAATTCAAATGAAGGATAGGGGATGGCATGTTGACCGAGGCGATCACTTGGAGAGAAATAAAAAATGAAACCGTCCGTGCAATATCCATTTGCTTTTTTGATGCTCATTGCGGTGCTAGTCAGCGCATGTGCTACAACTCAGATTAATTCGGTTTGGAAAGACCCGTCATATCAGGCGCACCCATCCAGGATAATGGTTATCGGAGTCGTCAAAAATCCGACGACAAGAAGAATATTTGAGGATGAATTTGCCCGGCAACTCAGGGCGCATGGGGCGGAAGCCACCGCAAGTTACAGCGAATTTCCTGATACACAACAGGGCAACGATGTGGCCATTGCGGAAAAGGTGAAGCAAATGGGAGTTGATACCGTGCTCATTACCAGACTGGTCAGCAAAAAGACCGTGCTGGTTTATGTGCCAGGCACACCCTATTACCCTCCGCCTTATTACGGCACATGGCCGGACTATTACAGATACGGCCAACGGGCAATGTTTACGCCAGACCGCATAGTAGAAGATGAATATGCGGTTATTGAAACCAACTTGTATGAGGCGGGTAATAACAAATTGATCTGGGCTGCTTCTTCCGAGACCGGGTTGGGCGGCACCAATCAGCAACTCATCGAGACCTATGTTGATGTCATGATAAAAAGCATGGCCGAGCATGGATTGCTGGGCAGGTAATCAAATTTAATCCCTGATTGTCCATTAGACGTAAGTCTAGGTGCAACGGGGCATACCCCCTTTTACAAAGGGGGAAGTTGGGTAAATTTTTTAATGGAATATTTGGTTAATAGTAATTTAACAGGAGAAATATAAAATGATGAATTCACGTTTAATGCGCATGACCAGCCGCTTGCTGATCGCTTGTGTTCTTGGTCTCGGTCTGCCGCTCCAATCGGCGCAAGCCGGCATGGTAGGTACGGACAAAGTGGCCGCATCTGCCCAATTCGAGCGCGAGCGCATCCATACTTTCCTTGACCGTGAAGACGTGCGCATGCAATTGCAAACTCAGGGAATTGATGCTAGCACCGCCAAAGCGCGTGTGGATGCACTGACTGATGAAGAAGTGCAGAAGGTTGCGGGCAGGCTGGACACGATACCAGCCGGTGGTGAGATTCTCAGCCTGTTGTTCACCATTTTCATCGTCCTGCTTATAACGGATATTCTGGGCTTTACCAAAGTATTTTCGTTTACACGCACGGCGAGATAACGCCGACAATGATGTGGCAATTCTGCGCCCGCTTGGCGGGCGTTTTTTCGTTAATCTGGCTGAGTGGCTGCGCCACACCGCAGACGCAGGCACTGCTCAAGTTGAATTCGTGGTCTCTGCCGCAACAAGTGGAGCTCAAGGCAATACCGTTTTATCCCCAAGAGACTCACCAGTGCGGCCCGGCATCACTGGCCATGGTTTTGAATGCAGGCGGTGTCAAAATAACGCCACAGGAGTTGATCCCGCAGGTGTACCTGCCCCAGCGCGAGGGTAGCTTGCAAGTGGAAATGCTGGCCGCCACGCGGCGCAATGGCCTGCTTGCCTATGAGCTGGCATCGAAGCTGGATGATGTGCTGGCGGAAGTGGCTGCCGGTACGCCGGTGCTGGTGCTGCAAAACCTTGCGCTGAGCTGGTATCCGGTTTGGCACTACGCGGTGGTGGTGGGATACGATCTGCAGCGCGGGGAAATCATCTTGCGTTCCGGCCTGGAACAGAGGCAAGTGCTGCCATTAACAACTTTTGAACATACCTGGGAGCGCGCCGGATACTGGGCCATGTTGGCCTTGCCGTCAGGCACTGTGCCGCGCACCGCGACTGAAGCTGACTACATTTCTGCGGCTATGGCGCTGGAAAAAACCGGTCAACCTAAAAACGCAGAACGCTCCTATGAATCTGCGCTCCAGCACTGGCCGCGTAATCTCACCGCCCGCATCGGTATGGGCAACGCAGCCTATGCCCAAGGAGAGCTACAGCGCGCCGAAACAGCCTACCGGCAGGCGACGCTGGATCACCCTGATTCTGCCATCGCCTTCAACAACCTCGCGCAAACCTTATCCGACCAGAAACGCTATGCCGAAGCTCTGGTTGCAGCGAATCATGCTGTCAGCCTGGGCGGAGCGGAGCAGGCGGCTACACGCGACACGCTGGAGCAGATCAAAAAAACTTGCGGCAGTGAATGTCTTTTCTACACGTCACAAATACAAAAGTCTCAGTAATATGAAACTGGAATGCCTTGCCATTGTTTTTGTCGATATTAAAGACTACACACCCAAGACCGCCGGACAGAGTCGCAAGGCCAATGAGCGTTTGCTGGGTCGTTTTGCCGGCCTGGTCAGACCCATGTCGCGGGCTTTTAACGGCAATATCGTCAAGGTCATGGGCGATGCCTATCTCATCACCTTCAAATCGCCGACCGACGCATTGCTCTGCGCCATGGCTGTGCAAGACCAGTTATCCAATCGCAACTTGCAAGTACCCGAAGTCGAACGCTTTGAGCTCCGCTTTGCCATCAACGTCGGCGAAGTACGTGTCCTAAAAAAGGACATTTTTGGCGCGGCAGTGAATATCGCTGCACGCATAGAGGGGGTGGTCGAGGGTGGAGAAATTTATTTCTCTGAAGCCGCGCACTTGATGATGAACAAGAGCGAAGTCCCCTTTGAAGAAGTGGGCTACCACAAACTGAAAGGTATTCAGGAAGAGGTTCGCATCTACCGTGTACCCAAGCTGAGCGAGGTGGGTGCCTACCAATTGGCTCTGCCCGAAGGCCATACGGAAGACGCACTGGATGTATCGTTTCAGCGCCTGCCCTTTGGCGGGCTGGCATTGAAAAAAGTATATGTCCACATGGCTGGTCTGGCTGGGGAAATGGATGGTTCGTTCTATTTTGGGAATGCGCTGTTAGAGACGCACCACACCGCTAATGCTCAGGCCACCCACTTTGGTGCCCAAGCTTGGTGGCATGGGATCATATTCCCTTTATATTACCTGAATACTTTTGCGACCATCGCAGTGAAGCTGGCTTTCAGCATGCACACCTATCGCGGCCTGTTGACGCGTTTCAGGAAGGCTTTTAACTTGTTCCGCGACTCCGCAACCTATCGCAAAAAAGCGTTGCTTATCCTCTTGGTGATGGGGCTGATCGCTGGAGTTTCTGGTATGGCTAGGCATCAACATGTCATGGAACAGAAGGTGGTGCAACAAACCGAGGCCCTAGAAAGTCTCAAGGCTCGCCAAGCCGCAGCCCTGAAGGAGCTTGCCAAGGAGAAGAAGAAAAAACGTTTTTTCTCTTTCTGGTGAGTTTTTTGCAAGAGAGCCCCTAGCAGCCTGTCCGACTTGAAGGAAATCGGCTGCATATGCACCGGCCAGCCATATTTTCGCTTCGATTCTTCAAGTCCGACAGGCTGCTAGCAATTAACGATATTTTGTTACATTTTTATTCAATCACAAGATAGTTTGAGAGAATACGGCTAGCCCAGAACATATCGAGCACCCTCAATTAGTCTAAACGCCCAATTTTCTTGCGGTGCTGCAAGCTGCCGAACCCCAATGCGTACTGCCGCGTGAATTCCGCTCCGAGAAAGAAAATCTGCGCCGAGTAATATACCCAAAGCAGCAAGGCAATCAGTGACCCGGCAGCGCCAAAACTAGAAGCCACAGCGCTGTTGCTCAGATACAAACCAATCGCATATTTCCCCAGACTGAATAACACGGCTGTGAAGGTGGCGCCGACCCAGACATCGCGCCACGTCAACGGTGCTTCGGGTAAGGTTTTGTAAATCACGGCAAACATGCAGGCTATGACACCGAATGAAATGAGTGAAGTGGTGGCCGCGAGAACGCCCGTAAAGCTGCCCATAACCTTGCCCGCATAACTATCAAGCATGGACAGTGCGGCACTGACGACGAGGGATGCAAGCAGCAGGCAGGCCAGTACCAGCACCATACCAAAGGACAGCAGCCGGGTTCTTAAATACTCGCTGATGGATAGCTGCCGCGGTTGGCCTATCCCCCACAATTCATCCAGGCTACCTTTCAGCTCAGTGAAAACACTGGTAGCACCCAGTAGCAGCAGAACGCTCGCCACCAGTGTTGCCACCAACCCGGAGCTGGGATCGCGCGCGGCGGCCAGCAATGCTTGAATCACCTGCGCGCCATTCGGTCCGATCAGCCCCTGCACTTGGGCAACGATCTCACCCTGGGCAGCTTCGGCACCGAAGAAGTAGCCAGCAAGCACGATGGCCAGCAACAGGATGGGTGTCATGGAAAACAAGGTATAGAAAGCCAAGGCTGCGCCTTTGCTGGATGCGCGGTGATCCATCCAGGATACTAACGACTCGATCAGCACGATTTTCAGACGCTTTGCCCAGTGGGGTGGGGCATGTTCAATATTGACCATAAATTCCTTGGTTATGCCGAAAACATCTTTTTAAGATCAATCTTTAAACCCAGATTTTCCATTAGCGTTCGTAGCGAGGGCGATCAAGAGGTTGAAGATGTGCGAAAACAATTAAAAAATGTTCGGAGGGCGTAGTCACTCTACGTTGACAGAACATTTTTTGATTTTTTTCGTGCAGACTCGGTCTATTGGTCGTCCGCAGTAGAATGCTAATGGAAAATCTGGGTTAAACAGCGTCACCCTGAAAATAAAATGGCCGCGCATAGCGGCCATTTATTATCACATTTAATGCATCATAAATTATTACTTGCATCCTTGATTATTTCCTTGGCATCGCCATAGATTTTTTGGGCATTTCCGGAGATTTGCTTGCCGAGACCTTTAGCTTCTTGTTCCTTGCTGCCAACCAGCTTACCTACCTCTTCTTGCACTTTACCGGCTAAATCTTTTGCTATGCCTTCGACTTGATCCTTGTTCATGGTCAGATTCCTTTCATATAAATTAATAAGCGTTACCAGCAGAAAATGTTGTTCCTGCTGGAAACGAATATTGAGCTCAACGCTATTGCTGGTCTGTGCGCCAGTTAACATAGAGACCGGCCAGAATAGCCCTGATGAAAAATGTAGAGCTTACCTATGCGTCAGTGCTCCAGCGCTGGTCTAAAAATCTGACTGCTCGTATCGGGATGGGTAATATCGCCTATGCCAAAGTGTTGTCCGCAACGGCTCTGGCTGTTAGCCCGCGTGAGCCGGAGAAAAATTTGTTATGTGTGTTATCGAACAGAACATCTCAAAGCCAAGGGGGATGATGCGCGTGGGTGTTTAGTTCCCCCCCTTATTAAACACCTGAAGTACTTAGACCCGGTTATGGCAACCCCGTACCCGGGTCTTTCTATTAAGCGTGGGTATATGCCAATAATGCATGACGCCGCTCACGACGACCTGTGAGCTCGTGTAACTCGTGCATATCCTTGACTACCTGGTAACACTGGCAAGCAGCGGCTTCCAGACCCTTGCCGTTGATGATGCTGATTTCACCACGCTTGTAATTAATTAGTTTATGCAGGCGCAAGACGCCTGCAGCCTTGGTTACACCGACTCGTCGCACACCCAGCATGCTGCCAAGCAGATCCTGAGTTAGATGAAAATGGTTTGATCGCATGCGGTCGCGCGTCATCAGCAACCAGCGGGCAAGGCGAGTTTCGATCCGGTGAAAGCGGTTGCACGCAGCAGTTTGTGCCATTTGCACCATCAGTTCGTAGGTATAGCGAAACACTTTTCGTTGTAAAAATTCACTATGCTGAAATTCGTCGCGAAAATGTGCAGCGGTCATACGTAAGGCCATTCCAGATACTTGTACCAAGGCGCGCACCGGAGATTCAACTACCCCAAGTGCCAATGGAATGCCGAGCATGCCTTCGCGACCGACCATGCCAACTTCCAGAGCTTGATGGCCCTCTGCCATGGTGAACAAAGACACCAGTGAGTCGGTCGGAAAGTAAACATGATGGATCGGTTCGCCGGGGTGATAAAGAACCTCACCAAAAGTCAGCGCAACCGGCTCTAGATGGCCAAGAAGCGACTGATAGTCCCTGCGCGGCAAACTAGCAAGCAGCCTATTTGCTGAACGAGCCTTATCTGAAACAAGTGTTTTTTTTGCAACTAACATTGGGTAATCCTGAGTGGTTCGCAGCTTGGTGAATCAGTGAATATGCAGCCTGTAATTGGAGATGCAAAATTTAAGTTTCAATATTGTGAGCCGCTGTTATATAGGCAGAATGATCGTGCCATGCACTTAGGCAATTTGCGACAGGACGTGAAACTACAGTAAGGTTGTTCTGCCGTATGTGCGGCAGCGCGCATTATTCCAATTCCCGATCAAAGGGACATTTGCGTAGGGCGGGTCACACCCAATGCTGTTCGCTTAACCGTTCGTGGTGAGCTTGTCGAACCACCAGATGCCAATTCATACCCCCTTCGACAAACTCAGGGCGAACGGATAGGTGCTAAGCGAACAGGATTGGGGTCATACCTGCCAACGAAAAACGGCGGGTGTGACCTGCCCTACGGATTATTTTACTTTTGAAGTGGAATTAGGCGCAGCGCGAAACGCCGCGTGCAGAAAATTATTTGTCCTATGTGACCCAGCGCACGGTTTGCCTCCATCGCAATAGGTATAAAGGGATGGTCGATGAATAGTCTTGCGGTGGTGATCCAGCTTTAGCTTGGGGCATGCCGGCACGAGACTACTCAATCGTCCAAGCAATGTCCCACGCCGGATTCCAGTGCAATGCATCGGAATATCCAGCGCCAAGGATTGTGCCTTGTCCCCTTGAAATACCTTATGAAAGGAAGTACACATGAAGAGTTTTCAGAAATATCTCGCTACTTGTTTGTTTGCAACGGCCGCGCTGCTTGGCGGTGTCTCTCCGGCATGGGCCAAAAGCTCACAGGGTTCGACGTCGGAGTTCGCGGTACTGGCTGGTACTAATGCAACCTGTACCGCCGGCGTGATTATCGGTGATGTAGGCGTTGCTCCCGGCGGCGCAGTTCCTTTCACCAATACTGGCTGCGTAATCTCGGGCTCAACCCCACCTGCGACCGATGCCGCCGCAGTTCAGGCACGCATTGACTTTCTCAATACCTACGCTGCGTTACAGCTGTCGGGTCCTTGCACCCAGATGCTGGGTTCCACCCTTGCGGGCGAGAATCTTGCGCCCGGTGTCTATTGTCTCGACGCAGTAGCCAAGACTGGCACACTGACGCTCACTGGACCATCGAACGGGGTTTGGATTTTCCTGGTTGATGGTGCGCTCACTGGCACCAATTTCACGGTGGTTATGGCCGACGGTGGACAACCATGCAACGTGTTCTGGGTACCAAGCGCAGCCGCGACCATGACCGATTCTGCGCTCAAAGGCAGCATCCTCGCTGGAGACCCTATTGATGGATCTATCACCCTGACCGGTGGAACCCTGGCTGGACAAGCTTTGGCAAATGTTGCCGTGACGATCACTGGAACCAGCGTCATTGGTTGTGATGCAATGTCGGGCAAGAAAAATCATGATAAAGAGCACAAAAAATGCAACCAGGGCTTGGGCAACGGGCCTGAAGGTTGCGATCCAGGTAACTCAAACCATAACCACTCATCGAACGATGAGAACGGTGGCACACCGGGCAATCCGGGGCGTCATGACTAAGCTGTAATTACGCACAATGAAAAAAGACCCGCAAGGGTCTTTTTTTTTGGCGATTCTTATTCCATTTCCAGATAGAAACACCCATATTTTTTTCACCTACCGTTCTCCCTGATCTTGTCGAAGAGCCTATTTGTTGGCTCGGTGTGGTTCGACAAGCTCAAGGCGAACGCTTTATTGTGGAAAATTAGCGTTGTTCCTATCGGGAAATGGAATAACACTATTTGCGTTTTATTCTGCCCGCAACAAGCTCAAATGTGTCCAGCATTGTCCGAATATCATCGCGGCTTGCTGGAAGCAGGCAAATTTGTTTTAGTGTCATGATCCAATACTGTTCGACTAGCACCTATCCGTTCGCACTGAGCTTGTCGAAGGGGGCATGAATTGGCGGCTGGTGGTTCGACAAGCTCACCATGAACGGTTAAGCGAACAGTATTGTGTCATGATCCTAAAAGCCGCAGTTGACGATGCCAACCCCCTTCGACGTCGCTCAGGACATGCTTCGATAACGCCCGCTGTGCGGGCTGCTCAGGACGAACGGCTCACTCACCCATCGGGTGAGCCATGTTTCCGTTCGTGCTGAGCGTAGCGGCGGGGTTTGCCGCGAAGTCGAAGCATGTCAACTGCGGCTTTTAGGTTGATTTATGTAAGGCTCAATAGTCCATTCTTTTATTAGGCTATATCCCACCGCAAGCAGAGTCGGCCCGATGAATACTCCGGTGAAGCCGAAAGCGACCACTCCCCCGAGTATGCCGAACAAACCCAGAATAAACGGCAAGTTGCTACCGCGACTGATGAGTAGGGGTTTCACAACGTTGTCCACGCTGCTGATCAGAAAAAATCCCCACAACAGCATGAAAATTCCCCATCCCGTCGTCCCCTCGTAGAACAACCAGAGCGCTGCGCCGCCCCATATTATGGGTGGTCCGATCGGAATCAGGGAGAGCAGGGCAGTGACCACGCCCAGCAGCAGCGCTGCCGGTACGCCAGCGATGGAAAAACCAATGGTGGCTACGACACCCTGTGCCAGAGCAGTTCCCAATAATCCGTACACGACACTATGTACGGTGCTGCTGATGATGCCGAAGACATTTTTCACATGTGTTCCGAACACCCTATTCATAGTTGCTTTGAGAAAAGCAACCAATGCCACACCATCGCGATAGAGAAAAAAACAAATAAATGCAGCCAGGCTCATCTCGATGACACCTCGTCCGAGCAGGATTGCACCTGCCAACAAATAATTTCGGGTGGGTTCCAGCAAACGCTTCACCAGTGCGGCCATATCTTCCTGGCTGGTGGCAATAAGATGCCAATAATCATTGGCTGAGGTACCCACTATGGGCACCTTATGCAGCCAGGCTGGCGGTTCAGGAGGTCCGGCCTCAATGGCCTGTTTTACCCCATTATAAAAGAAGGTAATGTTATCGGCCAGGTTGTATGCCACTAATGCCAGCGGCAAAATAACCACCAGTGTCAGTGATAGCGTCATGCTGAAAGCGGCCAGGTTCTGCCGACCCCGCATCTTGCGCAACATCCAGACGTAAACTGGCCAAGTCGAGATACATAATACGGCTGCAAGCAGCGTCGCAGTCAGGAATGGCCTCAGCACCAAAAAGCAACCTGCCACCAGTATAAACACGATGGTCAGTTGCAAGAAATATTCAAGGCGTTTTTCCATGAGGTTAGATCGCTTTCTAGGGTGGCTTGCTAAATAAATGGCTGAGTTATTATTGCCCTGCGGTGACATCTCTGACGGATTGGTGCTCCGCAATTCGATAGGCGTTCTTACCTGCGCGCTTGGCCAGATACAAGGCCGCATCCGCACTCTTCATCAGTGTGCCCGCATCTTCGCCATGATCAGGATAAATACCAATACCAGCGCTGATGGTAATGCTGACGGCTAGTCCTTCGATGGAGTACGCTTGTGACACGGCTTCGATTATCTTCAGCGTTACCCTGGCTGCATCGTCGGAACCACTGACTCGCCACAGCACAATGACAAATTCGTCACCGCCCAGACGCGCCACCGTATCCTCTCCGCGCACCGTGGCCAGCAGACGCGCGGTGACCATTTGCAGCAAGACATCTCCAACTCCGTGCCCCATGCTGTCGTTGATCTGCTTGAAGCCGTCCAGATCCAGATACATTACCGCCATTGCGCTCTTGCTGCGACGAGCATGCGACAGTGCCATGACCATTCTTTCGTCCAGCAGTCGCCTGTTGGCCAACCCTGTTAACGGATCTCTCAGAGCCAGTGGTTCCAGCATCTTGCTGTGATCGCGCGCCTGTTGGTTTAACAGGCGCACTTCCAGCATGTTGTGTACGCGCATCAACACCTCGGCCACATCAAATGGTTTACTGATGAAATCTCTGGCACCGTCCTGCAGCGCGCGTAATTTATGATCCGGCTGGGCAGTGATTACCAGCACCGGGAGATAACCGCCCACTTCAATTTCATTTAGCCTGCGCATTACCTGGAAACCATCCATGCCAGGCATTAATAGATCAAGCAGAATCAGATCGTAACCATTCTTGCTATGTAGCGCGCATACCTCGCCCGGATCCGTCGTGGAGGTGATGGAAACATAGCCGGCATCGCGCAGCATGCGTTCGAGCAAAAGAATATTGGCCTCTTTGTCGTCCACGATCAGGATTTTGCCGTGCAGAATGTCGGGTGGATTTAGCATGAGTACCTCGGTGACTTATTTGTTCCAGTCATTTTTTCGCACGTTTAATTTCATCATTTCTGTAGGGTGGGCACAAAGACGTGCCCACCCTACCGCCACATCCCTCATCTCACCAGCATCGTCGCTAGCCCAAAAAACAACGCCAGAGCCACCACGTCGGTAACCATGGTGAGCACAATGCTGGAAGCGGTGGCAGGATCGGCACCGTATTTCTTCAGCGCCAGCGGCACGATGACGCCAAAAATACCGCTGACAACGCAACTGCCGGTCAAGGCGAGGAACACGACAATGCTGAGCATGGGTACGTTGGGCATGTGCATGAGGGTAGCTGCCCCGTACATGGCCACGGCTGCCATCAGCCCGACCAGGATGCCGTTCAGCAAACCGAGCAACGCTTCCTTCATGATCAGTATTTTTTCCTTGCCCGCCTCCAGCTCGCCCAAGGCGATCCCTCGCAGGGTGATGGCCAGTACCTGACCACCGGTGTTAGTTGTCTGGCTGATCAGGATCGGCACGAACACGGCGAGAATCAGCAGCCGATTAATGGTGTCATGAAAAAGCAACACGATGCCGCCGCCTAACAGTGAAGTGAGCAGATTGAACTGCAGCCACGGGTGACGCAGCTGCATGCTGCGCCACCATGGCGTGGCTAGTCGTTCTTCTTTTTCGACACCTACCATGATGCCCGGTTGGGCGCTCAATTCGAGAGAGCGCTTCTGCTCCGCCAGTAATGCATCATAGAGGCGCTTGACCTCATCACTTTTTCGACTGATCAGATCGCGACTGGCCTCCACTTCATCCACTTTTTGTTCTAGCGCTGTGCCGTAGTTATTTGCTGCCTTGTGCAGCAGGCGCACTTCCAGCATATTGTGTACCCGCGCCAGCACCTCGCTCAACTCGAACGGTTTGCTGATGAAATCCTTGGCACCAGCCTGTAGCGCATGCAGCTTGTGACCCGGCTGGGCGGTAATCACCAGAACCGGAAGATAGCCGCCAGCTTCGATTTCCTTCAGGCTATCCATCACTTTGAAGCCATCCATGCCCGGCATATTCAAATCAAGCAGAATCAGGTCGTAACTGTGTTGGCGATGAAGCTCGCACACCTGCCCCGGATTCAGCGTGGAGGTGATGGAGTCATAGCCCGCGCCGCGCAACATGCGATCGAGTAATTCGACATTGGCTTCCTTGTCGTCCACGATCAGAATTTTGCCGTGCAGAATGTCAGATGAACTTATCATGGGTTTGTAGTGGTCATGGGTTTGTAGGGGCGCGATTTATCGCGCCCGAATCTATTTATTTAATTTCTCGTTAAAAACAATAATTCCGTAAGATGGGTATCGCCGCGCTCCACCCATTCTACAAAATTGGTTTTGACTCAATCACACCCAATACTGTTCGCTTAGCACCTATCCGTTCGCCCTGAGCTTGTCGAAGGGGGCATGAATTGGCATCTGGTGGTTCGACAAGCTCACCACGAACGGTTAAGTGAACAGCATTGCAATCACACCTCCACCAATTTTTTCCCCGAAAATTCCAGCGCCAGGTCCACCACATTCATGAACTCATTGACCTTGATTGGCTTGGTGAGATAGCGAAAAAATCCCGCCTCCAGCCCTTTCTTGATGTCGCTGGGCATGGCATTTGCGCTGATGGCAATCACCGGGATGTGAGCCGTTAACGGGTCTTCGTGCAGGATTTTTAGCGCCTGAATTCCGCTCATTCCGACCAGATTGATGTCCATCAGGATCACGTCCGGCAGATTGGCGCGCGCCAGTTCGATGCCGAGATTACCGTCCATTGCGCTCAACAAGTGCATGTTGGGACGACGCGCGACGAGTTGTTCAATCAACTTCAGGTTGGCCGGGTTATCCTCCACATAGAGCAGGGTGTGTAGGGGCGCGCCGTGCTGCACTTGCGTTGGGATCATTGCTTGGGGTTCGGTTGGGGCGACGACAAGGTTGGGCGCGGCGGACGCGCTTAGTTCGAACCAGAATACGCTGCCCGTCCCAACCGTGCTTTCCACGCCGATCACGCCACCCATCAACTCCACCAAGCGCTCACTCATCACCAGGCCGATGCCTGTACCTTCCTCGGCGCTGTTTTCTCGTCCGAGACGGTTGAACGGCTGGAACAATTGCGACAGTTTTTCTGCAGGCAAGCCCGCGCCACTGTCCCTGACGCTGATGCGTATGCGCTGGGGAGTTCTTGTGGAGCAATCCACGACGACCGTCCCCTCCGGTTGATTGTATTTAATTGCATTGGAAAGCAGATTGACCAGAACCTGTTTCAAGCGAGTTCGATCAGCGCGAACAAATGAAGGCGTATCGAACTTGGGAAAAGTCAGCTTGATGCCACGCTTTTGCGCCAGTGGTTCGATCATGTCCTGACATTCAAGCATCACTTCGGCCAGCGGTACTGGTTCGTCCGACAGAGACAGCTTGCCGGATTCGATTACTGCCAAGTCAAGAATCTCATTGATCAGTTCCAGCAGATACCATCCGGCGTGCAGGATCTGGTAAATGCTGGCCTTTTGCGAGGGCGTTGCCGGAGGAGAGTCGGCATCCATCAGCTGGGCGAAACCGAGGATGGCATTGAGCGGAGAACGCAACTCATGGCTCATGCTGGATAGAAAATCTGATTTGGCCAGGTTGGCTTTTTCCGCCACAATCTTGGCGTTCTCGAGCTCGACATTGGTTTCTTGCAATGCTTGATCCAGACGTTTACGCTCAGTAATGTCGCGCGCTGCGGCGAACACGCCCTGCAGCGTCCGGTCGCGGTCGTAGAAGGTGGTGGCATTGAAGGAAACCACGGTTTCCTTGCCGTCCCGGGCGCGTGCGGTGAGCTCGTAGTTGGCCACTTTTTTTTCGATCAACATCAGCTTGATGGCTGCTTCGGCCCGCTCCGGATCGGTGAAATAATTCTTGAACGGCGCGCCTATCAATTCGTCACGAGTGCAGCCGGTGAGCGCTTCCATCTGTTTGTTGACATCGGTAATGATGCCGAGCGGATCAGTCGTCATGATCGCATCTATGCTGGATTCGATCAGAGAGCGCGTGTAGAACTGCTGGTCGCGCAGACGCTGATCGAGCTTCTTCTGCTCGGCTTCAACCTGCTTGCGCGCAGTATTGTCGGTGCCGATCAACAAATAGCCGATGACGCCACCTTGCGCATCGCGTAACGCGGTGACCGACACCACCGCCGGGAAGCGGCTCTTGTCCTTGCGGATATAGGTCAGCTCGTATATATCCTCGATACCGCGCGCAGCCTTGAACACCAGTGCCTCAAAGCCCGGTGTAATCGGCGTACCCAGTTCAACGCTGAGTGCTTTGGCACGCGCGATTACTTCCTGCGGATCGGAAATATCCGCCGGAGTGATCTTGTTCATCACATCGGCGGCGGCGTAGCCCAGCATGCGTTCCGCGCCGACGTTGAAAATCTGAATCACGCCCTTGGCGTCGGTGGCGATACTGGAAAAGTTGGCGCTGTTGAAAATAGCGTTCTGCAAAGCACCGGCTTTGAGCAGCGCTTCTTCTGCCTGCTTGCGCGCGGTGTTGTCGGTGCCGATCAGCAGATAGCCGATGATGGAATCTTGCGCATCGCGCAGTGCCGTGACCGACACAATGGCCGGGAAGCGGCTACCGTCCTTGCGGATATAGGTTAGCTCGTAAATATCTTCAATGCCGCGCGAGGCCTTGAACACCAGCGCTTCAAAGCCCGGTGTGATGGGGGTGTTCAATTCAGCGCTCAGCGCCTCGGCGCGGGCGATCAGCTCCTGGGGATCGGAGATGTCGGCCGGGGTGATCTTGTTCATCACTTTGGCGGCCGCGTAGCCCAGCATCCGCTCGGCGCCGACGTTGAAGATCTGGATGACCCCTGTGGCGTCGGTGGCGATGCTGGAGAAGTTGGCGCTGTTGAAGATCGCGCTCTGCAGCGCGCCGATCTTGACGATCGATTCTTCGGATTGGACTCCGGGGCCGCCGTCGCCAACCTCGGCCGTCGGGAGCGCCAGGCCCGTCTCGGCGTCGGAAATTGTAATCGGGTGTCCTGACTCGGGTACCTGGAACGACCTGCGTCGCGATGACTTAAGTCATCAGTTCAGAAGGCGTTCCATGGAAACGCCCAGTTGCTCCGGGGAATAGGGCTTCTGGATGAACTGGCC
>JAYUTK010000042.1:0-2771 GCA_043755195.1 Gallionellaceae bacterium
TTAACACCAAATCCAGTGGCTGGTGGTGATGAATCAATATGTTTTCTGGCTTCAAGTCACGATGTACCAAACCAACTGCATGTACGGCATGCAGCGCAATGGCCAATTCATGTATCAGGCTTTGCAAAACCGCTGAGGATAATGCGCTTCTTTCCAACATGTGCCGCAGCGATCCTTGTTCGCAAAGCTCCATCAACTCGTAGGCGTACCCTTCAGAAACTCCCGTTTCCAACACATCCACCCGATGTGTCACCGGAATTTTGCTGATGCGATCCTGCACCTCGCGTTTGTGCAAAATGCCATGCCGATAAATTTTGGCAACCAGCGTAGCGCCACCTGCGATGGCTTGCACCAGCAGAAGCTCCGCCTCTGCACCACATGTAGGCATGGGCTTGATAATGCGGTAACGCTCTTTTAGCGCAGTCGGCAAATTTACTAGGCTCTGTAATGGCACTGTACGCGTCAGGATTAAACTATCTGTGACAGGGCGATTGCAATAGCTACAGGATGTCGCACCGGGTGGGATAGCTAGTCCGCAATCTTCATATGCACAGATGGCGGGAGCCGCCATGTCGCTACTTGCCTCTTGCGCGATTGGATTTAATCCAGCAACCGGGGTTGATTGTTTGCTGATGATATCCACACCGGCCAATATCAAGCCGCATTGACAGCGCATCACCGATGGCGAATTTTCAGTGGCGCAGCTTGGGCAGAGGCGGATGTGCAGCGCTTCCATTTACGACCTCCAAGAAGCCCGAACCAACTCTACCCCTCTGGATTTAGTTGTGCTTTCCAGTGCTGCCATGTCGCCACGACTGGGTATGCCGACAAACCAGACACGATCACCGTCGATCAGAGTTTGTATACGCTTGGTGGTATGGTCTGCGGGGGTGTTGAGGTATCGGCTATATTTGCTGCGGCCAAGATCGGACATCAGTACCAAAGGCTGATTGGAAGAGCCGCGCCAGATATGCGTGAGTGGCTTGGCATCAACATAAGGTTCGGGGATCAACGCATCCAGTTTCGCCAACAGCGCGCCATGTCTTTTTTGCAAGGAAGACAATGGATAGCCGCTGTAGCAGAGAATATCGAACTCCAAATTGCCCCGTGTGCGCCACTCGCTCAAGCCATCCAGCAAAGCTGCCAAAGCGGGCGGTTGATCAAAAGGCTCTCCACCTGAAATCGTCACGCCATCGAATTTTTCGCCAGTTGTTTTGGCGCACCAATCGAGCAGTTGGGCTACCGTCATGCCTCGACCAGCATCGCGCTCCCAAGTGTCTTGCGACACGCAGCCCTTGCAGCCTATGCTGCAACCTTGCAGCCAAATGCCTATCCGCTTGCCCGGCCCCAACACCGAAACCGGAAAGTGCGCCTTGTTGATGCTGATTTTCATGAAACCTGTAGCGTCAGTGTCGTGACTTTGTCCTGCTCTGCAATGCCGACCACGAGCAGCTGGGTCTTGCCTTCCAGATCATGTTCAAACAACGCCCGCGACAAGGGGTTGATGAAAGCGGATTCCAGTTGATTGCCAATGCCGCGACCACCATGACTCATATCGTGAGTACAGCGCTGCAAAAGCTGTTCGTGAACCTGTGGTGTGAGCGAGAATTTAACTTTGAATTCTTCAAACAAGCGGCGCGCCACATTTCTTAACATGCCATCAAAAATCATTGCCGCCACTTCGGGGGTAATGAAATTAAACACCACGATATTGTCACCGATACGGTTGAGCAATTCTGGACGCGATAGTTTGTATTTGAAATAGTTGCCAATTTCTTCGCGCACTTTTTTCTCCACTGTTTCGTAAGCGTCACCCGGCTTGACATGCTGAGTACGATTGCCTTGCTTGTCCTCGACAAAGATACCGAGATTGGAGGTGAATACTAAAATGGTTTCAGAAAAATAGGCGGTATCACCGCGCCCATCGGTCAAGCGACCATCTTCTAGTATCTGTAAAAATTTATCCAAAATGCGCGGATGGGCTTTTTCAATCTCATCAAACAGCACCACAGAGAAAGGCTTTTCACGCACCGCGTTGGTCAAGTCGCCGCCCGCATCAAAACCAATATAACCCGGTGGCGCACCCAGCAAACGCGCGCTGCTATGTTCCTCGGAAAATTCGCTCATATCAAAGCGCAAGTAAGCCTTCTCGTCACCGAACACCAATTGCGTCAAGGTTTTGGCAAGCTCTGTTTTACCTACGCCTGTCGGGCCAGCAAAGAACAAAACCCCACGCGGGCGGCTGCCACCAGACCTAGCTTGCGCGCCAGTTAACCCCATGACGGATCGCTTCAAAATGTCTAGCGTTTTGACTACCGCAGGATGCTGCCCCTTCACGCGATCTTCGATGAAAGACTGCGCATCGCGGATTTTTTCGCGCAGATAATCTTTGCGCCAAGGGTTATCCAACGCGCCCACCTTGTAGCAACGCAACGCATCCTCAATGTCATCAATACCCAGTCCGCCACGATCAGCAAGCTCGGTGACATCTGACAAAGCATTCAGTGTCATGCCTTCTGTACCGTCGGTGAAACGCTTAACAAATTTTTCTTTCGCGGGCGGTGCAGCATCCGCATAACCAAAAAATAAAGGCGCCAGTTGCAACGCTGTGGCCTGACGCATTTCGTAATCTGGTTTGCCGATAATCAGGCTGGCAATACGCTCGCTATCCAAAGTAAACCACGATGGCAGGTCTTGCGCGCGGTTGACCAGCCACAACACCGGGTTATATAAAGGTTTGCCGCCGCCCTCAACCGGAACGATGGCTGTGG
>JAYUTK010000043.1:0-6004 GCA_043755195.1 Gallionellaceae bacterium
CGATGCAAAATTCAACTTTGATAGCAATGCGTTGTATCGCCATCCCGAGATCGTTACGTTGCGCGATCTGGATGAAGAAGATCCGGTCGAGATAGAGGCCTCGAAATTCGATTTGAGCTACATATCGCTGGATGGCGATATCGGTTGTCTGGTGAATGGTGCGGGGCTGGCGATGGCGACTATGGACATCATCAAGCTGTATGGCGGCAATCCGGCGAATTTTCTCGATGTGGGTGGGGGAGCCAACAAAGAAAAAGTAACCGAGGCATTTAAGTTGATGTTGAAAAACCCGAATTTACGCGCCATTCTGGTGAATATATTTGGCGGCATTATGAAGTGCGATGTCATCGCCGAAGGCGTGGTCGCTGCGGCACGTGAGGTGTTGTTAAAGGTGCCGTTGGTGGTGCGGCTGGAAGGGACAAATGTCGAGATCGGCAAGAAAATACTGGCAGAGTCCGGTCTGCCTATTATTTCCGCAAATGATATGGCTGATGCGGCGCAAAAAGTTGTGGCCGCAGCAGGGAGGATGTAATGGCTATTCTGATAAATAAAAATACCCGCGTAATGACCCAAGGCATGACGGGCAAGGTCGGGCAGTTTCATACTTTGCATTGCAAGAATTATGCATATGGCGCGGACTGCTTTGTCGCAGGCGTGACTCCCGGCAAAGCGGGTCAAAGCTATGAGGGCATCCCCATATTTAATAGCGTGGCCGATGCCAAGCTGCAAACTGGCGCGACCGTGTCGGTGATCTACGTGCCGCCGCCCTATGCGGCTGCGGCGATTGATGAAGCAGTGGCGGCAGGTCTGGATTTGGTTATCTGCATTACCGAGGGCATTCCGGTGCACGACATGCTGCGTACTCGTTACAAAATGTCCCTCAAGGGGATGCCGACTTTCAGCGAGAGTGAAAATACTCTCGCGAAAGATCGTGCTCACGGCACACGCACGGTGCTCATCGGGCCGAATTGCCCCGGCGTGATTACGCCAGATGAAATTAAAATCGGCATCATGCCCGGACACATACATCGCAAAGGGCGCATCGGTGTGGTGTCGCGTTCAGGCACACTCACCTATGAAGCCGTGGGACAGTTGACTGCACTGGGTTTCGGTCAATCTACTTGTGTCGGCATCGGCGGTGATCCGATTAACGGCATGAAGCATTTGGATGTAATGAAGTTGTTTAACGACGACGTAGAAACCGACGCAGTGGTGATGGTGGGCGAAATTGGCGGCAGCGACGAAGAAGAATGCGCGCGCTGGGTTAAGGACAATATGCAGAAACCAGTCGTCGGATTTATCGCAGGTATTACCGCTCCACCCGGCAAACGCATGGGTCATGCCGGTGCGATTATTTCTGGCGGGCAGGGTGGGGCGGAGGATAAGCTGGCGGTGATGGAAGAGTGTGGCATTACCATTACCCGCAATCCTGCGGAAATGGGTAAAGTCATGCAGAAAATTTTGAACAGGTAAATGTTTATGGACGTCTCTAAAAATTCAAAGTTCGCCCAAATGCAAGGCGCGGCAAAAATTTCGCCGCGCCGCATATGGGGTATATGTAAGCAAGAAATTTTTTTGCGTAACGCAGTAGTTGGGATGAAGTGTGGATTTTTAGAGGTGTCCTTATGATTGAGATGTTTTCTAACCCCCAGTTCTGGGTTTCTGTACTGCAAATAATTGCGATAGACCTGTTGTTGAGTGGCGACAATGCAGTCGTCATCGCACTGGCCTGCCGTAACTTGCCGCCAGAGCAGCGCAGGAAAGGCGTGCTGTTCGGCGTGGCAGGCGCAATTTCCTTGCGCGTGATATTGACCTTCTTTGCTGTTGGTCTGCTGACTCTGCCCTACATCAAGATTATAGGAGCGGTATTGTTGATATGGATAGGGATTAAATTGATTGTGCCGCAAGAGGAGCATGGTGGTGACAGCGTGCAAGGCAATACCCATCTGTGGGCGGCGATTAAAACGATCATCGTGGCCGATTTTGTGATGAGCCTGGATAACGTCATCGGCGTGGCCGCTGCGGCCAAGGGAGATTTTGGCTTACTGGTTTTTGGCTTGCTGATTAGCATCCCGATGATCGTATGGAGTAGTCAATTAATTTTGAAGTTCATGGATCGCTTCCCTATCATTATTGTGGTGGGCGGGGCTTTGCTCGGTTTTGTTGCGGGTGAAATGTTGATGACAGATATGCTGGTGAAAGAGTGGGCAGAAGCCCAGCCGCATTGGTTGCATTGGGTAGTGCCAGCGCTGGGAGCAGTTATGGTGGTGACGACAGGAAAATGGTTGGCGAGGCGCAAGGTAGTGAGCGCGGAAGTAGTGAGCCTGGTGGATGAACGAGTTCCCGGCGCGCCGAACAACAAACACTGAAAGGATGGCAGCATGAAAGTTTTAATTCCCGTTGATGGTTCTGACAGTGCCAATCGTGCCGTTGAGCAAGTGATAGCCAGCGCACAATGGCTCAAAGAAACCCCCCAGATTTTTTTGCTGAATGTGCAGTGGAAACTTGCATCTGGCAATGTGAAAATGTTCATCAATCAAGAAACGATAGATGACTATTACCGTGAACAAAGCACGGCAGCGCTGGCAACAGCGCGCAAAAAATTGGACGCTAAGGGCTTGGCCTACAGCTTTCACGTCAGCGTAGGCATACCCGCTGAAGCGATTGTTCAATATGCACACGAACAGAAAGTTGATCAGATCACCATGGGCGCTCATGGGCAAGGCGCGTTAAGCACCTTCTTGCTGGGTTCGGTGGTGAGTAAAGTGCTGCATCTCACTAACACCCCGGTACTCTTGGTCAAGTAATTTTTATCCTCGTAATTTCTATTCTCGATACAAATGATCGCTGTGTCGGATTTGGTTTTTGCTTGATTTCAAGAAGCAATACTCATGGAGTCACAAATTAATTTATTCGCTGTTCTTTTAATTGGCCTGGTAATCGGCCTGGCCGTTGGAGCGACGGCTATTTGGCTGGTTCTGCGTGAACGTATTTCAACGGTTTTGGCAAAAGAGAAGGGTGAAAGCCAAGTCGAAATAGCACGACTAAACGAACGACTGGCCGCGGCACAAGAAAACATAACGCGGCTAACCAGCGAAAGAAATAATCTTGTTGCGCTACGTGATCAGCTCACTACAGAGCAACAACGGTTGAGTAACAAAGTTTCTGAGATGACCATCACCCTAGAGGCGGAGCGTACTCAGACTGGCGAGAAGTTGCAGCTTCTCAAAGACGCAGAGGAGCAGCTTTCCAATCGCTTTCAAACCTTGGCCAACCAGATTTTGGATGAGAAATCCAAAAAATTCACCGATCAAAACCAGACTAACCTTAATCAATTGCTGGAACCTCTCAAGACCAAGATCACAGAGTTTCAGAATAAAGTTCATGATGTTTATGTCAAGGAAGGGAATGACCGTGCGGCCTTGGCAGGGCAAGTCAAGGAGCTGATGGCGCTGAACAGCCAACTATCACAAGACGCGCACAATCTTACCAGTGCGCTGAAAGGTCAAGCCAAGGCGCAAGGCAATTGGGGTGAGATGATTTTGGAGCGGGTGCTGGAGGCTTCCGGCTTGCGCAAGGGCTACGAATATGATGTACAGGAGAGCCATACCCGTACAGATGGCACACGCGCCCAACCAGACGTGGTGGTTCATCTGCCGGAAGACAGGCATTTGATTGTGGATGCCAAGGTATCGCTCACGGCTTATGAAGAGCAGGCCAGCGCCGACAGCGATCATCAACGCGATGCAGCATTGAAACGCCATCTGGATTCAGTGCGAAGCCACATCAAAGGATTGTCCGAGAAAAACTATCAGCAGCTTTATGGATTGCAATCGCTCGATTTTGTGTTGATGTTCATACCGGTTGAACCGGCCTTTATGCTGGCTGTTTCGCATGACAGTAATTTATGGCAAGACGCATGGAAGAAAAATGTCTTGCTGGTCAGCCCCAGCACCTTGCTATTCGTGCTTCGCACGGTGGCGCATCTGTGGCGGCAAGAGCAGCAGAACCGTAATGCACAGGAAATTGCCAGTCGCGGAGCAGAGCTATATGACAAGCTGGTTGGTTTCGTTGATGACTTGCTTACGCTGGGTAATAGATTGGAACAAGCGCAGAAAGCCTACGATGGCGCTTACAATAAATTTACGGGCGGCAAGGGGAACGTGATTCGCCAAGCTGAAATGCTCAAAGGCCTGGGCATCAAACCCACCAAACATCTGCCTCAAGACATGATTGATACGGCATTGGATGAGCCTCTTGTCTTGCCTTCTGCAATGGACAATAAAGTTAAATAAAAACCGCATGAAACTCGCCCTCGCTCAAATCAATTGCTTGCTCGGAGACCTGAACGGCAACTCCACAAAAATTCTCGCCTATGCCGAGCGCGCCAAGAGCCAGGGCGCGGTCTTGTTGCTCACCCCGGAGTTGAGTTTGTGCGGCTATCCGCCAGAAGATTTGCTGCTACGCACAGGGTTTTATCGTGCCTGTGATGATGCGCTGCAGGCGCTGGCACAAAAAATTTATGGCATCAGCGTGGTGGTGGGACACCCGCATGAGGTGGGCGGTAAACGCTACAACGCAGCCTCGGTGCTGCGCGATGGGAAAATTATTGCCACTTACCATAAACACGCGCTGCCCAATCACAGCGTGTTTGACGAAGAGCGCTATTTCGCGCGCGGCTTGCTGCCCTGTGTGTTTGAGATAGAGGGGGTAAAAATTGCCATCAACATTTGTGCGGACATCTGGCATAAGCAAGCGGCGCGACATGCATATGAAGCTGGGGCACAAATACTGCTGGTACTAAATGCTTCACCGTACCACATCAATAAACAGGCAACGCGCTACGAGGCCATACGTGACCGCATAAATGAAACGGGTTTGGCGGTGGTCTATGCCAACCTGGTGGGCGGGCAGGATGAATTAGTATTTGATGGCGCTTCGTTTGTGATGGATGCACAGGGCAAGCTGACCCACCAGTTTGCCCCCTTTGAAGAAGTGCTGGGACTGGTGGACATTCACGATGGCAAGCTGGTACAGGGTGTGATTGAACCTGCCATGACGCAGGAGGAAAGCATCTATCGCGCATTATGTTTGGGTGTGCGGGATTATATTGGCAAAAATCACTTTCCCGGTGTGTTGCTTGGTTTGTCTGGCGGTATTGATTCTGCGCTGACCTTGGCTGTGGCAGTGGATGCGTTGGGTGCAGACAAGGTACATGCGGTGATGATGCCCTCACCTTACACCGCGCAGATTAGCCTGGATGATGCACGCGAAATGGCTACTCTATTGGATGTGCGTTATGACGAATTGGATATTCGGCCTGCACTGAACATTTATCTTGCTACCTTGAGCGGTTTGTTTGCAGGCAAGGCAGCCGATACCAGCGAAGAAAATTTACAGGCGCGCATACGTGGCAATTTGCTGATGGCGTTATCCAACAAATTCGGTTCCTTGGTGTTGACCACCGGCAACAAATCAGAAATGACAGTCGGTTATGCCACGCTGTATGGCGATATGGCGGGTGGTTTTGCCGTGCTCAAGGATGTCAGCAAAACCTGGGTGTATCTGTTGGCAAATTATCGCAACAGTTTAGGGCGAGTCATACCGCAGCGCATCATCTCTCGCCCGCCCAGCGCCGAACTCAAGCCAGATCAAACCGATCAGGACAGTCTGCCGCCTTATGATGTTTTGGATGGCATCATGGCCTGCTACGTCGAGCAGAATAAGACAATTGCTGAAATTGTGGCGCTCGGTTTTGCCGCAGCGGATGTGCGCCGCGTGGTAAAAATGATACGCAATAATGAATACAAGCGCCGCCAAGCACCCGTCGGAATTCGCATCACCGATCGCGGTTTCGGAAAAGATTGGCGCTACCCAATAACCGCACATTATCAAGACGATTTCTAAAGGGCACCTCTAAAAATCCAAACTCCGTCGCGATGCTGCGTTGCTCCAAAAATTTTAACGCTTACATATCAAACATATGCGGCGCGCTAAAATTTTT
>JAYUTK010000044.1:0-18384 GCA_043755195.1 Gallionellaceae bacterium
AAGCCGGAGCTGCGCAATTCCGACCATTATTTCTTCCGCCTTTCCGACCCGCGCTGCCAGGCCTTCCTGCGCGAATGGACGCGCAGCGACACGCTGCAAACCGAAGCCTCCAACAAGATGCAGGAATGGCTGGGCACAGCTGGCGAAAACAAACTCACCGACTGGGACATCTCGCGCGACGCGCCCTACTTCGGCTTCGAGATCCCCGATGCGCCGGGCAAATATTTCTACGTCTGGCTGGATGCGCCGGTCGGTTACATGGGCAGTTTCAAGCAATTGTGCAACGACAAAGGCATTAACTTCGACGAGTTCTGGAAGGCTGATTCCAAGACCGAGTTATTCCATTTTATTGGTAAAGACATCCTCTACTTCCACGCGCTGTTCTGGCCGGCGATGCTGCAACTTGCCGGTTACCGCACCCCGACACAAATTTTTGCACATGGCTTTCTTACCGTGAATGGCGAAAAAATGTCCAAGTCACGCGGCACATTTATTACTGCTGACAGCTATCTCAAGCAGGGATTAAATCCAGAATACTTGCGCTACTACTACGCCGCCAAGCTGAATGGCACGATGGAAGATATAGATTTAAATCTGGAAGATTTTGTGGCGAAGGTGAACAGTGACCTGATCGGCAAGTACATCAACATTGCGAGTCGTACAGCGCCATTCCTCACCAAACTAGGCGGGGGATGCATTTCAGAAGATGAACTGAACCGCTACAGCCAGAAGGATTTCAGCGTTGGTTCTGAGATAGATGTGCTCTTGCATCGTCTGGATGATTGGCGCGAAAAAAGACACATACTGGAAGGCGCATATAAAAACCGTAATTTCAGCGGAGCCATTCGGGAGATCATGGATGTAGCGGACAGCATCAACGTATTCTTTAACAACACGCAGCCATGGAAACTCGTCAAGGACGGGTCTTCAGTAGGACAAGACAAAGCGCGCTGGGCATGCAGCATCGTTATGGAAGGATTCCGATTACTGACGATCTATCTGAAACCCATCCTGCCAGAGATCGCCCGGCAGGCTGAATTTTTTCTGAACGTACCAGAACTGAAATGGGAGGATGCCGCCTCCTTCCTGCCGGAAGGGCATTGCATCAATGAATACAAACATTTGATGATCCGCATTGACCAAAAACAAATAGACGCCATGACAGAAGCCAACAAACAAACCCTCGCACCGCCGCCCGCACCCACGCACCATGCCGAAGCACAGCAACATTTACCCTCTCCCCAACCCTCTTCCTTAAAGGGCGAGGGGGAAAACGTCGGCGCTATCGCGCCAATTATTTCTATCGATGACTTCAGCAAAATAGATCTGCGCGTGGCGAAGATCGTCAACGCCGAGCACGTCGAAGGTGCGGAAAAGTTGTTGAAGTTGACGCTGGACATAGGCGAAGAAAAACCGCGCACGGTATTTGCCGGAATTAAATCAGCTTATGACCCGGAAAAACTCAAGGGACGCATGACGGTGATGGTGGCCAATCTTGCTCCGCGCAAGATGAAGTTTGGTCTGTCGGAAGGCATGGTGTTGGCGGCTTCCGGTGACACGCCGGGGCTATTCATCCTCAGCCCGGATGAAGGCGCACAGCCCGGTATGCGCGTTAAGTAGTTGGACTGTGTGGCGCGTCATTTGTATGCGGTAAACCCCGCCCATTTGCCGCCGACATTTCCGCCAATGCCAAAGTATGTTCCGGCTGAATTTGGTCCCATGAAAATCGCCAGCCCCAGTTGCCGTCCGGCTTACCGGGGAAGTTCATGCGATGCTCGCCGGACAATCCCAGCACGTCTTGCAAGGGGAAAATGACCAGATCGGCTACGGAGTGTGACAGGGCTTTCATCATGTCCCAATTGATGGCGTGTCCGTCGCAGCCCAGATAGTTTCGTGCAAAAGCTTGCTGATTTTCTGGCAGGGTGTGCCACCAACCCATCGCGGTGTCATTGTCATGTGTGCCGGTGTAAGCCACGGTGTTCGCCACGTAGTTGTGCGGCAAAAATGGGTTGTCCATTCGGTCGCCAAATGCGAATTGCAAAACGCGCATGCCCGGCAATTTAAATTGATCGCGCAGCGCCAGCACATCGGGGGTAATCAAGCCCAGATCTTCGGCGATGATGGGTAAATGAGAGAAGGCGTTGTTAAATGCCTCGAATAATTTTGCACCGGGGCCGGGCTGCCATCTTCCGCCGATTGCATTTACCGCATCAACAGGAATTTCCCAATAAGCAACAAAGCCTCTGAAATGATCTATACGCACCAAGTCGGCTAATTGCAGCGCACGACGCAAGCGCGCAATCCACCAGGCGAAGTCTGTCTCCTCATGGATGCGCCAGCGATACAGCGGGTTGCCCCACAGTTGTCCGGTCTCGCTGAAATAATCGGGCGGCACACCGGCTACGACAGTTGGGTGTCCATTTTCGTCCAGCTCGAATAAGCCCTGATGAGCCCAAACATCGGCGCTTTGATAGGCCACAAAGATTGGCACGTCACCGATAATTTTAATGCCGCGCCCATTGGCATAATGTTTCAATTTAAGCCATTGGCGCGCATAACTCCATTGGCAGAATTTCCAGAAAGCAATTTCTTCCGGACATGACATTTTTATGCCGAGCAGAGCTTGTGCGTACCGCTGCGCTAAATTGGGTGGCCACTGCGTCCAGTCGCGCCACTGTTCACGCGCCGCGATGGTCATAAATAAAGCGTAATCTTCCAGCCAGGCACTTTCCGCGCTGCAAAATTCTTCATACAACCAAAACATGTCGTGCTGAGGATGGGCAAAAAAATTCTTGGCGGCGCGTTGCAGTCGTTCCATGCGAAATGGCCGTGTCAGCGCAAAATTTACCGGGTTAAAATTTACTGGGTCGGCACGAAACTCCGGGAGCGGTTCTAAATCGTCGGCTTGCAGCCAGCCATAACTGGCCAGCTCAGCCAAAGATATCATGTGCAGGCCACCGGCAAAGGCCGAGCTGCTCATGTAAGGGGAGTTTCCTGGGCCGATCTCACCCAGGGGCAACACTTGCCAATAAGTTTGCCCGGCGCTGACCAGCCAATCCACAAACTGGTAGGCCTCTGCACCAAAATCGCCACAACCAAATTTCCCCGGCAGCGAAGTGGGATGCAGCAATATGCCGCTTCCGTGCTGCATCAGGAGCCGCGCCTCATTGCGCCACCCGCTTCAGGTGCGCCACCGCCACGGCTGATTGGGGTGTTGAGCGATGCGGGTATCGGCAACTTCAACAATTGGTACAAGCGCATCAAATTGAGCCGATAAAGACGGTCAAAACTATCTACCGCATGAGAGGGATTGTAGTCGCCGAACCACCAAAACCAATCCGAACTTTCACAAGAGGCCAACTGCCTTTCTGCAGCTTTTTTTTCAGCGCCACTCAAATGGTCGCTGGCCATCACCATGTCGAAACTTTGTTTGGCCAGACACAATAAATCCCAAGCGCGATTTTTGTCCGGTGATCCAATCCAGGTGGAAAAAGTACCATACACCCAACTCCCAGCAACCAAACGTGGCAACTCACCTTCTCCGGTTAGATTTTTACTTGGGACAACATCTCCGCTGGGTGCGGATACAGAGTGAGTGGTGACTCCATCAAGCCTGTCCAGATAATCGCTATAGCTTGTGCTACGTATGCCCGGGTGTGATTCCAGTATGGAATATAGGTCGTTTAGAAAGTGATAGCCATTATATGGATAGTATTCCCAAGCATTTTCTCCATCGAGAATAATGCTGACCACCGGCGTTTCATTCTCAGGAGCTTGCTCGGCTATCATTTCCAACTGCGCCACAAAATTCTGCGCGGCGTCATAGCCATTCCAGCTTGCATACTCAAAGCCGATTGAATCGGAAAGCTGATCGTCACGGAAAAAACAGCGTATGCGATTGGCCGAGCCTTGCAAGTGGTAGGGTCGGTAAAGGTATTGTGAGCGCTGTTCGCCAGGCTGTCCTGCGCTGTGCAGGCTGTTGACCAACACCGCTTGTCCGCTGGCAGCCCAACGACATTCATTTTCTGCTAGCAGCTCCAACAGAGCCGTGGAAACAGCGCCTTCTGCCGGCCAAATTCCTTGTGCAGCCATGCCAAAGCGCACACGGTGGCTTTCCACAGCGGAGGTGATATGTGCTTGCACACGGCTTCTGCCGCCTGGATAGCGTTGTGATTGCGGCAGGCTGCTGCCCGGTTCGCATTCATGTGCGCTATTAAAATCCAGCAGCAGTGGCGCAAGCGGATGGTAATGTGGTGTGGTAGAAATCTCAATTTGCCCAGTTGTGGCCAGCTTGCGATAGCGTGGAATAATTTTTGTTACGGTTGCGCCAATTAAATCGAACAGTTGTTTTCGATCGGCATGAGTGTAGTTGCCATCTTTGCTCATTAATCTTATAAGCAGGTCATGTTCGCGGCGCAAACTCTCGCCACACCACACCAAGTGATACCAGGTCAGTAGGTCGGCCAAATACTGCCCCGATAAATAAGTAAGCGCCGTATCACCAGAGGGTTCGAGCATTTTGAACAAATCGGACAAGCGCTTATAACCGGGATAAGGCGCAACCATCTTTTGATGGTTGCTGCGAAAACAACTGTCCAGCACCAGCTCGCGCTCCTCGGTGGTTAAATCACCTAGATTTTCGCGCACCAACAATTTTAATAGCGGGTCTCTTATCTGGCCGCTGGCAAAATGCTGGCTGTAGTCCTCCAACTGGTCTAACAGCACAGGCACAAAATTCACAACGGCTTTGACTTGCGGGTGCTGCTCCAAGTGATATGCCATATCGGAATAATCCTTGATGGCATGCAGATAGACCCAGGGCAGCAAAAAATCGCCCGTCGCAGAATCGCGGTAATCCGGCTGGTGCATGTGCCAGAGTAAAACCAAATCCAATGGTTTAGTCATGGAAGCTCCCGGTTGAATCATTGACAATTGAATTTTTGATAACGCAATTTACCGCGTATAACTAAATCTTTGCATATTGCGCGGTGGCCGCTAGCGTTTGCTTTCATCGCCTTGGCGGCATGGCGTACAATCTGTCCATCATACAACCTAAAAATTATTTTTCCTATGCGAAAAACCATGCAAACCCCTCCCCTATCTTTAGTTTGTATGCTGAGCTGATATGCGCGCTTTAGCTGCAATGCGTGGGTTTACCCTGTTGGAGCTGCTGATCGTTCTGGTAATAGTCGGCATTACGTTGGGCATGATTTCTTTCAATGGAATGCCCGATGACCGTCAAATTTTACTAAGCGACGCACAACGGATTGCCTTGTTGCTGCAACTGGCGCGTGACGAAGCCATTGTACGCAATCGTCCTATTGCATTTGAAGCTGAGGCTAGCGGCTACCGCTTTCTGATGCGTGATGAAGGCACTTGGCAAGTTATCGAAAAGGATGACTTATTACGTACACGGCAATTCAAAAAATCTCCCGTCATACTTTTTATGAGTCCATCCACCGCTGACCCAACTGCGCCAATCAGAATTATTTTTGGCCGTGAGCCGGTGGATAAGCCTTTTACACTAACAATGTCACTAGGTGAAAAACAGGTTGCAATTCATGCGGATGGAATAGGGCATTATTCAGTTGAGTAACATGGACGAAATTCGATACAAAAACTCCACAGGTTTTACCCTGCTTGAAGTACTAGTAGCGCTGGTTATAGTCGGCACGGCCTTAGCTGCCAGCCTGCGCGCCGTCAGTAGCTTGACGCAAAATAGCGGCGATTTACGCGCTTCGATGATGGCAACCTGGTCTGCAGAAAACCGTCTGGCGCAAATTCGTTTGGGGCGCGTATGGCCGCCATTGGGGCAACACCGGTTCGATTGTCCGCAAGGTGATTTGATTTTGCTGTGCGAAGAAAATGTATATGGCACGCCCAACCCATTTTTCCGACGAGTCGAAGTCAGCGTTTTTGATTCACAGTACGAGGGGCGGCGCATCGTCAAACTCACCCAGGTCGTGCCGAATTGAATAAGCAACAAGCAAAACAACATAAGGGCTTGACCTTGGTTGAATTATTGGTCGCCATCAGCGTCCTCGCCATCGTGGCAGTGCTGGGTTGGCGCGGGCTGGACAGCATCGTTCGTGCGCGGATTGCGCTGACCGCCGACCTGGAACAAACCCGTGGCGTACAGCTTGCCTTCGCCCAATTACAAAGCGACTGTCAGCATTTAGCTAACGACTCAACCTTGATTAATCGCTCGGCAATCAATGCTCAACCCACACAACTCAACCTGATCCGCATGGTGTATTCAGACAATCAACCATCGCGCTTGCAAGTAGTCAGTTATCAGGTCAAAGAGGGAGTGCTGACACGGAGAGAATCTGCGGCTACGCGCGACATGAAGATGCTGGATGATTTTTGGCAAGCTGCAATTCTGCAACGCGACAAGGATATACCGGTCACACTACAGACTGATGTTACTGCCTTGACGGTGCGGGTTTGGCAGAGCAGCAACAACGGCTGGGCTAGTCCGGTGGCGACTGCAACTCCTTCTTCTAGGCCCACAGGGCTGGAAGTCGCACTTCAATTAAAGGGGCATAAGATCAGCTTGCTTAAAGTATTTTTGCTGGGTGCGGCATGACGCGCTTGCATAAACAAAGCGGAGTAGCGGTTATCACAGCCTTGTTGCTGACGACGTTGGCAATCACCATCGTCACCAGTTTATTTTGGCAACAACAGGTGCAAGTGCGCTCCATCGAAAATCAACGCTTGCAGTTGCAAAAGCAATGGATTCTGCGCGGCGCACTCGATTGGGCGGGATTGATTTTGCGCGAAGATGCCACGCATTCCCCCATTGATAGCTTGGATGAACCTTGGGCGGTGCCTCTAGCTAAAACGCCGCTCGATCAATATGTGGATGAAGGGCATACCGATGCTGATGCTGCCGAGGCGAACTTATCTGGCAGCATCAGCGATGCACAAGCGCGCTACAACCTGACCAATCTGTGTCCAAACGGGATACCTATCCCAGCAGAAGTCGCCGCCTTCTCACGGCTACTCATTAACGTAAAGTTGAATCCGAATTTGGCTCAAGCCACTGCCGATGCAATGGCGGCGGCGCTGAAAATACCGAATGCTGCTACTGCCAATAGCAGCACCCAATCCGGCCCGCAGTCTATGAGTTTCACCCAACTGGATGATTTGCTCGCCGTGCCCGGTTTCTCACCAGAGATGCTGGCTAGATTAAGAGATTTCGTGATTTTTCTACCGACCGTCACACCAGTTAATGTCAACACCGCCTCGCCGGAAGTGCTGTCCGCCAGAATTTATCCGCTATCGCTCGCTCAAGCTACGACCTTGGTAGCCAGCCGTAGCAGCGCCAGCTTTCGTAACTTTACAGATTTTACTCACCGTTTGCCAAGTGGAAATTTCCAGGTTGCGTC
This sequence comes from Gallionellaceae bacterium, assembly GCA_043755195.1. GTDB lineage: Bacteria > Pseudomonadota > Gammaproteobacteria > Burkholderiales > Gallionellaceae > Nitrotoga. The sequence continues at coordinate 7,392 of JAYUTK010000044.1, forward strand.
CACCGACGCAGATGTCAAAAGCAATTATTTTTTAGTCAATGGGATAGTGCAAATGAGCCGCGCCAGTTTGGAAGTACAGGCCTTGCTTGATCGAACCAGCAGCCCTCCCAAGCTCATTTGGATTAGGGAATACTAGTGGTGTCCATATGGCTTATGAAAATAAAAACCGGAACAAGTCCGGTTTTTTATCATAACTTGCGAAAATTAAAACTTGAAAATTGCGCTTAAATATAAAGTGTCCGCTTCACCAGCTATATCCAGACCCAAACGTGCACTGACGTTGCTGTTGAAATCATATTGAGCGCCGCCACCCAATACTAAATTAGTGTCAGTAGCGGTTGTGGAGATTGATCCAAAGGGGTTGGTAGTTTTTTCTTTAACAGTTACACGTTCAAACCCTGCTTTGGCAAAAAATGAAAACGGCGGCATCCCTTGCAGTTTCATGGGAAACATCGCTACGCCAGCCACGCCTAAGCTTGACGCATCTGCCTTTGTACTAGTTGCGCCTCCAGAAACTGAAATCTGGTCAAATTCCAGATAACTCACTTCCACCGAATACATGGGGTCAAGTTGGAAGCCCCCTAAAATGCCGATGTATTCATCGGACACTTGCAAGCCGACATAAACAGGGGTGTTAGCCGCCAAGACGGGCGTGGAAAATGCAGCGCACGACAACAAAACAACAGCAATACTTTTTTTCATTTCTATCTCCAGTACATTAACAAAAGCCCGCTTGTTAGCAATCACAACAATTTGCGAGGAGGCATTTATATCATAATTTCACAAACCGTCAGTGGGCAATTATTCTGTCATCTATTAAGCAATGAACTGACTGATATGACGCAGTGCCTTTTCCGTCGCGCCACGATGAGCGCTGACAAAGCGTAGTCCAGCTTGGCCAGCTGCTGCCAATAGTGAAGGATGATCCAGCAAGTTTTTTAAATTGTGTTCCAGGTCTACAGCATTTTGCACACGTATTGCCGCGCCGCTTTCTATCGCAAGCTGGCTGGCCTGCGCGAAATTGTAAGTGTGTGGGCCGATCAGCACGGGCTTGCCTATGGCGCAAGCTTCAATCAGATTTTGTCCACCGAAAGGCAGCAAGCTGCCCCCGATAAAAGCCAGATCGCACGCGGCATAGTAGGCGAACATCTCGCCCATGCTATCGCCCAGCACAACTTGCGTCTCTGGCGAAATTATTTGTTGGTCACTCCTGCGTTGAAAACGGATGCCTAGTCGGGTGAGCAGTGCGGCGATTTCGTCGAAACGCTGCGGGTGGCGCGGCACGATGACGGTCAGCAATTGCGGAATGTGGGCTTGCTTAAGCATGGTCAACAATAACTCTTCTTCTCCAGCACGAGTGCTAGCAGCCAAAAAAATTCTTCTTTGATGGCCAATCTGGGCATTATTAAATCGGGCGCGCAATTGCTCACCCAATTGCAGCATGGCGGCGGGTGGTTCGATGTCAAATTTAAGATTGCCCATGGTCGCTACAGCACTTGCACCCAAAGCCATCAAGCGTGTGGCATCAGCTTCACTTTGTGCGGCGATCAGGCTGAGTTCGCGCAATCCAGAGCGGGTCAAATTTGGATAGCGCGCATAACGTGCAGCCGATTTTTCCGACAGTCTGGCATTGAGCAACAGCAATGGAATTTTTTCAGCGTGGCAAATGTGAATCAAGTTAAACCAGATTTCAGTTTCCAGCAGGATTCCCATGCTGGGGCGAAAGTGCCGCAAAAAGCGCGACACGGCAAACGGATAATCATAGGGCACATAAACTCGCAGCACATCGTCGCCATATAGTTGTTCGCTGGCGGCGCGACCCGTGGGCGTGGTATGGGTAAGCAATAGTTGATGGTGCGGATAATTCTCTTGCAAGCGTTTGACCAGGCTGGCAGCGGCACGGGTTTCTCCGACCGATACGGTGTGCAGCCAAATGATGGGCTTGTTACTGCGTGACGCGTAAAAACCAAAACGCTCGGCAATGTGTGCTAGATATTCCGGCTGCTTGCGCGCGCGCCACAACAGATGAAAAAATATGTAGGGCAATAGCAGCCATAATAAAAGTGTGTAAATCCGGCGAGGATTAAAATTTGTCATAGTTAATCCAGATGCAGCACACGCGCTAACTGTTGCAATACATCTTCAGTCTGGATCAGCGCCATCGCTTGTGGGTGATGAACGCGCGTATTCCAGGGTAGGTGTTGCGGGTCTTTTCCCAGAAATTTTCGCACGGCTTCGGGATAGCGATTCACAATAAATTCCTGCTTCGCATAGGGCCCGCTCAAACTGGGCGGAGCAACGGCATACAAGCCCACCACGGGTCTTTGCATGGCGGTTGCCAGATGCACCGGGCCGGTATCGGGTGCCAGCAGCACATCCACTTGACCGAGCAAAGCGGCCAGTTGTTTGGGGCTGGTTTTGCCGCACAAATTTAGTGTGCCAGGCGGCGCGCTGCTTGCCAGACGCGCACAAAAATCGCGCTCTTGCGCCGCATTGCCACCAGTGATTAAAAAACCAACTTGCCATTTTTTCGCGGCAGCTTGCATCAGCTCAAGGTAACGCTCCCACAACCAGGTGCGCTCCATTTTGCTGGCGACGGGATGGATCGCAATCAAAGGGCGCGGCAAGTGTTGAAGCTGATCGTGTGCCCAGGATTTTTCTGCTTCGCCTATCGGTAAATCCCATGTGATCGGGGCGGGCGCTACGCCAAGTTGCTGGGCAAAAGACATGAAACTGTCTAAAAGATGTTCATTAGCAAACGGAATGGCGCGATTGCAAAACAACCACTGCCCTTCCCGTGCGCGAGTACGGTCAAAGCCAATTTTTATAGGGGCATGTAGCGCGGGGTATAACAAATTTATGCGTAGATTCGCTTGCATCGCCAGCACCACATCAAAAGAGCGCTGACTGAACGCACGATAAAAAGCGCGGTAATCGCCCAGCGTCCTCGGTTTTTCAAACACCTCAAAATGGATGCCCGGCAAATCTTGCAGCAAAGAATATGACAAGGGGCTGGTAATCCAGGTGAGCGTTGCATCGGGCAAGCTGCGTTGCAAATGCTGTACGAGCGGCACCACCAGCGTAACGTCACCCAGTGCAGAAAATCGGACAAGCGCAATATTGGTCACGTTAAGCCTAAAAATTGCAGATGAATACGCTCATCCATTGGGTGCTCATTAACATCTCCAGTAATCTCAAAAACATCGGCACTTCCTTACGTTTACAAGCGATCAACTACGGTTTCTAGGATAATACCAGTATTCGGCTTACTCAAAATACTGAAGGAATTAATCAGCCTTTTTCTCGGCAACAGAAGATCGAAATAACAAAAAGGTTTATCAAAATATGACTATGGGTGACCGAAAAGTATATGCAGTGATTCTCGCCGGCGGCAGTGGTAGCCGTTTGTGGCCTTTATCGCGGCAAAATTTGCCCAAGCAGTTCTTGGCATTGGAGGGTGGTGCATCGCTGCTGCAAGCAACCATCAATCGGCTCGCGCCCGTCATCACTGCCCAGAACATTCTGATAGTCACACAGGAGGCGCACGCAAAGGGAGAGGCTTACCACTCACTTTTGCCTTACCAGACTTTGTTTGAACCGGTCGCGCGCAACACCGCACCCGCAATCGCGCTGGCCGCTGCTCAATTGATGATAGGCGGAGACGACCCCATTATGGTCGTGCTGCCTGCCGACCACCTCATCCAGGATGAAGCGCGTTTTCGCTCCCATCTGCAAGTGGCCATTGCTGCGGCGGAAAAGGACGGGCTGATTACCTTCGGCATTCAACCCAGCCGACCCGACACCGGGTTTGGCTACATCAAGGCGCGAGCTGGAGAAAAATTGGAAATATATCCGGTTGAGCAATTTACCGAGAAACCCGATCACGATACCGCGCAAGGCTTTCTGCAAGAGGGCAATTATTATTGGAATTCCGGCATGTTCGTGTGGCGCGCGTCGGCCATACTCGCGGAGATTGAACAGCACTTGCCCGCAGTGCATCAAGTAACGCAAAAAATTATTGCTGCGGGCAATACAGCTGCAACTTTTCAGCAAGCAGTAGAAAAATATTTCGCCGATATGCCCGCTATTTCCATAGACTATGGTGTGCTGGAAAAATCCAGCCGGGTGTCGCTGATCCCCTGCGACATAGGCTGGAACGATGTTGGCAGTTGGCAGGCGGTGCATGAAATTTCTGCCAAAGATGAAAATGACAATGTGTTGCAAGGTAAGGTCATTGCTTTGGGCTGCACAAACAATTTAATTCGTGCAGAAAAGCGCTTGGTAGCCGCCATCGGCGTGAGCAATTTATGCGTGGTTGAAACTGCAGATGCCGTGCTCATTTCAACGATGGATCAGACCCAACGTGTGCGCGAAGTAGTGGACATTCTGCAACAGCAAGGAGCCAGCGAACACATCCATCATGCAAAAGTTCATCGCCCATGGGGCAGCTACACCGTACTGGAAGAGGAACAGCGCAGTTTCAAAATCAAACGCATCGAAGTTGCCCCCGGCGCGCGCCTCAGCCTGCAAAGCCATAAGCAGCGTTCCGAACACTGGGTCGTGGTGTCAGGCACAGCAACGGTTACTAACGGAGAAGAGGTGACGACGGTGCAGAAAAATCAGAGCACTTACATCCCGATAGGCGCGAAGCATCGCTTGGAGAATCGGGGGCTCGAACCGCTACACATTGTAGAAATTCAGGTGGGTGAATATCTGGGCGAAGATGATATTCAACGGTATGAAGATAATTACGGTAGGGGAAAATAGGGTTTAGAGGCGCCCTTTATATATTCCCCTGCAAAAAATTTTTCAGCATGTCATGCCCATGCTCAGTAAGTATAGATTCCGGGTGGAACTGCACACCTTCCACCGCTAATGTCTTGTGACGCACCCCCATGATCTCGCCATCCTCTGTCCAAGCGGTAATCTCCAGACAATCCGGCAGCGTTTCCCGTTCGATCACCAACGAGTGATAGCGCGTCGCGGTGAACGGACTAGGCAGGCCGCGAAACACGCTAGTATTGTTGTGATGGATTGCGGAAGTCTTACCGTGCATTAATTTTTTTGCATGAATAATTTTTCCGCCGAAGGCTTGGCCTATGCTCTGATGGCCGAGGCACACGCCCAAGATGGGAATTTTCCCAGCGAAGGTTTTTATCAGCGGCACGGAAATGCCCGCCTCATTCGGCGTACACGGGCCGGGCGAAATCACGATGTGTTGCGGCTTGAGCTTGGCGACTTGCTCAACCGTAATTTCATCATTGCGATGCACCACTACATCCGCACCGAGTTCGGCGAAATACTGCACCAGGTTATAGGTGAAGGAGTCGTAGTTATCTATCATTAAAAGCATGGTTAACTCCTTTCCTGGTTGTCGGCATTATCCAAACCTGCCAACACCATTTCTGCTGCACGTAACACGGCGCGTGCTTTATTCTCAGTCTCCTGCCATTCAGATTCAGGGATAGAGTCGGCTACGATACCAGCGGCGGCTTGCACGTAAAGTTTTTCGTCCTTGACGATGCCAGTGCGTATTGCGATTGCCAAATCCATTTCGCCGTTAAATCCCAGATAGCCGACCGCACCGCCGTATAGGCCGCGCTTAGTGGGTTCCAGCTCATCAATAATTTCCATCGCACGCACTTTAGGCGCACCGGTCAGTGTGCCTGCGGGGAAGGTGGCGCGCAACACATCCAGATTGCTGATGCCCGGTTTAAGTTGACCTTCGACCGAGCTGACGATGTGCATCACATGTGAATAGCGCTCGATAATCATCTGGTCGGTGACTTTTACCGTGCCGGTTTGCGCGATGCGTCCGATGTCGTTGCGCGCAAGGTCAATTAACATCAGGTGTTCGGCGATTTCTTTGGGGTCGGCTAGCAATTCTTTTGCTAATGCTTGATCGTGCTCCGGCGTATCGCCACGCGGTCGGGTGCCGGCCAGTGGGCGGATGGTAACGATGTGGGCACTGTGATTTTCCCGGTCACGTTTCTCTTGGCGCACCAAAATTTCCGGCGATGCACCGACCACTTGAAAATCGCCCATGTCGTAGTAATACATATACGGCGAAGGATTGATCGAGCGTAAAGCGCGATACAAGGACAAGGCCGACGCGGAAAAAGGCTTAATCAGACGTTGCCCGATTTGCACCTGCATCATGTCGCCATCTACGATGTATTTTTTGGCGCGAGCAACGGCGGCAAGATAATCCACTTTGGGAAATTCGCGCTCGGTGGCAGTTTCTTTGCCAGGAAGAGCATAAGGAATGGTCACCGGTTTACCCAGCGCACCGCGCAGCTCTTGCAAACGCTGTAGTGCTTGAGCATGTGCATGTGCGCGGCCTGGATCGGCATACACGATGATGGTGAGCTTGCCAGAGAGGTTGTCCACCACCACCAATTCTTCGGTGAGCAAAAGCAATATATCAGGTATGGCAATGGGGTCAGGCTTGTGTGTGCTACCCAAGCGCGGCTCGATATAACGCACCGCGTCATAGCCGAAATACCCTGCCAGACCGCCGACAAAGCGCGGCATATCAGGCATGGTGGGGACGCGGTAGCGATTTAGAAAATTGCCGACAAATTCCAGTGGATCGGTGACCGTCGTTTTTTCAGCACTGCCATTTGCCGTGTAGTGCGTGACTTGCAGGCCATGAATTTCCAAGCGTTCGCTGGCGGGCAAACCAATGAAAGAATAACGCCCGAAGCGTTCGCCCCCTTGCACTGATTCCAGAAGATAGGAGTAAGGCTGATTGGCCAGTTTCAGATAAACAGACAGCGGCGTGTCGAGATCGGCGAACAGTGTGCAGCACACCGGGATGCGGTTATAGCCCTGTTGAGCGAGGGCGTTGAATTCAGATTCAGTGATGGGGTGCGACATTGAATAACCTCCGGTATTTGTAGGGTGGGCACAATGTGCCCACGCGGATGATTTGTACTAGCGGTGGGCACAATGTGCCCACGCTACAATTCACCATCGCCAACTGGCAGATTTTTTCAGATACCGGAGGTTATTCAGTTTCATATTCAAGCGCGTTTTATCAATGGCAAAGCCGCAGGCAAATTGGCGATCACCGCATCCAGATCCAACCCTTCCACCGGCTCACCGTGATTATAACCGTATGGCACACAGAACACGGGACAACCAGCGGCGCGCGCGGCGACAGTGTCGTTTAGCGAGTCACCGATCAGCAGCAACTTTTCTATCGGTACGTCAAAAAATTTTGCGGCATGGAGCAAAGGCAAGGGGTGTGGCTTTTTTTCCGGCAAAGTGTCGCCGGACAATACAATTTCAAAATACTTGGCCAAGCCTATGCCTTTGAGCAAGGGCTCGGTATAGAGCGCTAATTTATTGGTGATGCAACCCAGCCTGAAACCGGCGGATTTCATGGCTTCCAGCCCTGCAATCACACCATCGAACGGCTTGCTTTGCAGCAGCAATTCGGTGTAGTGCTTTTCAAAAATCGGCAACGCATGTTCATACAGCGCTTTGTCCGGCGTAGCGTGCATTTCCCCGGTCAGGGCGCGCTTTACCAGCCACGAAATGCCGTTGCCGATGTAGCTGGCCAATAATTCCTGCGACACGGGTGCGTAATCCATGTCGCGCAACATGCGGTTGGCCGCTTCGGAAAGTTCCGGCGCGGTGTGCAGCAAGGTGCCATCGAGATCTATGACAATAGCCGAGACGCTGAGCGGAAAATGTACCGCCCCCATTGTTTTTTTACTAAATAGTGCTTGGTCCATAATTTCCTGACTCATCACTTTTTGACTTTAGCCAGCTCGGCGCGCATTTCACCGACAATGGTGTCATAGCGATTCTTATCTTTGTCATTGCGTTTGCTGAATATGGCAGAGCCCGCAACAAAGGTATCCACGCCTGCTTCGGCGACTTCTCTGATATTGGCCGGGCCGACACCGCCGTCAATTTCTAAACGGCAAGTGTAACCGCCTGCGTCTATCATCTTGCGTACCTTGCGTGCTTTATCCAGCACATGCGGAATAAATTTCTGGCCGCCGAAACCGGGGTTGACCGACATCAGCAATACCATGTCCAGTTTCGGTAGTGTGTATTCCAGGATTTCCAGCGGCGTGGCGGGGTTGAATACCAGCCCGCACTTACAACCACTTTCTTTAATCAGCCCGATGGTACGATCAATATGCTCGGACGCTTCCGGATGGAAGGTGATGTACGACGCACCGGCCTTGGCGAAATCGGGAATAATACGATCCACCGGCTTGACCATCAGATGCACATCTATCGGAGCAGTCACGCCATGTTTACGCAGCGCTTCGCAGACCAAGGGGCCGATAGTCAGATTGGGCACGTAATGGTTGTCCATCACATCGAAGTGTACGATGTCCGCACCGGCGGCGAGGACGTTATCTACTTCTTCGCCGAGCTTGGCGAAATTGGCGGAAAGAATACTGGGAGCGATGAAATACATGGTGACACCTCTAGTAATTGCGAAATTAAAGCGCGCATTCTACCCGATACTCCGGCGCGATACTTTGTCAAAATTGACTCAATGCCCTTGTCATACCGGGCAAAATGTTGTGAAATGCTGCCCATGAGCCCAGACGAAAAATATCGCATCAAGGTTACCACCCAAGTAAATTATTTGGCTGAACAATCTAACGAAGCCGACAATCGCTTCGTATTCGCCTACACCATCACGATTAGCAACATAGGCCAAGTCACTGCTCGGCTAATCAGTCGCCACTGGCTCATCACCGATGCCCACAACCATGTGCAAGAGGTGCGCGGCCCCGGCGTGGTGGGTGAGCAACCGTCACTTGAGCCCAATCAGAGTTTTGAATATACCAGCGGCACGGTGCTCTCCACCCAGGTGGGCACGATGTCGGGCAGCTACCGCATGGTAGGGGAAGACGGCACCGAATTTGATGCGACCATTCCGCAGTTTGTATTAAGCGTGCCCCGAGTGTTGCATTGAGGGCGCCTCTAAAAATTCAAAATCCTAAGCCAGACAAGGCGCGAAAGAAATTTTAGCGCGCCGCATATGTTTGATATGTAAGCGTTAAAATTTACTGAGCAACGCAGTATCGCGACGGAGTTTGGATTTTTAGAGGTGCCCTTGAAGCTATGAGATCAATATAGCGGGCACTATTGACCCTCACACCAACCCAAGCGTAACAATCACACTGCCGGGGTGGGTTGTTTTTTTGGTTTCTTTGCTTCTTTGTTTTTCCGTTGCTGTCCTTTAGCCATGATCGCTCTCCTTTAGTGTTGTTGCCTGCGCATAATAATACGGACGGATAATTTCGGGGGGATTTTCTGGACAGATTTTCTGGGCGTGATGGCTTGAGAAAATTAATGATGGGCGAGCTCAATAACCAACCGCAACACCTTGGAGAGGTTAAGGTTCTCTCGGTGCCGGGCGCAAGGTAGGCGTGGAGTTTGTTTCGGACAACCCGACCGAGCCGCTGCATGTCCGATGGTGCGGCCGAAGCCGAGGCCGTCGCCAACGGCAAGAATGCGTTCAAGGCATGGGTGTCCGCGCGCAAAGATGCTGGCAAAGAAATCCCCACACTATTCTATCGCCCGGATACCGTGCCGGAAGTATCCAGCAAGTTCGTCACGCGCCTGCCTAGATCCACCTACGCTAATTGGCAGGGCGCGCCAAGGCTGAAGGTGTCAGCTTGAATACGTTAGTGTTGGCGTATGTGGCGGAAGGGTTGGGGCGGATGGCTGCGTAAAAAATAATGCGAACCCGATCCTTGTAACCTTTGTGGCGGATTAACAAATTGGTATGTTAACGAGCGACCCCTTTGTGCCATTAGCGGAATGTGACGTTTGCTGCTAAATTGCATTTAATGTATTTACAGCCCCAGAATTACTTGAACGGGGGTGTTAAAATGCGATGAAATTTTACTGGAAGGTATTACATGAAGGCAGAACCCGGGCTTTTTGGTCTTAAAAATACAAATAGAGACTTTAAACTAAAAGAAACATGGGGGAAGAACCAGTTTAATTCGTCATTTCCAGCGGCGTTGTGTTGCTATTTAGCGTTTAAAAATATGCAAGCTAACTACCTTTCTATTTCGGGAGGCATTTTTAAACCCGATCTAATTTCAATAGAAAATGTTTTTGGAATAGGCTTTAACGATGAGGATGCGTTTTTTGCATTTGAATCACAACACACTCCATATCAAAAACATGTCATTGGTTCATTACCAAGAACTGACCTAGTGATACAGAGAAAAAGCACGGGGGAATGCTTATCGGGACTTGAAGTAAAGTTGACGGCACTCCCTGACAACACGACTTGCAGTCTTGATGAAGGGTTATACGGTAGCGAGATTGTAGTGAGGCCAGACACAATAGTTTATTTGGCATGTAGCATTGCCACGGGACTGTCAACAAATCTTGGTGAACTAATTCCTGATATTGAAATTCAAGATTGGACAGATGCAAATCTTGTATTGGAAAAAATTGCTGACATTGTTGGTGCCATAGAGAAAATATCTATTGCGCTTGAAAATAAGCAAAGAGCTTTTCTCCTTCAGCCAATTTGGAAAACCAACGGGAAGGCACCGAATTTAGCCGAGAACTGCCTAGATATGTTTGTTTGGAGTGATGCAGGTTTTTGCTATTTTATCTCCAAAATTGCCAAAGGAGTCTCAGGAACGACAGGCATCACTCGACAAACAAGAACTGCTGTTTGGCTATTTAAAATGCTCAGTGATATAAAAAATAATGGGCATTTTAATCACGAAACTATCATTGATACACTTTCCTACAACACGAAGAACGATAAGGCATTCGCTTCGGCTGGTAATGTAACGAACAAGTACATGAAATGTGAAAGATTGATTAAACCGGTCATCTTAAAAAGTCAAATTAAAGAAATTATATTAGGTGGCGGACAGAATTTATTAAGTCGCGGATTCAAGTTCGAAGTGCAACAACTGAGGGTTGCTTGGCGTAACGCACTTTCACCCCGAAGAATACTTCATATGGCGTTCTAAATCCCAGC
>JAYUTK010000045.1:0-2727 GCA_043755195.1 Gallionellaceae bacterium
TATTTCCATAACGAGGTTCACAGCATCATCACCGGGCTTGTCCAACAAACGGTTCAGATTGTGGCTCGCTTCGCGATCACAATCTAACCTTACTCGTTAGCTGCCATATACACAAACCCAGTATAAAAATGACCCTACCGGCACAGATACGGTCGCCAGCTTCGCCTCTTCCATGTTGATCACCATGCTTCGCATAATGACCGTTTCAGAATTTTAGCCCTTCAGACTCATTTCATATTGGAAGAGGCTGTCGCTATGTCTGGAGAAGGCATTCTGTTAGAATTGCCGCCTCAAAATTTTTATTAAATCTGCTCAGGAGTATTTATTCATGTCCAAGAAGTTTCCCGTCATTGCCGTAACTGGCTCATCTGGTGCCGGCACAACCACTGTTAAACGCGCTTTTGAAAATATTTTCCGTCGTGAATTCCGGCGTGATGCTGTAAAGGTTGCCATCATCGAAGGCGACAGCATGCACAGCCTGGATCGCATGGCGTTCCGCGCTGCTGTGGCTGAGGCTGCCAAGTCTGGCAATCATTCCTTCAGCCATTTTGGCCCGGAAGCCAATCACTTCGACAAGATTGAAGAAACCTTCAAGTCATTTGGCGCAACTGGCATGTGCAAACGCCGTTACTACATTCATAGCGATGACGAAGCCAAGCAACTGAACGCGCGTTTTGCTACCAACCTGACTGCCGGGCAATTCACTCCCTGGGCTGACATAGAGGCCGGTGCCGACCTGTTGTTTTATGAAGGTTTGCACGGCATGGTCAAAACCGAAACCGCAGATGCGGCCAAACATGTGGATCTAAGCATAGGTGTAGTGCCCATAGTTAACCTCGAGTGGATACAAAAAATTCACCGCGATCAAGCCGAGCGGGGCTATTCTGCCGAGGCGACGGTGGATACCATTCTGCGCCGTATGCCGGATTACATAAAATTCATCACGCCACAATTCTCGCGTACCGACATCAATTTCCAGCGCGTATCTACGGTGGACACTTCCAACCCCTTCATCGCGCGCGATATTCCCACACCGGACGAGAGCTTTGTCGTGGTGCGCTTCCGCAACCCTAAGGGCATAGATTTTCCGTATTACCTGAGCATGATTCACGACTCATTCATGTCGCGCCCGAACACCTTGGTCGTGCCAGGCGGAAAAATGAGTTTTGCCTTGGAATTAATTCTGACCCCTATCATGCAAGAGATGATAGACCGCCGAAATAAATAGGCTGCAATAAGCGCTATTGCACTCGCTGCCAAGCACGGGTTACTCTTCTCCCTCTAGTTCTATTTTCCGATAGCATCTCACCCTCCCCTCTGCAAAGGGAAGGGTGAGATGCTAGTCATTTTTATCGGGCATCGGAATGAGTCGTATCGAGGGAGAAAATCATGCTGAACAAAACAGTAGCCGCATCTCAGCCGAAAATCCATGAAGCGCGACGGCAACTGATTGCTCTAATCAAGGCTTGCCCACCCAACGAGGGCGCTGCACTCCTCATACAAGAAGAGCCGATGCGGGCTTGTGAGGCACTAGCCGATCTCAACCCCTCCTTCACCCAAGACATTTTAAGTGCGCTGCCGTCCAAACAACGGACGGCAATTATCCATAGCGCGACGCCAGAATTGGCACAGCAGTGGCAGCGTAATCAACAGTTCAGGGCAGGGACAATAGGGCATTTTATGGAGCCGACCTACGCCATATTCAGCCCCGATATGACAGTAGATGAGGCGATCGAAAAGCTGCGCGAACTGGTGAAAATTGCCTTCATCACCTATGGTTATGTGACGGAAAGTGATTGCAAGCTGCTCGGTCTGGTTACAATGCGTGACCTGCTGTTAGCCGCAGGACAAGCGCGACTGGCCGACATCATGTTGCGTGATGTGTTTACGTTCCAACCCGACTTGGCTGTTACGGAAGCCATGAAGCTCTCGCTCAGCCGCCATTATCCGGTCTATCCGGTGTGTGACAATCAGCATCGGCTGTTAGGTTTGGTGCGTGGTCAGGCGATCTTTGAAGCACAGGCGTTTGATATTACTGCGCAGGCCGGTAGCATGGTCGGTGTCGAGAAAGAAGAGCGCATCTCGACTCCCATGTTACGTAGTTTTATGTTTCGCCATCCGTGGTTGCAACTCAATTTATTAACCGCATTTTTGGCGGGCGGCGTGGTCGCATTTTTTCAGGGAACCATAGACCAGTTCGTTATTCTTGCGGTCTTTCTTCCCGTCCTCGCTGGTCAATCTGGAAACACCGGATGCCAAGCCTTAGCCGTCACACTACGGGGAATTACGCTGGGCGAAATAAAGTCGGGCGACTCGCGCAAGCTAATCATAAAGGAAGGTTTGCTCGGTGCAATGAATGGCGCGCCAGTCGGCATCGTTGCCGGGGTTGCGATGTATTACATTGCCAACACACAGCACTCACCCCATGCTCTGATGTTGTCCGCAGTAGTTTTTCTGGCTATGGTCGGAGCGTGTACGATAAGCGGCATTTCCGGTGCCCTCGTCCCGCTGACGCTCAAACGCTTAGGCACCGATCCAGCAACGGCATCAAGTATTTTTCTGACTACGGCTACTGATGTCGTGAGCATGGGCTTACTGCTCGGACTGGCTACGATACTGATGAGTTGAACCCAGATTTTCCATTAGCATTCTACTGCGGACGACCAATAGGCCGAATCTGCACGAAAAAAATCAAAAAATGTTCTGTCAACGTAGAGTAACTACGCC
>JAYUTK010000046.1:0-2712 GCA_043755195.1 Gallionellaceae bacterium
GCCCTCTGCCACCCGCACCCCGATCTCGACCTGCTTGGTTCGGGTATACATGCACACAGCAACCAAACCGCCGGGAGGGATTGGTGCGAAACTGATCAGTTGCTCGGGTGCCGTCATTCCTTTGACGGTATTCACTAAGCCCAACTTGTTGGGGGAATCAAAATTTCCGCCGATTATTTCGATCGGCGTCCAATGCTCCCCCCCGTATCGCCTGGGTGCTTTATTACCGGTCAATTTCCTGCTCAGCCATTCGATAGGCGTGACTTGCCTTTCCCGGATTTCATGCAATTTACATTGTAGATTCGTGCCAAACAAGAATGATTCGAATTCATCCTGATGGTCAATTACGTTCCAGACAAAGCGGAAGCCAACAGCGGCAACATATGCCTCATTGTCCGCAGTACCTACAATCTCGGACACGATTTCGGCTTCAATCGGTATCGCGCCAGACGGTAAATAAATATAGCCTTCGATGCTTCCGCCCTTACGCGCGGACTTTGGCAGCTTGGCATAGATGCGCCCGCCGCTGGCGGATACGTTATCTATCGTCCCATATAAATTCTGTTCCTGCTTGTCCTCGAATTTGAACGGCAGCGGGATAGGAAAGCGGTAATCATTGCGCAAGAACGCCTGGTTTTTCTGCGTAAAGGTGAATGCCGAAAATCCGATTACGCAATTCACGCACACCCAAAACACGTTATAGGCCAGAGCATCCGCAGGAATGTGGCTGTCGCCAGCATATGTCACCAGGCCAAAGGGAATTGCCGCAGTGCTCAGCAGGAATACCATTTTTGCCGGCCATAAACTTCTGCTGGTCGCTGCAGATTGCTCACGGACTTTTGAGGTTACATGGAATTTCAGTTTCCCCAGAAACAGGGCGAAGGTCGCCTGAATGTAGGCCGCAAAACGGATGTAATTGTATTGTTCGATGTATAAAGTGGCACCATAGCCGCGTCCCACTTCTTCAAACACCAGGAAACCCAGAAAATAGTAAGGCAATACGTGCAGGATGAGCTCGGTCAGGCCGGTATTGATCGGCAGCACGCCGGTGAAAAGCACGATGATGGGGGTAATATAAAACATGCCTTTCTGCCAGCCATCGAACCAAGTCATGATGGAAGCCAGATAGTTCAGTTTTTGGGCCAGGGTTAACTTGAATGTGAAGAGTATATTTTCTTTCATTAGCACCTGCATATTGCCCTGCCCCCAGCGGATTCTTTGCCTGAGAAATGGATCGGCTGTGGCCGGGGCAATGCCATATGCCAATGACTCGCAGTGATAGACGGACTGATAGCCCGCCTTGTGCAGCCTGACGGATGTATGTATGTCTTCGGTGACGGTTTCCGTGGCAAACCCACCGATTTTCTCCAGCGCACTTCTACGCATCACGCCGCAACTGCCACAAAAAAAGGCGGCATTCCAATAATCCCGGCCACGCAAAATTATCGAGAAAAAATATGACTGCTCAGACCAGACCTGGCGTTTGGCTTCGTGCATCCGGTGCATATAGGAATCGAGATTGAAAAAATCCTGTGGGGTCTGCACAAATGCGACATGGTCATCTACAAAGTAACCCAGAGTCCGGGTAATAAAATTCTTCTGTGGCGCATGATCCGCGTCAAAGATTGCGATGAACTCACCCGAACTTTTCGTCAAGGCGTTATTCAGGTTGCCGGCTTTGGCGTTAATATTTTCCGTGCGCGCGATATAACGGATTCCCAATCGCTTGGCCAACTCCTGTATTTCGACACGGTTGCCGTCATCCAGTATCCAGGTCTCATGCGGATAGTCCATGTTCATTGCGGCCATGGCAGTCCGCCTGACCAAATCCACAGGCTCGTTATAGGTGGGAATAAACACGTCTACCGTTTTCCCGTCCGCCGGCGGGGGAGCCTGCCTGACTGTCAAGCGCCAGGAAGTAAATACATTCAGCAAGGAGCTGATGAAACCGTAGACCTCTGCGGCATACAGGGTGTAGCTGAATAATGGCGGGATTCCAGACAGCGTCGACAAACGCCAATTCAGATACCATATCCCTGCAATGACAAAGACCAGACTTACCAGGGAAGGCAGCGGTCCTAAGGATTCGTATTTTCCGGAATTGGCAGTCATACTGGTGAAGTAACGGCTTTCTGCGAGTTTGGATCGCGCGCCAGATGGGTGGTCTAACCGACATTGCCCACATTATTTGAAGGATTCCGCATGGTCACCATTTTACCGCAATATCCATGCCAATAAAACTTCGGGCAACCTGGGTCGAACCCCCTCAATGCTCCCGCTGAACACTGCTGTTTTTTGTCCCTGCAATTTTTCGCTGCTGCCAAAAAATACCGCTGCGGCCTAGGCCAATGTAGCCAGTACAAGCAAGCCACCGCATACATGGGCAACCGTCCCCAGCCATTGCGCATGGAGCAATTGTCCCAGCACAGTCAACAGATAAACCTAGAAAAAGCAGTTCAATCCGCAGATTACGCAGATTAGATTGATTAAAAAGAAAAATACCGGAAAGCTATGCTCACCCATTGGGTTAACGGGTTGTGCTGATAACCCAATGTTTAATCTGCGTTAATCCGTGTAATCTGCGGACAACTATTTTTTTTAGGATAAATCCAGTCATGCGGCCCCTCCTCGCCGGTATGCCCCCCAAGCAGAACGAGCTGCGGATCAAGTGCATCGTAAATATAAGGGGATAAATCAAGTGGGCTGACGCTT
>JAYUTK010000047.1:0-5875 GCA_043755195.1 Gallionellaceae bacterium
CGGTTTCGATGCGCTGTCGCTGACCTCATTGCGCATGCTGGTGGAGGAGCCCTACGGGATGCTGCTGGTCACCGGCCCGACCGGTTCCGGCAAGACCACGACACTCTATGCGGCGCTGACCGAAATTCATACGGGCCGCGAAAAGATCATCACGATTGAGGACCCGGTCGAATATCAATTGCCGGGTATTTTGCAAATTCCGGTGAATGAAAAAAAGGGACTTACTTTTGCCAAAGGTCTGCGTTCTATTTTGCGCCACGACCCGGACAAAATCATGGTCGGCGAAATCCGCGACCGGGAAACGGCAGAAATTGCCGTGCAGTCAGCTCTCACCGGCCACCTGGTGCTGACCACCGTACATGCCAATAATGTTTTTGATGTTTTTGGACGGTTTACCCACATGGGGATCGATCCCTACGCATTTGTGTCGGCGCTGAACGGAATTTGGGCGCAGCGCCTGGTGCGCACGAATTGTCCGCACTGTTCCGTTGCATATGAACCGGGCGACGCTGAACTGATGCGAGCGCGTCTGACACGCAACGAGACCGCAGGCTTCCTGCTTAAACATGGCAAAGGATGCGGTGACTGCCGGGGAACCGGTTACAAAGGACGGCGTTCGGTTGCCGAAATCCTGATCCTGAATGATGAGCTGCGCGAGTTGATCATAGACAAGCGTCCGATCCGTCTGATCAAGGAAACGGCGGTGCGCAATGGTACGCGCAGCCTGCGCGAGGTGGCGCTTGAACTGGTCAAGCGAGGCGAGACCACGCTTGCCGAGGTGACCCGAGTGACGGTACATGTGTAATCCAGGAAGGAGCAGTAAGCCATGGATGAGCTGCAATTTTTAGGGTGATCGGTAATGAAACTGTCACACTAATTCGATAATCTATCAACGGTTGATGGCTCAGTATTGCGTAGGGTTGATAGCTAATAATGCTGATAAGTCAGCATTGATTAAAAGCCGTTGTTCGGATGCAAATACCCGCCAAGGAGGCACTGCATTCTGGAGTGCGGTGGCACGACACCGCGTGAAAAAACATGCCTGATCTAACAACAAACCATACGTACAGGCAGTCAATAACGACAGCCCGTCCGCAGGTATTGCGCACGACGAAACCTGCATTACCCTGCCGTCCATATTGCTGGCTGATGAGTAAAACTCAGTGGCACTTCGGGAGATTTTTTGCGCTATAGATCGTTAAAGTTTTTATTTATATTTTTGCTAGGGCAAGTGTCGTCTGTTCATGGGGCGCCACCAGCGGTGATGCCCACATCGCAGAGTGGAGATTTGGGTGCGGCGGCCGATGGGATGGTGGGCATCGTGGTTAATCAAACCATTACGCCTAACGGCTACGAGTTTTATCGGATTTTTTCGCTGCTGTGGTCGGAGAAGCCAGATTCGGGGGCTTACTCCTTGAGCATCAAGGAGAGCTTGTCGAAGCGTTACGGTAATCGAGTAGATATTTATTTAGGGCAGCAACGGGTGTATTCCGCGGCGTTACCGCAGAAGTACGATGGCTTGCATACGCTGTGTGGGCAGGCGGTTGAGGAAACTCAAACCAATCTTGTCGCTTTGAGCCTGCAAAAAAATAACGATGCCGATATAGCCCAGGAAAAAATGTAGCGCAACATAAGCACATAATTCAACCGGCCACATAAAAGCCTGGAGAAGGCGGTTGTCCACAGATGAACGCGGATTAACACAGATCAAATAGTAGACGGGCAAGCATCGGTGCAGCTCAAAAAAAGTGTGCCAGATGAGCCTGCAAAGCGCATTGATAATCCGTGTTCATCCCTTGGAATCTGCCTAATCTGCGGACAACTGCTGTTACCAGGATGAATGGTCCATGATTGATCAGGAATTGAAAATGAATAAATATGCCTTGAGTCGTACCTGCAAAAAGCTGATGGTTTTGCTGGCGATGTACCTGCCAGCGGCTGGGGCGTCAGAGCTGGTATATACCCCCATTAACCCTTCGTTTGGCGGCAATC
Source organism: Gallionellaceae bacterium (assembly GCA_043755195.1). GTDB lineage: Bacteria > Pseudomonadota > Gammaproteobacteria > Burkholderiales > Gallionellaceae > Nitrotoga. The sequence continues at coordinate 1,993 of JAYUTK010000047.1, forward strand.
CAAACAATGGCGCTATGTTGTTGAATATCGCTCAGGCGCAGAATGAATTCAAGGCGCCTAAAGCAGTTGCGTTGACGCCATTGCAACGCTTCAATAATAGTTTGCAGCAGGCTATCTTGAACAATCTTGCAGCGCAGATCAAAAATTCCATGTTTGGCAATGACGGAGTAACCGTTGAACCTGGAACCTATGACACGGCCAGTTACACCATCAATGTTATTCAAAATGCCGATGGCTCCCTGACCATCCAGACCACCGACAAGACTAATGGCGCAACGGCGACGTTTGATGTGTCCACCGCATTGTGAAGCAGTCTGAACGGGGGGTGAGTGTGATAGGTCGGTTTTCAGTACAGCACGGGTGGCTGCTGGCGGGGGTGCTGGCGTTGTCGGCATGTTCCACCACTGTGCCGCCTTCCAATGTCAAGGCCAACGCACAGTTGACGCCCAATACGGAAATTACGCTGGCGTTGACGCAATTGCCCGAACCCAGGGTAAAAATACCGGTGGCGGTATATGGTCTGCGTGATCAGACTGGACAATATAAGTCGTCCCCCGATAGCCCTTACTCCACGGATGTGACTCAGGGAGCTGCGACTATGTTGGTCAAAGCCCTGCGCGATTCTGGCTGGTATATTCCGGTCGAGCGTGAAGGGTTGCAGAATCTGTTGACCGAGCGCCGGATTGTGCGGGCGATCGAGTCTCCGACCGACAAGGGTAAACCTATCATCAATCTGCCGAACTTGTTGCCGGCCAGCTTGATTATCGAGGGTGCGATCACGGCATATAATTCCAACGTGCGTACCGGGGGCAAAGGCGCTAGCTTTCTGGGTATCGGCGTGAGCACACAATACCGTGTCGATCAGGTCACGGTGGGTTTGCGCAGCGTGGACATTCGCACCGGGCAAATTTTGAATTCGGTATCGGTCACCAAAACAATTTTTTCTTTTCAGTTTGACACCAATGTGTACAAGTTCACCGGCTATCAGCGGCTGCTTCAGGGTGAAACAGGCTACACCACCAACGAGCCAGCAGATCTGGCCGTGAAAGAAGCGATCGAAGCAGCGGTCGTTCATCTCACTGTGCAGGGAGTGCGCGAACGCATTCTGGAGCTCAAAAACGAAGAGGACTGGAATAATCCGATTATTCAGGCCTATCTAAAAGAAGGCGTGACGAACCTTAAAGATGATGGGGTTGTTGATGTTCAGCCTATCCTCATGCAACCACTGAATAACGACATTCCGTCACGGACAATCAGGCCGCTGGGTCATGCAAACGGTGAAACGGCTACGACCAAACTAATCTCCGATGCTGACCGTGCAGATGTGCCGCCGCCAGCTTCGCCGCCAACACCAGCAGCAATGACATCAGCCGCGCTGTCTAGCCAATCCATCCCAGTAAGTGCTGCAATGCCGCGTGCGGTCGTGCCCTCCGAGCAGCCAGGAGCACAATAATGCACGGGTTTGCAAACAATAAAATCAGCTTGCCGCGCCAAAAAATCGCGCTGACGCTGGCGACGGTGCTGGTCTTGACAGGCACGGCACAGGCCGATATTTTTTCCGATATGGCCACTACGCTGCGTGAAGATTTTGCCGCCCCGGAGCTCTCATCGAATGCGGCCTTGATAGATCAGCGTGAGGGTAGCGCCAATACTGCCTCGATTCATCAAAGCCAGGATGCTGACAGCACTGGGCATTACGCTGAAATCAATCAGGCTGGCATGTTCAACCAGGCAACCATGGTACAGACTGGTGATAGCAATCGGGTGAAAATTGAGCAGATTGGAGCATCAAATTTGATCGAGCTGGATCAGAGTGGCGAGGAGAATCTGTTCGAGTCGAGCCAGCTTGGCGACGACAATATTATTGTCGCCAGCCAGTCCGGTTTATCCTCAACCACCTTGACCGAAGTAGGTAATAGCAACTCAATTAGCGCAGATTTGAGCTCGCCTGGAGTGAATGTCAATATCACGATTGTCGGGGATGGCATGTCAGTCTCCGTCCAATAATCTGAAGAAAAATAATCGTTCAAAATTGGCAATCGAATTAGCCAAAAGAACCGCCTCCCTTTCGCAAAACTGTCATGAACTTTGGATACTATGGCAAGGTTAGTGATTGGGCAAGAGGGGGTCTCAATCGCTTACGTCACCCTATATACCCCCGAATTCCTTAGGAGACTTACACATGAAATTTAAAGCAATCGCTCTGGCAGTTAGCCTGTCTGTTTTTGGTGCAACGGCATTTGCCGCTGATCTGGATGCTTCTTTGACAGATGTGGCTGCAATCGCAGGTGATGGTACATCTTTGCTCGCAGCGCAAACCTTGGTTGCAACTGACATGGCTGGTGGCGTCGTAGTGGATGGCGACACCGCTTTGATCACTCAAGAGTTGAGCGTTGACAATGCAGCCATGATTGACCAAAAAGTCAGTGATGGGACACAGTTCGCTGCCATCGTTCAAACCAATACTGCTGCAGCCGCTGTTGCATATATTTCTCAAGCTGGCACGAACAACCGTGCTTTGATAAACCAACACGACTAAGAAATAAGTTTAATTTTTCAAAAGGATTGCAATCAGCGCAATCCCCAGTTGCTGGCCACATGCCCGTCGCCTTTAGCACTGTCAAGCTCCACGATGCCGACCCATGCCTGGGTCGGCATTTTTATTTTTACTGAGGGGATGCGTTTGGGTAATAACACAATTGTCACATTAACTGTTTAGACTTTTGAAACCTTGGCGAATAGGTCACATTAGAGGGAATCAATCATGTTCAAGCAGTCGGAATCATGCAATAAAATCGCAAGCACAATGTTGCTAAGCTTTGCGGGCATTCTATCCGCTTGCGGAAGTGGGGGGAGCAGTAGTACCAATCCCAATGTCACTGGACCGACGCTCGCGTTATTTGCCGGCAATATGGGCGGTGCTGGTACTGCCGATGGAACCGGGGCGGCAGCCCGGTTTAATTTTCCAGGCAGTGTCGCTACCGACAGCAATGGCAATGTCTATGTGGCCGATAGCAGCAACAACACGATCCGCAAGATTACCCCCGGCAAGGTAGTCACCACGCTGGCTGGCACAGCAGGGGTAACCGGCTTTGATGACGGGCTCGGTGCGGCGGCAAGCTTTGACTTGCCAAGCGGGATTGCCACCGACAGCGCGGGCAATATCTATGTGGCCGACCAGAACAACAACACCATCCGCAAGATCACTTCAGCGGGTGTCGTGTCTACACTGGCAGGTTCGGCCAATGATCCTCCTGGCAGTGCCGATGGTATCGGGGCGGCAGCAAGATTCAAATTTCCAACGGGTGTGGTTGTTGACAGCGCGAACAATGTCTATGTGGCTGACAGCAGTAATCACACCATCCGCAAGATCACGCCATTCGGAGAGGTGACTACGCTGACAGGTACGGCAGGGGCAAGTGGCAATGCCGACGCAACCGGCGCAGCAGCCAGATTCAGCTATCCGTCCGGCATTGCCACTGACGTTGCGGACAATATCTATGTGGCGGACAGTAACAACAACACCATCCGCAAAATCATCACCGCAACGGGTGCAGTGTCCACACTGGCCGGTACCGGGCTGGCGGGCAGTGACGACACCGCCGCAGGGGTAGCAGCAAGTTTTGACTCTCCGAGTGGTGTTGCCACCGACAGCACAGGCAATGTCTATGTAACCGATAGTTATAACAACACCATCCGCAAGATATCGACCTCGACGGCTGGAGTGGTGACAGTGACCACGCTGGCCGGGTCGGCACTTGACCCTGCTGGCAGTGCCAACGGAACCGGTACAGCAGCGAGCTTTAGCTATCCGTCCGGGATTGCCACCGACAGCAATGGCAATGTCTATGTGGCCGATCAGAACAACAACATCATCCGCAAG
>JAYUTK010000048.1:0-5840 GCA_043755195.1 Gallionellaceae bacterium
TACGCTGCAAATGTTGTGGCGGGGTCATGAAAATTATTCGTACCCGCATCAAAACATTCATCAAGCGATTACGGACATCCGCGTCAAATAGGGAGACGGCCATGTAGCGCACCACACGCCGCCAGCCTGCCGACCTCGGCAGGCGCGGCCGCACTCGCCCTGCAAAAGGGCGAAATCGGGTAAAAATGCGTTAAAAATGGCGGGTTAAGCGGGACAGGTTGCTGCAATGGCAACTTTTAGCGGTGAATTTCGGGGCGTGGTGAGGGACATGCCCCGGTGACACCGCTACGGTCAGAGAGATATTTCCATAACGAGTAAATTCATCGCTGCACCACCGGGCTTGTCCAACAAACGGTTCAGATTGTGGCTCGCTTCGCGATCACAATCTAACCTTACTCGTTGGGCGATGTCACTTGCCAAGAATCTTGTGAAGGAGCCATACAAAGAGCAATAGAACAACCGTTAAGGGTGCGATATTCAGAAGGCTTTGGAACACAAGGGACCTCGGGGATAAGGACAACTCCGCCGCAAACAAGACTGGCTTTACGCCTACGTTGATGATGGAAAACAACGACACGAACAAAGCGAAAATAGTAATGAGGGCTCCCCAGTATTTTCGGTTTTGCTCCTCCATCCGATGTTCGAGTTGTTTGGAATTGGCATCAATAATCTTATTCACGGCGTGAATCAGAGAGTTGACATCTTCCGCCCTAGCTCTGTCACCGTCTATGAGGCGCGGGACTTTGATGCCTGCTGCTTCGATTTCTGTACTGATTGGATAGTCGCCAAGCGACTCGTCAGTAATGCGGTAAGCCTTCCTTTGCAAGGCCGGACAGCGTTGATTCGGAGGCATGACCTCCGCTGAAAGAAAGTCTTCGTCGGCAAGCTCAGACAGTTGCTCCAATAGTAAGCTTGGTTGTACCTCTGAGAACTCGAGCAAGATGTGTTCTTCGAGCAAGGAATTTGGTGCTCGATCATAGAAATATATCTTGAGTCGATCTTTGATATTCATATGAGCTTCCCTTGTTCGGTAATTGCCCAACGTAAAAGTAAGGGGCTGCGCGCTTTTGCGCAGTCCCTCTTGACTGCCGGGTTAGCTGGCTTTGCTCGACTCATCTTCAACAAATATTTGTTTCTCCCACCTTTGGTAGCGACAGTGGTGAAGGAGGGCACAAACAAACATCAAGCCCGTCACTGATGCGACCGAGTTCCAAAGGTTCGTATGCGCCCAACAGGCGTAGCGGCCGAGCAGCAGAGCCGTTGAACCCGCCCAGGCAATGCAGTACAAGAAATGAACCTGTGCTGCCCAGTCTCCCATTCGTTGCTGGAGAGAGTCCTTCTTTGATAAGTTACGCCACCGCTTAATATCCATCTGCATAGTTGATTCGGGACGTTTGTTCAGCTTTGCAAACAACCAGTAGAAGGCAGGATAAGGGACTGCCCTATGCGTTGCGTACACAAGACTACCGATAGTGAACGCGATGCCAATCAACCCAGCGGCAACGACCCCATTGCTGTCGCTACTTTTGAGAATCGCCTGCGGTTCATCGAAGGCCGCGACCAGAAAGACTAGAAAGATAGCACCAGCTAAGCCGTACCGCAGAAGGTCATTGAGGTTCAAATTTTGCAAGGTGCCTCCGGTTCCCTAGACAGCTAACAGTTATTAGACAGACCCACCGGTCTGTACTATTAAAAATAGTGAGGCGTGCATAATTTCGATAAGTGATTGATTCATTATGAATCCAGTAATTTTGTCTGTCCGCATATGCATAATAGTACAGGCAGGATGGATTTGTATTAAATTGCGCATATTTTCCACCAACCAAGGAGTTACAGTTATGGGGTCAGCAACCGCCTAATCACCCTCTTCAAGCCAATAACCCACCACGCTTAATGGACCAGATTCATGAGGTGTGCCGCCACAGACATTTAAGCAAACGGACAGAGGAAGCCTACCGTTTCTGGATTCGCCAGTTCATCTTCCATTTCGATAAACGACATCCACGAGAACTTCGGGAAGGCGATGTAGCTCAGTTTTTAAACCACCTGGCTGTGAAACGGGAAGTATCCGCGTCTACACAAACACAAGCACTCAACGCACTCGTATTTCTTTATCGGGATGTACTGGAAACTCCCCTCGATAAAATGCCCGGCTTCAATCGTATTCAACAGCACCAGCGTATTCCTGTGGTAATGTCTCCAGGTGAGGTTTCAGCAGTTTTGACGCAGATGTCTGGCTCGACCGCACTAATGGCGCGCTTACTGTTTGGATCGGGGTTGCGTGTTGAAGAATGCTGCACCTTGCGCATCAAAGATATTGATTTTGCTTCGTCAATCGTTTCAATTCGAAACGGCAAGGGCGGGAAGGATCGCACTACCGTTCTTCCGATTAGCTTGAAAGCTGACTTGCAGGCTCATATCGTGCGTGTTGCACAATTGCATACCGATGACCGGAGCCGGGGCGCTGGATTAGCGCCCTTGCCGGGTGCTCTTGAATGAAAGTATCCAAAAGCTTCCGAATCGCTTGCCTGGCAATTCGTGTTCCCTTCTACGGTGTGCCGCCCATGGGGTCAAAGCGGACGAATGGCCCGCTGGCATGTATCGCCATCGACAATTCAGCGGGCGTTCCGGCAGGCTGTGACAAGAGCTGGAATCATGAAGCATGCAACAGTTCATACATTGCGCCATTCATTTGCAACCCAACTGCTCGCGTCTGGAACCGATATTCGTACAATTCAACTATTACTCGGGCACAAGAATCTTCAAACGACGATGCTCTATACGCATGTTCTTGAGGTAACAAAAATGGTCGCCAGCCCGCTGGATGCACTGTGATGCGCAGTTGTGGATATTGATAAACTTGGGCTTTGAAGAGTAAGCGCTGATGGTGGTACTTAGATAGTGACGACAGACTCTATTGATCATCAGCGCACTCATTCGAGTGACCGCTTTGTAAATTATTCTCGAACGACTGCAAGTGGCACGGAGCTGCTCTTCGACCCTTTTAAGCGCTTACCTGAAAGCGGCTCTTCGAGCCTTTTAATCAAGTTAATTTTTCAGGAAACCTGTAAGCCAAGTAGGGTGGGCACGTCTTTTTGCCCGCGCGGACACCATCAATCACACGCCTGCACTGCATTTTCATTACACATACCTGTCAAATCTGCGTGGGCACAAAGACGTGCCCACCCTACAAGGCTGCGGCAAACCAGTCACTGGCTACAAAAACTTGATTCACCATGAAGCTGCTGGTCACGAATAATCAAATTGGCACGTAGCGGGGCAACGCAATTACAAAACCGCCTACCCGCTAGCGGAATCTCACGAATGTCAGCGTTCCTTGATCGTCAAGCTACTACATGATCGACTGTAATGCGCTGCATTCTTTTCAACACATCGTGCAGCTTAGTTTCAGCTTGCCACAAGTCATATTTTGTTTGCATGTCCACCCATAGTTGAGCACCATTGCCCAACAATGCGCCCAAACGCAGAGCCAATTCAGGTGAAATGCCGCTACGTTCCGCCAGAACCGCATGAAGAGTTTGGCGCGAAACGCCGAGACTGCGGGCAAAGCTGCTAACTGACATATTGAGTTCGGGTAGAACGTCTTCGCGCAAAATTGCGCCGGGGTGAGTTGGTTTACGAGTGCGCATGATGCCTCCTATAACCAACCACTTGGCAACCGTCTTTTAGTTGCTTAGTGGGATGGCTAGTTGTTTTATCAATGATAGTTTTCCAAGTTGATGCGAAAAGCATTTTCGCCTTCCCATTCGAAGGTAATACACCACGGGCCATTTACATGGACGCTGTAACGCTTCGGTTTGCCATGCAGTGGGTGAAAATCAAAGCCAGGAACATTTAGAGCTTCAAGTGTCTTTGCTGTATCGATGGCATCCAGTCGTCGCGATATACGGCCTGCCATAGATGCCTGCACCTTGGCGCTCTTACCCCTCTCGAAAATCTCTTCTAGCCCTTTGTGCATGAATGATTTATCATGGAAAAACTGTAAATCATTTGCTTTACACGTGTAAAGCAAATGATGAAAATCCTGATAGGATTCTGAATTGCCTCTTCTGGCACAGAGTTGCCTTTCAACCCTTGTAGTAGCCTACTGCAAAAGCAGTCATCAAATACCAAAATCAAACAAGCCGAAATAATTTTAGGCGCGACCCCACTTCCGCGATCAATTCAAAATCACGATCGTCATGGATCTGAAAAACATTATCAGACTCTCAAGATGAACAACTCACCTCAATTTTTCGCGCCCATTCCGGCGCTGGTGCGGCATAGCTTTCCATTCCCGGCTGTTCGTCATATGGTCGGCTCAGTAAATCCAGCAAGCGATTAATTTCAGAAAAATCGCGCTGCTGTTCGGCTTTGCTGATAGCAATTTGCGCCAGGTAGTTACGCAGAATATATTTCGGGTTAACTTGATCCATGCGCTGTTTGCGCTCGGCATCCGGGACGGATTCGCCACGCAAGCGCACGCGGTAGCGATCCGCCCAGACATCAAAGGCAGCGCGATCAATAAACTGGTCACGCAATGCGCTATTTAACTCACCCTCCGCAGAATTAAACTGAGCCAAACTGCGAAACAAATTGGTGTAGTCAAGTTCGCTCACGCGCATCATTTCCAGCAACGATTCTATCAGCGCAAGATCTCCTGTTTTAAAGACAGTGAGTCCCAGTTTTCGTGTCATTAATTCCAAGTAACGCTCGGAGAAAATCTGACCATAACCATCCACAATATTTTGCGCTTCTTCGACCGCTATCAGCGGCGTCAATGCCTGCGCTAGTGCCGCCAGATTCCATTGCCCTACTTGCGGCTGTTGGTCATAGGCATAACGCCCGATCTCATCGGAGTGATTACAAATATAGCCGGGGTCGTAATGTTCCATGAAGCCGAATGGCCCGTAATCAAAGGTCAGCCCCAGTATGGACATGTTGTCCGTGTTCATTACGCCATGCGAAAAACCGACAGCCTGCCATTGGGCAATAAGCTGTGCCGTGCGGGTGACCACCTCTTGCAAAAAGCGCGGGTATTTATCCGGTACGTTGCATAGATGTGGAAAGTGATGAGCGATCACATAATCAGCCAGCGTCGCAATAGGTTCATGCTGACCGCGATAATAAAACACTTCAAACGAGCCGAAGCGCACATGCGAAGGAGCTAAGCGAGTAATGACGGCGGCTGTTTCAACCGTCTCGCGAAAAACTTTTTCATCGCTGCCCACGATACAAAGCGCGCGCGTGGTGGGTATGCCCAGACCGTGCATCGCTTCCGAACACAAGTATTCACGTATGCTGGAACGCAACACGGCTCGACCATCACCATGACGCGAATAGGGTGTCTGTCCTGCGCCTTTGAGCTGCATATCCCAGCGTGCTCCCGCGCTATTTTTTATCTCACCCAGCAATAGCGCACGACCATCTCCCAGTTGCGGCACAAGCTGACCGAACTGGTGGCCGGCGTACAGCATCGCCAGCGGCTCGCTGCCGGACAGCAATCGGTTACCGATAAAATATTCGGCGAAATCTGGACGTAAAGCTTGGTCAGAATCCAGATCAATTAACGCAGCAGCATGGGCATTAAAGCTGACCAGATAAGGGGATGGCAGCGGAACGGGATTCAGTCGGCTATAAAAAATAGTCGGCAATCGGGCGAAGGTGTTATTGAAATTCAGGTGCTCAAGTTTATTCATTGCAGGTTATTAAATATAGTCAAACTTCGGCATCTCATTTAACAACGCGGATTCAAGTTCGAAGTGCAACAACTGAGGGTTGCTTGGCGTAACGCACTTTCACCCCGAAGAATACTTCATATGGCGTTCTAAATCCCAGCA
>JAYUTK010000049.1:0-5796 GCA_043755195.1 Gallionellaceae bacterium
CCCAAAGGCGCGAGGCGGATGGCCTGTTCCAGCACAGGACGGATACCGCCCGCCGCAAGAATATGATTTTCCTTGATAAGGATGCCGTCAAATAAACCCATGCGCTGGTTATACCCACCGCCGACCTGCACTGCGTATTTTTGCGCCAAGCGTAGCCCGGGCAGGGTTTTCCGTGTATCCATTATTTTTGCAACAGTACCAGCCACTGCATCCACATAATGTTTCGTCAGCGTAGCGGTGGCGGATAGTAGTTGCAAAAAATTGAGCGCGCTACGCTCGGCAGTCAGCAGTGCGCGTGCCTGGCCGTGAATCTGGCACAAGGTCTGTCCAGCTTGGATAAAATCACCCTCCTTTGCTAGCCAAGTCACGATGCAGTCAGAGTGTAGTGTCTTGAAACATTCGTCGAACAAAAGTGTGCCACACAACACGGCATCCTGGCGCGTGATGACAGTGGCGTGTGCCTGCGCGTGCTCTGGTACGAGTTGCGCGGTAAGGTCGCCGCTACCTAAATCTTCTTCCAGTGCGGCGGCAACATTGACATGAACGTGAGAGATGCTGATCATTTTAAAAAAGCAATTATTATGGATTGCGGTTAGCAGTGAGCAACTACAGAAACATCAGGGTTCGAACAACAGGCGCATCAGAGCTACCCCTCAAAGTTATCCTGAACATCAATATAAAAGCACACTTAAAATTCTCTTCAATCCAGAATTTTCCAACCCAGAAACCGAGTTTGCGTAGTGGCATGGTTAATATGGATGGTATGCAGGGTGTCTTCAAGGGAATTGGGTTCAGTCTAGTTCAGCTCCCTATGAAAGGCAATCTCCCCATCAAACGCATAAAGCAATGCTGAACGACGTAGCCTGCGAATTTCGTCAATACCCGGATGCAGAAAACACCTAGCCCGACATTAAGTACAATAGGAGAACAGAAGGAAGATTTAACAAATTAGAGTGAATTATTTTAACACGCTAAAATTTGCGGCACTGATGGAGCCGAGTATTGTCATCAGCAGATTTCAGCATGGTGCAAATAATCAATCCAGACCGCCCCAATTATTCGCATATCCAATTCTGGCTAAAGTGTAAAATTGCCGACTTACTGGAGGCAAATGTTGGACAATCTATACAATATTCTAGGCGTTGCGCCGAACGCATCGTCTGAAGAAATCAAAAAAGCGTATCGCTCGCTTGCGATGCGCCACCACCCGGACCGAAATATGCACCCCGGATCCGAGAGCCAATTCAATGCGATCAAAACAGCGTATGAGTTGCTCTCGGATCCGAAAAAACGGGCCGAATATAACCAGAGCCTTAACAATCGCATCATTATTGATCCGGAAAATGAAGCGCGCTCACTGTGGCATTCACTATTTAAACGTTGCGGTGTTGCCGTCCCTAACGACGACCATTCCTTCCATTAATTCTAAAGAAAAAAACTAATGAACAAAAACATACATCACGAATTTGCATATCAGTCGCGCGAACTTGGCGCGCAAATCGAAGACACCTTGGGCGAGCCGCCCAACAAAAAGAATTATTCGATTGTCATCGCATCATTACTGGGCGAATTCGTGAAGGGAACCGAGATCGACGATGTAAACCTGTTGAGTTTCGCGCTGGTAGATTATTTGCGATTTGATGATCCTGCCGGGCTGCTGGCGCAATGCAAACAATATGACATGGGCGATGCCGCGAAGACCATCACCATGGTGTCATGTGCTGATATCGAGGCAGCCAAAGCTTTGGCTGCAGTTGCCATCAAAAACCCGGAATTGGCGCGCAAGGCGATCATCACCGCCTTCTTGTTCAAGAACACCAAGCGCTGGTCTACCGAAGACAACTCTCTCGACGCACTACAAGAGGCAGAAGAAGAAAGCGGCAAAGAGATGCAGGATGAAGATCACGTCGAACCGGGACAAGACTTCATGGATCTATTCGATTCGCGCGGAGACGGAAATGCCGAACAACAGTAATTTTCCTGCGATCAGCCGACAGGTGACCGAGCTGGTTTTAGCCGGCTCCTCCGAACATGCCGAAGAAGCGATCAGTGAAACTGCCGATCAATTCGGTGATCTGGCCGTCGTAGCCGTGCTGGATACTTTGGAGCCACAGGTTGCATCGATGCATCTGTCGTCTTTTGATGGCGGCAAATTATCATTGGCGATGCTACTGATCTCGCCCAAGGCGTGGGCCGAAAGCCTGGCTTTTTTCGCCGCCACTTGGAGCGAAGAAAAAATTCAGGATGAGCCGGAGGTGTTGACCGAATCGCTGTTTGCGCACATTCATGGAGTGGTCTTCGCTACCGATAATGCAGAGCGGCGTGCCCAACTTATTTATGAAGCGTTAGCAACCGATTGGGGAACGACGGCTTTTGCCGTGCTGCTCTCAACCGCTACCGAGGAGATTGTCGAGCTCGCCCATGCCATTCACATGCGCGGCGCGCACAACAGTGGCCAGACCACCTCCGATCACGATGTAGTTCAACTCGCGCTGGAAGTTGCACGCAACGATGAGGATGCATGGGATCGCGTGTTGATCGAACTATTCCCCGACTGGGTTCCCGACGAAAGAGAAATGAAAGCACGCTCTGTAGAAGGCGATGACGACGAAAATGATGATGAAGTTGCGCTGTCCAGAAGCACCCATGATTTAATTTTAAGGCTACGCAAACAAGTGCCAAGCAAATCGATCAGCTCACCGAAAAAAGGTGCGCGCCCCAGCCTGGGAGAAGACATCTTTGCTTGACCAACCATCGATAGCCATGCAACTCACTCACCTCACCACGCATCCGCCCCATTTAGTGCAAGCGCTCGAAGCGCTGGCAAATCGTCTGGATAATCAAGAGGCAGTGCAGACACTGCTCGATGAGCTCAGCGGCATCACCGTGCTTGTCGCAAAAAAATTCACCAATGAAAGGACTGCAGATGGCTTGCTCGATGCGTTTCACCTGACGGTAGGATGCATCTCGTTGGGTATCAGCCAGGCGGATATTCCGCAAGAGAGCAATGCAAAGCTATCCTTTTTGCTGCACCACTGCGCTGAATATGTTTTTCAGATGGGATTTAGGCGCATCAAAGAATTATCTGGCCTGCCCTATACCGCGTACGTTTCGGATTTTGATAACGACCCCTACATACAGCAACGCGATATCAAAATGCTGTTTGCCGAAATATGCCGTGCCGATCCAACCGCAACATGGAAAGGCGATGAAATCTACAAACGTGAACTGCATGGCAGACAACACAACCAGCGTGTCGTGGCTTGCGCTCAATGGCTACGCCAAAAACACTATGCCGGCGCAGTCAAGGACCCTGATCTCGACGCCAATGCGGTCATCGCCATTGCAGTTATATTCGCGATGGCTGGTGACGGCCCTGTTGTCGCGCGGGTCAGGCAAAAAGATATTGAAACATTGATCCACGGGGTGAGACAAACTCAACCGAATATCGAGATGGGCTGGAAAGCACTCCTAAAAAAATCTCCAACACAATATCACCCCATCCTGCTTGAACGCATGGATCAATACAGAAATACCATCATTAAAAAAATTCAGTCAAAAATTAAAATCAAAACCATCATTACCGAATTGCAGAATTATTACGTGCATAGCGAGCTTGATATCGAATATGACTGATAGCGCCTGTAACAATGGTGATTACTCGGCCATATCATTGCAACCATCTCGTGTTGTAAAAAAATACAACCCGTCAATGGCATCTCTAAAAATTCAAAATCCTAAGCGAGACAAGGCGCGAGCAAAAAATTGCGATGCCGCATATGCAGGATATGTAAGGAGTAATTTTTTGTGAGTAACGCAGTATCGCAACGGAGTTTGGATTTTTAGAGATGCCATAAAGGGAAAACCATCAACACTTCCATCCAACCTGCCGCCACCAAAAGCCTAACTTCATTACAGGGCTTGCTTCCTTTTTTGCGCCCCTATCGCGGCAGAGTTGCGCTGGCGTTTGCGCTGTTGATCCTCGGTTCCGGCACGATGTTGATATTGCCACTGGCGTTTCGCGACCTGATCGACTTTGGTTTCGGGCAAGGCGGAAAATCCGGTGGCGCGATGTTGGGCACACAGAGCCTGAACGCGCATTTCGTCTCACTGTTTGGCCTGGCGAGCGTGTGGGCGTTGGCGGTAGCGGCGCGCTTCTACACGGTGAGCTGGGTGGGCGAACGGGTAACGGCCGATCTGCGCAGCGCAGTGTATGCGCGGGTGCTGCGCCAATCGCCACAGTTTTTTGAGACGCTGCAAACTGGCGAAGTGCTTTCACGGCTGACCGGGGACACAACGCTGATCCAGACTATGATGGGCAGCTCAATCGCGATGGGCTTGCGCAGTCTGTTCCAGTTTGTCGGCGGCATGGTGATGCTGGCGGTAACCAGTTTTTATCTATTCTCGCTGAACCTCGGCCTGATGATATTGCTGATACTGCCTATCATCTTGATCGGTCGCCGGGTAAAAAAACTGTCGCGTGAATCGCAAGATAAAATTGCGGATGCCTCTGCACTGGCTGGCGAAATACTCAACGCCGTGCCCACAGTGCAAGCATATACCCAAGAACAAAACGAGAGCAGTCGTTTTGCCAACCGCGCCGAAGTCAGTTTCACCACTGCAATCCGGCGCACGCGCGTGCGCGCAGCACTCACCGCGCTGATTATCACCGCAGTGATGGGCACCATTATTTTTGTGCTGTGGGTCGGAGCCAACCAAGTGCAAGAAGGCATCATGACCGGTGGCCAGCTCGCCTCATTCATTCTCTACGCGGCGCTGGTGGCGGGCGGTGTGGGCACCATGGCAGAAGTATGGGGCGACGTGATGCGCGCGGCGGGCGCGACAGAGCGCCTGCTTGAGCTATTGCATGCACAGCCTGCCATCGCCGAGCTGGCATCTCCACAACCGCTGTTACAGCCAGAATCTGCTGCACTCCGCTTTGAAAATGTCACCTTCCACTACCCCGCACGTTTACAAACGGCCGCACTGAACAACATTACGCTGGACATTGCCCCCGGCGAAAGTGTGGCGCTGGTCGGCCCCTCCGGTGCGGGCAAGACCACTTTGTTCCAGCTCTTGCTGCGCTTTTACGATGTAACAGATGGCTGCATCCGCCTCAACGGGCAGGACATTCGCCAATTGAGCCTGCATGATCTGCGCAGCATGATCGCCATCGTGCCGCAAGACCCAGTCATTTTTTCCGCCAACGCGCTAGACAACATTCGCTATGGACGCCCCAGCGCCAGCGATGATGAAGTCTACGCTGCCGCCAAGGCAGCGCTAGTGGACGAATTCATAAACCGCCTGCCGCAAGGCTATCAAACCTTTCTCGGTGAACGCGGCACGCGCTTATCCTGCGGACAGCGTCAACGCATCGCCATCGCGCGCGCAATTTTAAAAGGCGCACCGTTGTTATTGCTGGACGAAGCAACCAGCGCGCTGGATGCAGAATCTGAAATTTTAGTACAGCAAGGACTGAATGCTGCCATGCTGGGACGTACCACGCTCATCATCGCGCACCGGCTCGCTACGGTGCAAAAAGCCAACCGCATCGTGGTGATGGAACAAGGCCGCATTGTCGAAACCGGCACCCCTGAAGATTTACGCAAGCAGAGTGGACTCTATGCGCGTCTGGCAAATTTGCAGTTTGATGTTTGAACCCAGATTTTCCATTAGCATTCTACTGCGGACGCTCAATAGGCCGAATCTGCACGAAAAAAATCAAAAAATGTTCTGTCAACGTAGAGTGACTACGCCCTCCGAACATTTTTTGATTTTTTTCGCACATCTTCAACC
>JAYUTK010000050.1:0-47455 GCA_043755195.1 Gallionellaceae bacterium
AAGCAAAACAATTAAATATCCAAGCTCGTTATCATCAATATGTACAAACAAAGATCCATCCTCGGCGAGGAGTCTACGAATCACCTCAAGCCGGTCACGTACCAAGCTAAGCCACAAAGAATGCTCAAGGCCATCATCGTAATGCTCAAACGCTTGCTGTGTATTGAACGGCGGATCTATGTAGACGCACTTCACCTTCCCCGCAAACTCCGCCTCCAGCGCCTTCAACGCCAGCAGGTTGTCGCCGAAGATCAGCCGGTTATCGAAGATGTCGCTCTCCGTCACCCGATGCTTCGCGTGATAACTCTTCGCCGGGTCTTCCAGCAAAATGCGCGGCTCCAGCTTGGGCCGGTTCTCCTTCCCGATCCAGGTGAGTTCGAGTTTTTGTTTTTTCTGCATTAGGTTCTTTCGATCAAGCGCCAAGACGCACTCTAGCCTGAGCCTGCTCACGAACACGTGCTTGAATTTGGGCGTGTAAGCGAGCCTCAAGATTCTCGCGGTCACTGACCGAGACCACCAGGGCGTAGTTCTCTTCATCCAGACAAATTGCGCGCCCCCACTCTTTGTCCTGGCGCGTAACCACGACGAACCATTTCTGCTTTGGTGAGAGCTGTTTCAATGTCCAGATTGAGGACTGTACCGTGCATCGTTCCCGCTCTTGAGATGTAATGGTTCGATTGCTGGCTGCGGCATCGCTGATGGAGTCTTCTTCCTTTTTCAATGCCTGATTGAAATGCCGCTGCACTTCATCGAGAGATTCTCCCTTGACCAAGCGATAGCTGATCTTCGTACCCAAATACTCCATGCGCGTAGTCTTCACGGGTGGGCAATAAGCCAGTGTCACCCTGATCTGGCGTGTGGCGCGGTTGCTACGTAAAAACTCTTCAGGCAATGGCAGTTCGTAAAACTGATGGCTATCGTTCTCGATAGCTGATTCGGTAAGGAGTACTACCTTGTCATCCGTGGAACGGAACAGCGTATCGGTATTCACCTTGCCGTAGCCTACGACTTGGCGCATGTGTTCTTGCATCTGTTCAGGGAAAGCAGCAATACAAGCGGGTGGAACATCGGCGTGATTGACCAGCAATGCCCTCAGCAGATTTGCCGATGCACGGGGGTAAGTGTTGAGCAAGCGCCCGGCCAAATGGGTAACATAGGGCGCAGAAAAGCTCGTGCCGGAAATATCCTTGAGCAGAGTAGCGCCGATGAAGTTATGGTTTGGAACCAGGACGCCAAGACGTCGATTGTCTTTACGAAACTGCTGGCCTTCCTGCCGCATCGGCGATGCCAGATTCCCCCCATGCGCGACAAGGTCGGGTTTGATCGCGCCCATGATCGAAGGACCGTGGCGTGTAAACGGGGCGGGCTGATCCTCCGATGCGGGGCTTAACGCATTGACATACCTGTCCCCGTATTGCTGCTCGTCCGCATTTGCGGTGTGGTTCGCCAACGCGCCAACGGTCAGCACATTCAATGCGGTTGCCGGATCGATAATGAACGACTCAGGAGCCAACAGGTATTCGGGATACTCAGCCCGCCAATCCGACTTGGGTATCGTTTCGGTACCGCGAAAGTTGCCTGCCGAGACGACGAACAGGATATCGTATTCGCGCGCCAACCTGTCTAGTGTATAGGCAATTCCCCGAATGTGACGGCCATCGTAGGGGACGTTCTCGTTTCCAAGGGAGAGATTGAAAATCCGGCAATCCAACTCCCCAGCGAAATACTCGACGGCTTTTTCGATTGTCTGCTCGATAGTCTTTTCATCAAATACCGCCTCGTTCGTACCGGCAGCTTTGGTCATGATCTTGCCGCTGCACAGTATTAGCTCTGGCTTCCACTGGTTTGCGGCAAGGCATTCTTCGATATTTCCGTACAAGGCAATCCCAGCCACGGCAGTACCGTGCCCGACCTCATCTTCAGAGTCTTGCCCTTCTATATAACTTTCGGCTTCACCGAATGCCGCACGTAGCAGCGGGTGATTGCTGTTGATACCGCTGTCGAGGATGCAGATTTTTGCTGCACCCGATGGAGGTGAGCTGATCCCATCAATAAGAGGCGTAACAGGTACATCCATTTGCTGGTAGGTAATTCCCGTGCGTGGCAGCAGGTCCACCAGACGAATATCTCTATGTTCCAAAAGTAACTCGGCTTGTTCCTTCGTTACTGAAAGCCGATACAACAAAAGGCTGTCCCGGTTAATCCGGTCAATTTGATGTATACCCTTTATTTTGATCCACTCCTCAAACCGTTGCACGGTTGATGTGCGCTCCGGGCTATGCACGCTTCCCAATGGCCATAGCTCGATATCCAGCTTGAACTTGGCAGAATCAGGAATGCCAAAGTGTTTGATCGCCCAGCTTTCCCTGTCTTCTCGACTCCAATTACCGATACCGTCAAGGGCGAGCAACAAATTCTGATAGCTGAGATCCTGACCTTCAGGAAGGCCTAACCGGGCAAGGTGATCGGCAAATTCAGCCAAGCCTTGTTCTGATGTGAAAACAATGCAAACAGTTTTGTCTTCCTGACTGACGAACTCGACACCATGCTTGTTAAGCTTGCTGAGATCGAGACTGCCGGAATAGCTCAACTTGAGAACGAGATTCCCGTCTTCTGCTCCTGGCTGCGCTTTGGCAACTTGGGCTGCTTCACTTAATGCCGCGCCTAGAAATTGGCCATGGGCTGCCGGATCCGGACGTGCAACTCCTTTAATGCTTCTCTGCTTCGCTGTGCGTCGATCATTGATTAGCGGCTCTTTCTCAATGCGAATATGCTCATAGACACCAGCCATGTACTCTCCAAAAGTTGATTAACGAGCAGACCGCATTTCTCTTTCTTTCGCTTGAGAAAGGTCTTTCACGGCAAGAAATTCCTGATTGCGAAGAATCATATGTTTTATTGCGCGACGCACAATCCGCTCGATATCCGCAGGACTCAGCCCTTTGAACATCTCCGCCAACTCCGGCGCATCAGCTTCAAACTCTCGTCTCACACCTCGAAGCTTCAATTGCAATATCTGGGGCAGCAATTCAGCAGAAGGCAGAGGGAATTCCAGGGTGTCATCGAATCGCCGCCATACGGCGCTATCCAATATCTGTTCGTGATTGGTGGCCGCAATGAGAAGACTCTTACCCCGATAGGAATCCATCATTTGCAGCACGGCATTGACTACTCGCCGTAACTCGCCATGTTCATTATTGTCGGCACGCTCTTTGCCCAAAGCATCAAACTCATCAAACAGGGCGACTACCGCATTCTGTTCGATGAAATCAAAGACCTTGCGCAAATTGGCCGCAGTCTCACCAAGATAGGATGAAACCAATGTGTCGATCCGCACGATAGCAAGGGGTAAGTCCAACTCGTATGCGATTACCTCGGCTGCCATGGTCTTACCACACCCAGGAGGGCCAAAGAAAAGCACCTTGGATGAAGGCTGCAACCCATAAGTTCTAAGAATATCTGCGCGACGATTTTCTTCCAGCACATCTTCTATGGCCGCAAGTGCCACCTTGGAGAGAACAAGTTCTTCCAGCGAACGCTGTGACTGCCGAATGTCCAGCAATGGCAATCCACGTTCCTTGTCTGTTGGCAAACTTGGCAGCAGGCGCGTGAGGGAGCTAGAAGCAACGGGTTTGGATTCGCCGTACAGAATCTGCTCCAGATCGTTGGCGAGCAAGTGATGCTGCTTCTGCCGCTCCTCTTCAATAATGGACTTCGATGCGGCCTTGAATGCCGCAGTATCGCCGCCACTTCCTGCCCTAATTAGTTGCCGTAGCACTTTAGCGCTCGCCATGATGTTTTCTCCCCAATGTTTGCGATTTTACTCTACTGACAGGCTCATAAGATGAGTCTGCTGGCTCCTCAATGCTATATAGTTTTGCCGTCTTCAAGGACAAGCAAGCTCAACCCATCTATCTCCTGCAACGATTTCCCCGCGATTCCCTGCAAGTCGCCATACATCCCCACCGTTGCGCCCATCACGCGCTCAATCTGCTCTTCGCGTTTAGCCCATTGTTTCATGATGGCCTTGGGCTTTACGATCCCGATAAGTTCGAGTATTTGACTTTTGCTCACGATGTGATAACAACCGTCTAATTATTAATTATTTTTTAGAAAATTCCGTTTTCGGATGTGATAAGAATTTCGCCTGTTATGCCCAATTTTAAGTTTTTGTTTTTTGCTTATATGTGGCCTATGAAAGCTGGGCGATGCGCCATACGCCGGTAGATATTTTTGCCATCGCTTTTTGGCGCGCGGCAATGCGCTCTGGTGTCCAGTCTGCGTTGTCTTCGGCCAGTTTGCGGGTAAGCTCAAAATTGCTTGCCGCAATCACGGGCTTTTTGATACTGAATTCAGCATTGCCCAAATCGCGGTTTTGCCCCTTGTTGAGCAGCGTCATATTGCCTAATCGGTAGGCCATGGCGTCGGCTTCCTCATCGCTAAAAGCAGCCCAGCCGGAAGAGGGGTTTTGCGGCAGGACGTGCTCGACGTTGAAGCTGTCGCTCTCGAAATCATAGTCTTGCCCATTTACCTGCTTCTCCAGCGCGCACAGTATGTAGCGGACAATGCGCAGGTTGCGGGAATTGGTGGTGCGGATTATTTTTTCTGCAAAGGCGGCGCGGAATACATCATCGTTTGGATAAACCGTTTTCATGGCCTCCAATGTTTCAGCCGCCGAAGTCACACCGCCGCTGGAAATTTTCTGCGCCACGCCATGATAGACGCGCTCTTGTTCGTGCGTTGGCAGGCTCCCGATGACGTTGTAGCGGAACGAGATGGTCACGCAACTGCGCAACAAACTTTCAAAGTCGCCGGCTGAGAATTTCCGGTGGGCAGCCACCAATAATGGGAAAGGTTGGCGCACACTGAACATGCGTAAATTTTGCGCAAAGCCCTTGAGGTCAGCCGTCCACGTTGATGCCTCTGGGTTGGTTAAGGCCAGGTAGGTGTCCATGTCCTCTTCCATGCCGCGCAGCAATTCAAATACGGCTTCGCGGTTAGATACTTTGGCGCGAATGGTTTTGAATAATTCGGATTGGCGCACAAAAGTTTTCCGGCTGATCCAGTGCATCCTGAGAAAATCCGGGAAGCTCTCGCTGCCCAGGCGGCTCACCATGGCTTCCCAGCGGTCTTCCAGCACCTTCATTTCATTCTGGTGTTCGTTGTCCCGATGCAGCACGGAGAAAAGATAGTTTTTCAGCAGATCGGTTGATGAGAGACGCACACCGCGCGCATTGAGCGTTTCAAATACCTTGAAGGCATTGAGCTCATCCGTCACGCTGATGACGGTGAAAAATAGCCGGTCACTCATGGTTTCCACGAGGCTTGCCAGCGCAACGCCTTCGTCCCCATTCGCTTTCTTGGCGAACTCTCGCACACGCTTCTCAAGCCAATCAAAAGCTTGGCGCAGGCTGTGTTCGGAGGCGCGGAAGCCGCGTTGCGGCAAGTGACCTAGCGGCACCAGATAGGTCTGAAAATAATTGTCGTTGTTGCGGTTAAGCGCGAGTTTCGTGCGCGATACCAACGTAACCGGATCAAGATAGCCAATGTAGGTTTGGCGTATTTGCTCCATGCGTTGCTGATTATTTTCAGGATTGCTCTTTTCTTCAACGAGCCGCTTGAGATTTTTGAGCGCCGCCAGAACAATCAGGGTCAAAGTTGTCAGTCGCTGCTGACCGTCAATGACATCAAAGGTCTTTTCATCCTCTGATTGCAGAACCAGATAACCCATGTAGTGGGCTGGCTCTCCGCCTTCCTGAATGGTGCCGAGAATATCCGCCCACAGGTCTTCCCACTCCTCTTCCGTCCAACTGTAGTCGCGCTGAAAGCGCGGGATGCGGTAGGTCAACCCGTTGCCGATCAGTTTTCGGTAGGTGTTGTTTTCGGTTTTAAAATTCGTTGCGGACATAATTCACTCCTTCACATTCTCGCGGCCTGTACCCTCATGCTAAATTGATTTGCGCTCATTCTAAAGAACAGCTTCCAGCCCTTTGCGCTCCAGGAGATTGAGCAACTTCAGTGACGGCCCGCTCGGATGCTTCTCGCCGATTTCCCATTTACGCACTGTCGATAGGCTGGTGTTCAGCACTGCGGCAAGCACTGATTGGCTTAACTGTAGATGGTCGCGCAGTGCGCGGATTTTCTCGCTGTCGTAGGCCGGCACCGGGTCGAGGCACAGCACGTCGAACTTGCGCATTTTGCGTTTATCGATAAAACCCAGACGGCTCAGATCACTGGCCGTCTCATGCACGGCTTCTAAAATTTGGCTTTTAGTTTTAGTTTTTTTGGTCATGGCAAATCTCCTGTAATGCACCTTCTTCAACCGCCTCATCAAGCTGCCGGCCTGTTCTGGCCAGCAATTGTTCGGCGATGTCCCGCAACGCCTCCAGCTCAACGTCCGCGATGTTGGCGCGCTCATTTTTCTCGAACCCGAAGACGAAGAACCACCGGTTCTCCTTGTTGGTCGCAACCAGTGTTCTGGCGCCGCCACGCTTTCCCCGGCCTGCAAGCCCGATGCGTTTCTTTACAACACCGCCGCCCAAGTCGGCATCAATCAGCCCCTGAACCATTTCCTCCACCGCATTTAATAACGCGCTGTCCGTTAACTCTGTTTTTCGCATCCAGCGACTGAAATGGCGGGTTTTGAAAACTCGCTTCATTTGTTAATTGTGCCACTTAGTGGCATAGTTGTCCATTGGTTCTCGCGGGCGAAAACATCAAGCAAAACATCGGTGCAGGTTTACGCGGGTCACCGTTCAGGGCGATAGTTTTATTGCTTCTGTCGCCGATGCCTGTTGCCATCATTCCTCCGTATTCTTATTGTTCACAACAGGGGCATCCAATGCCTGAAGGCTCAACCCCTCAATCTCCTGCAACGACTTCCCCGCAATCCCCTGCAAGTCCCCATACATCCCAACCGTTGCGCCCATCACACGCTCGATCTGCTCTTCACGTTTGGCCCATTGTTTCATGATGGCCTTGGGCTTTACGATCCCGATAAGTTCGAGTATTTGACTTTTGCTCACGATGTGATAACAACCATCTAATTATTAATTGTTTTTTAGAAAATTCCGTTTTCGGATGTGATAAGAATTTCGCCTGTTATGCCCAATACGGGAGGTATTCGACAAACTTGTTGCCGCTATTTTCATCTTTGCGTTTGATCCTTCCTAGGCGCAGGGTATCAGCAATCAGGTTGGTGATTGAATTCCGTTGTTTGTCGATCAGTTTAAAACGTTCGCGCAGTGTGGTGTTGGTCAACGTTTGGCCGGATAAAAACTGCAAAACCGCGTGCTGGTAAGTGGCTTCAACACGCTCTTGTTGCGACATATCCGCAAATTTCTTGGGCGCATAGAGCGTTACCTTGAAGGCGTTTTCCATGGGGGTGAACACCACCGGCGGAAGGCCAAAGAGTTCGATCCCTGCAACCACTTTTTGAAAACCGGTGCCGCGCTCTTCACATATCCGGTAACGCCGGAATGCGGAAGCCAGCCCTTCGTTGCGCGATTCAGGTGTGGTGCCGATCAAACGGTCAACACGCTTGCCCGGCAGGAGGCTGCCGGGATTGGTGAACTCGATCCGGTCATCGAATACTTCGATCATCGAGCCTGCACCGGTGATGCTGAAATCCTGATGGATAAGCGCATTGGCGATCAATTCGCGCAAGGCAATTTCGGGATATACGCTGACTTCGGTACGCAAGGATTGCTGGATGACTTCCGAGCGCGGCAGTATGCGCTTGAGGTAGTTTATCAAACCCTCAAAACCGATGGCGTAGCCGCGCTGCCCCATGTGCTCGTTAATCGTTTCAACTTTGTTCATGCCCCGATAATGAATCACGCGGATGCGTTTGCGCTTGAGGTATTCGAACTGTTCCAAATCGCGCGCAGCAGCAATAGCGCCGAGATTGGTGATGTAATAGCCCTTGCCGTCCGGCACAAGCATTTTTTCATCGCACAACCAGCGCATCAATTCCGCTTCGTCGTCGGGCAATTGACGTTGTAACAACTCGGCGATTCTTGCGAGGTCGAGCAGGCCGGTAATCTGATTGACTCCCAGCAGTGTGGAGGCGCGCAATTCTTCCCAACGCGGCGCGTGACCGTGCAGCATGAGCGCGCCCACTTCTTGCCGAGAAGCTTTGCGTGTGGTTCCGCCCGAACGTATCCACGATTCTTCAATTGATTTGCCACGGCGGTGCGCGGGTTTGGCTGCCTGCTCTGGAATGCGTATCAACAAAACGGAAGTTCCACGATAGTCCACTACGGCGTGGTCAATGGCCAATGCCGGTTCGATGGCGTCACGCCCAATGTTCGCCAGCGTGTTGACGATCCGGGCAACGCTATCCTGCTGCACACCGACCAGCGCCGCATCAGTATCCCGGATACCGTAGGCCAGAAAGCCGCCATTGGGGTAATTGGCAAAGGCAATCAGATGCTCTGTGAGCCGGTTCTTTTCGGGCGACAAACCGCCCTTCCAATCAATTTCGTTAATTTCATGGGGAACCGGCTCAAGACTTTGAGTCAGGTATTCCAAAGCCGGGGCGATCCAATGCTTATCCATTTTTCACCGTTTGAGGTGTTGTATTGCTTGCTTCCAGTGCCGGGAATTCCAGCCCCTCAATCTCCTGCAACGACTTCCCCGCAATCCCCTGCAAGTCGCCATACATGCCAACCGTCGCCCCCATCACGCGCTCAATCTGTTCTTCGCGCTTGGCCCATTGTTTCATAATTGCCTTGCGCTCTTTGTCGAGGTCTTCCTGCATGGTGGAAAAGGCTTCCACAATGGCTTCCACACGCAGGCGGAAGCGCGGGCCGGTGAGGTACTGGTAGACCATTTCAGTCTTGGTCTGCTGGCCTTCGGTGGACTGCCGCGCTAATGCGAGCTCCAGCAAAGACTGGCGCAAGATCATAGCCACCGGCAATGCGGCACGGGGGTGCGTTACCCATACGCCCTCTACCATTTCGAAGGTTTCAACGCCTTTCGGCAATATCTGGCTGACGATCACGGCGATTTCCGCCTTCGCTGTCCGCTGGTCATCACGAAGTTTTGCCAGCCAGCCATCGCTCCAGTTTTTGGTACGCTTGAACTCCCACAAGATGGTGCCACTTGCTTGTCCACTGGATGTGCGCACACGGTGCAGCACATCCCCGCCGAATTCCCCCTTGGGCACAGGCTCGATGGCATCGAAAGGGAATTTGCTACGCAGCAGGTTTTCAATCTCCAGTTCCTGCACTTCGCCCTGCAATTGTTGTGATCCTTGTTCGGCCCGGCGCTTGAGGTCTTC
The DNA here is from genome assembly GCA_043755195.1 of Gallionellaceae bacterium. Classification (GTDB taxonomy): domain Bacteria; phylum Pseudomonadota; class Gammaproteobacteria; order Burkholderiales; family Gallionellaceae; genus Nitrotoga. The sequence goes on from JAYUTK010000050.1 coordinate 9,284, forward strand.
GATCTGTTTCTGCATCGCGGCAATGGTCTGCTCCTTCTCCATTACCTTGAGCTTCTGCTCGTCCTCGGCTTCTTTTCTGGCTTGTGTGCGGACTTCGGTCAATCCGCTCTGCACCCCTTTTTCAACCATGAGCGCTTGTTCACGTATAGCGTCGTCGAGTGCGCGCTGCTTCTTGATAAGTTCGGACTGTGCCTTTTGCGCCTCGGCCAGTTTTTCATTGTTTGCTTGAAGCACTTCTTGTAAGTCGGCCAGTTCGCGCGCCTTGATTTCCAGTTCGGCTGCGCTGGCAAGCTTCGCTTTCTTGGATTCCTCCGCAATCACGCGGGCGCGTTCCGTTTTCAACTGTGCCGCAACCTGATCGGTCACCTGGTCGTCGAGTTTGCGTTTATCTTCTGCAAGCTGCTTTTCCTTGCTGCGCATGGCTTGTTCGCGCTGGGCGATGTCATTGTCCTTCTGCGCCAATTGCTGCTCGAATTGCCTGCGGGTGGATTCAATCAGCGGCGCAGCCAATGATTCAGTGAGTTTGATCTCGGTCTTGCAGGCTGGGCAGGTTATGGTTGGCTCTGTCATTTTTTTCTCTCCCGCAGATAACCTACGATTTACACAAGTGGAACGCCATCCTGCACTGCGCGGATTATCTCACGCCAGAAAATATTTTTGAGTTCTCCCTTGAAACCCGCAAAGCCACCCCCATCTCTGGCTGGACGAATTTTTGGAGAAGTTAATGGAACACACGCACACCCCACCCGAACAGCAGGAATCCAACCCCGTCGCACAAGCAAATGGTTCAGAAACCTTGCCGGGTCAGGAAACCAATCCCGCGCCAGAAGTTATGCCCAGCTTGGAAGCCATGCTTAAAAAAGCGGAATTGAACGCGCAGGAACATCACGATGCTTGGCTGCGCGCCAAGGCCGAAGGCGAAAACATCCGCCGCCGCGCGCAAGAAGACATCAGCAAGGCACAGAAATTTGCGGTGGAGCGTTTTTCTAATGAAATGCTGGCAGTGAAAGACAGCCTGGAAGCCGGGCTGGCGATTACCACTGAAAACGTGGAAAGCTTCAAGAGCGGCATGGAACTGACGCTGAAACAACTGAGCAGCACTTTTGAGAAATTCCACATCAAAGAAATTAATCCGCTGGGCGAAAAATTCGACGCGCACAAGCATCAAGCCATCGGCATGCTGGACAGTGAGCAGGAGGCCAACACCGTGGTCAGCGTGATGCAGAAGGGCTATGCCTTGCATGACAGAGTGCTGCGCCCGGCATTGGTGATGGTGGCAAAGGCTAAGTAAAAATCCTTGCTATCATCGGCTTGATCGAATTTTTAAAGTGCATTGGTGGCGGAGATGCTTGAAATCCTCATTCTTCGTCCGCATATAAGCAGCAACCGTTTTAAACATTTAATCGAAAGGAAGCATCATGGGAAAAATTATCGGCATTGACTTGGGCACCACTAACTCGTGCGTCGCCATCATGGAGGGCGGCAAGCCCAAGGTAATCGAGAACGCTGAGGGCACGCGCACCACACCGTCCATCATCGCCTATATGGAAGATGGCGAAGTTCTTGTCGGCGCGGCAGCCAAGCGCCAGGCGGTGACCAACCCCAAGAACACTTTGTATGGCGTAAAGCGCCTGATTGGTCGCCGTTTTGAAGAGCCTATGGTGCAGAAGGACATCGGCATGGTGCCTTACTCCATCGTCAAGGCCAAGAACGGCGATGCTTGGGTCAAAGTGCGTGACAAGGATATTTCCGCACCCGAAATTTCCGCGCAGGTGTTGATAAAAATGAAGAAGACTGCCGAGGATTATCTAGGCGAACCCGTTACTGAGGCGGTCATTACCGTACCTGCTTATTTCAACGACAGCCAGCGCCAGGCCACCAAAGACGCCGGGCGCATCGCCGGGCTGGACGTGAAGCGCATCATCAACGAGCCGACCGCGGCTGCGCTGGCTTTTGGCTTGGACAAACAGGAAGGTGATCGCAAGATTGCAGTGTATGACCTGGGCGGCGGCACGTTCGATATTTCCATCATAGACATCGCCGAAATCGACGGCGAACACCAATTCGAGGTGCTATCCACCAACGGCGACACTTTCCTTGGCGGCGAAGACTTCGACATGCGCGTGATCGAACATTTGGTAGATGAATTCAAGAAGGAAAGCGGCATTGATCTGAAAAAAGACATGCTGGCTCTGCAACGCCTAAAAGACGCGGCAGAAAAAGCCAAGATCGAATTGTCATCAGCGCAGCAAACCGAAGTGAATTTGCCCTACATCACGGCCGATGCTTCTGGCCCAAAACATCTGGCGGTGAAGATTACCCGCGCCAAACTGGAAAGTCTGGTGGAAGAGTTGGTCGCGCGCACCATAGCACCGTGCAAAATCGCCATGAAAGATGCGGGTGTATCTAATGCTGACATTGCCGACGTGATTCTGGTCGGTGGTCAAACCCGCATGCCTATGGTTCAGGAAAAAGTAAAGGAATTCTTTGGCCGTGAACCGCGTAAGGATGTGAATCCAGACGAAGCGGTGGCCGTGGGTGCTGCCATACAGGGCGGCGTATTGCAAGGCGAGGTAAAGGATGTGTTGTTGCTGGACGTGACGCCATTAAGCTTGGGCATCGAAACAATGGGCGGCGTAATGACCAAGCTCATCAAGAAAAACACCACTGTGCCGACCAAAGCATCGCAAGTATTTTCTACCGCCGAAGACAACCAGAATGCGGTCACGATTCATGTGCTGCAAGGCGAGCGTGACGTGTCCTCCGGCAACAAGAGTTTGGGGCAATTCAATCTGACCGATATTCCACCTTCCGCGCGCGGCATGCCGCAGATCGAAGTGACATTTGACATTGATGCCAACGGCATTCTGCATGTGGGCGCGAAAGACAAGGCGACGGGCAAGGAAAATAAGATCAAGATTCAGGCCAGCTCTGGTTTGTCTGAGGCGGAAATTCAGCGCATGGTGCAGGATGCCGAAGCGCACGCAGACGAAGACAAGAAAGCCATAGAATTGGTGAGTGCGCGCAATCAACTGGATGCGCTCATTCACTCCACGCACAAATCGCTCAAGGAATATGGTGAGCATTTAAGTGCGGACGAAAAAACAGCGGTTGAAGCCGCGCTGAAAGATGCCGAAGAAGTCGTTAAAGCCGACGACCAATCCGCCATCGAAGCCAAGAGCGAAGCACTGGCCACTGCCGCGCAAAAGCTCGGTGAAAAAATGTATGCTGCCGAGCAAGCCAAGGCGCAAGCAGGTGAATCTCAATCCCCATCTGGCGCAGAAGCCAAGAAAGACGAAGGCGATGTGGTGGATGCAGAGTTTACTGAAGTCAAAGATAAAAAATAAGGAGCGGGGAACGAGGATTGAGGAGCGAGCCCAGCCTTTCTAGGCAACTCGATCCTCAATCCTCAATCCTATTGCAATGAGCAAAAAAGACTACTACGAAGTCCTCGGCATCAACCGCGACGCTACCGACGAAGAAATAAAAAAATCTTACCGCAAGCTGGCGATGAAGCATCACCCGGATCGCAATCCGGACAATCCTAAAGCAGAAGATCACTTTAAGGAAGCCAAGGAAGCTTACGAGATATTGTCTGATGGGCAAAAGCGTGCGGCATATGACCAGTATGGCCACGCTGCGACCGATGGCAGCATGGGTGGTGGTGGCCAAGGTGCGGCTGGATTTGATTTCAGCGATATCTTTGGTGACATTTTTGGCGGTGCGCGTGCAGGTGGTGGGCGCGGAGGCGCACAGCGAGGCGCTGATTTGCGTTACAACCTGGAAATTACTTTAGAGCAAGCTGCGCGCGGCACTGAAACACAGATTCGCGTACCAACTATGGCAGAGTGCAGCACCTGCAAAGGCAGCGGCGCTAAGCCCGGGACCACCCCAAGCACCTGCACCACCTGCGCCGGGCATGGCCAAGTGCGGATGCAGCAAGGTTTTTTCTCGATTCAACAAACCTGCCCGCGCTGTCATGGCAGCGGGAAAATCATCTCCTCACCTTGCGCGCCGTGTCACGGCGCAGGACGCATCAAACAACACAAAACGCTGTCGGTAAAAATTCCGGCTGGGGTGGATAACGATGATCGCATTCGTTTATCAGGGGAAGGCGAGCAGGGCAGCAGTAAGGGCCTGGCTGGCGATTTGTATGTGGTGATTCAAATCTCGCCGCACTCGGTATTCCAGCGCGACCACAATGACCTGCATTGCGAAATGCCCATCAGCTTTGCCATTGCCGCCTTGGGCGGAGAAATCGAAATCCCTACGCTGGATGGTTCGGCTCGCATCAAGATTCCAGCGGAAACGCAGTCGGGAAAAGTTTTCCGTCTGCGCGGCAAGGGCATCAAGGGTGTACGCAGCCCAACTTTTGGCGATCTGCACTGCCATGTGATGGTGGAAACCCCGTCTAACTTGACCGAACGGCAGAAAATCTTGTTACGCGAGTTTGAGCAAATCAATGAAGAAGATTCTGCGCGTCATAGCCCGCGCGCAAAATCCTGGATGAAAAAAGTTAAAGAATTTTTTGGCTAATTTCCGGCGGGTAGTGACAGGCTGATTGGGAGAAATCATGCGCATAAAAGCGTTGGGTCACGTTGTCCTCAAGGTACGCAACCTCGAACGCTCGCTTGCTTTTTACCGTGACGCTCTGGGCATGAAAGAAGTGGCGCGCCTACGAACCACCATGGTTTTTTTCTCCTTCGGCAACAATCATCACGATCTGGCCTTGCTGCAAATCGGCGAACTGGCAACCTCCCCTGCTCAGGCCAGCGTCGGCCTATTTCATGTTGCTTTCAAAGTGGGTGACAGCCTGGATGAGCTGCGAGAATGCAAAAAAAATCTTGAGCAGCACGGCATACCGCTGCTGGGCGCTAGTGACCACGCAGTCAGCCAATCCCTTTATATTCAAGACCCAGATGGCATTGAAATTGAGTTGTATGTGGATGCTGATCCATCCGTATGGCGGGATAATCCTGCTGCGCTGACCACCCTCAAACCGCTCATCCTTTAGGGCACTTCGATTAGCAGTTTTGGAATAATCAGACGCTATGGCAAAACAAACAGTGGTCGGTCAACTCCATGCCTAGCGCCAATTTATACAGCCCGTAACACCCTACCCCCGCCACGAACAGGCCAGCACACAAACGAACAGGACGCGACTGCGCGAATTTTTTAACGCTGCTGTAAAACAAACCCAGCGCTAGCAAATTGGGCAGCGTTCCGATGCCGAACGCCAGCATGATTAAGCCACCCTGCCACGCATTACCCATCGCCAGTGCAGTCAGTAAAACGGTATACACCAAACCGCATGGTAGCCAGCCCCACGCCACACCCAGCCAGAATGCCTTGTACAGAGAATCAACCGGCAACAGACGGCGGGTATAGGGTTGTATTTTTTGCCAGAGCACGCTCCCGGCATTTTCAAGAATACGCGCACCATTTCCAAATCCTGCCAGGTAAAGTCCCATGACGATCATCATGCTGCTGGCCAGTGCGAACAAAATGTGTTGCACTGGTGCGCCGCTTTTCAGCGCCAGCCCGCCCTGCCCGATTGCGCCGACAATTATTCCTGCCACGGCATAACTCAAAATCCTGCCGCCGTTGTAAACAAACTGGAATGGCAAGGCTGGACGGCGGTTGGGTAATTGCATGGATACTACCCCGACGATGCCACCGCACATACCAGCGCAGTGCACACCGCTTAACAACCCGGCAGTAAATACCGATGTCATGGCCAGCCATAAAAATGCGTCCATAGTTAGTTTGCCTCAGGCAACACTAACAGGGGCGCCATCAATGTCTCGAAATCCTGCGGCGGAAAATATTGCAGCACCGTTTTTTCTTTTTTGCTCAGCGCGATGTCCAGTCCGGATTGCGGGTAGAGCAGATGCAACACGTCATTTTTTTGTTCACGCACGCGGCGTGCTGGCGCGCCGAAGCGCTGCACTATCAGCGCTTCATCCAAGGCAGATGAGGGCAGATAAGTGATGCTGGCAATTTCAGCGCGCAGAATTTTATCTTTGTCGTCAGGATGCAACTCGACTTTGCGCCCGCTGCCCAGCGCGCTGGTGCGTAGGCCGCGCTCGTACATGCTCTGTAGCTCTGCTTGAGACAGTGATGCCGCCAACACCACCTTGGCGCTCAGGCCACTCAAGCTGATTCGGTCGAAGTACGCCTCGGCTGCCAATTTTCCGGCATCGGAAACAAACAGGCTGATTTCTGCTGACTCGTGAAATTTGTTTTGCGCCTCGTCTAACGTGCTGTGGCCTAAGGTCAAACCAAAAACGCGCATGCCGTTTGCGTCGTGTTCAATCTGCCAGGGTAAGTCAGCGACCGGAGAAGGACTTTCACTCGGTAACAGAATACCTACGACAAGCAATAGCGCGGCAAAGGCAAGCACACCAAGAAATACAGCACGGTCTCGCAGCGCTTGGAATAATCGTGACACAACAGTTGATTGACTCAATTGGATATAGGCTCTTTAGATGGGGCAAAACGCTCGACTGCCCACTGCGGCAGGCTGCCATTTCGCGCCTGATTTAATGCTTCCGACTCCAGCACCACCAACACCAGCAAGGTAATCATAACGGGCAACCCGGCGATAGAAAATAAAGCCAATACCAACACCTTGGCCATGTGCAAATAGTAATATCCCAGCCAGCCCAGCAGCACACAAGCGCCCGCCAGCATGGCAAGAAAAATCCGGCTGCGCCGCGCGCACACTTGCCAATGTGCGTTGACAAACCAAGGATCGCAAGTTTTGGCGCGTTGGGCGCGCCAAAATATATAGGCCAGTATGCTGATTGAAATAATGGGTACCATCAGCGGCAAATAAGGATAGGGGCCGGACAGCCCCAATGTCGAAACAAAGAAGAACACGTGATTAAGAATCAAGTTAACCAGCAGCAATTCGTGCGGATGCGCCGCACGCTTTGTATCCTGCACTGGCACATCAAATTTCATGCTGCCTTCCTGTCGTCGGTTAAGCTTCGCATTTGTGGCGGCAGTATCTCATCGTCATCCATCAGGATGCGGCTGGCATCACCCTCCAGATCGTCGTATTGTCCCTTTTTCACCGCCCAGAACAAAACCGCGACGCACACCAAGCCGAAAAATATCATGCCCGGAATTAAGGTGTAGATTACTTCCATTATGAATTTCTCCCCAAGATATTACGCAAGCGCGCCGCATTGCCGATTACCAGCAAGGAACTGACCGGCATCGCAATCGCTGCCACCAGCGGCGTGACCAGACCCAGCATGGCCAGCGGTACCATGACTGCATTGTAGGTCAGCGACAGAATGATATTTTGGCGGATGGTGCGCAAGGTGCTGCGCGACAGCAGCATGGCCTGGCGCACTTTATCCAGCTCGCTACCGGTCAGCACGATGCTGGCGCTTTCCACCGACACATCTGTGCCCGATCCGACTGCGATGCCGACATCGGCACGGATCAAGGCCGGGGCATCGTTGATGCCATCACCCACCATTGCCACTTTTTCACCGCGCTGTTGCAATGATTGGATCACTTGATCCTTGTCCTGCGGCAGTACTTCTGCAATCACATCCATGCCACCCAATTGCGCGGCGACTGATTCTGCCACCGCCTTGCGGTCACCGCTGAGTAAAGTCAGCCGCATGCCCATAGCACGCAAATTATTCACCAGCACTTTTGCATCGGGACGCAGCTCGTCGGCCAGTGCGATGAAGCCCACCTGCTCGCGGCCTAGCGCCACATGTACGCAGGTCATGGCTTGCTGCTCCAACTCGGCAACTTGCCGCTGCAATTCCATATTGGCAACGACACCGTTGCGCTTTAACCAGGCTGCGGTTCCAGCGAATACTTCCACGCCATCCACCGTGCCGCGCACACCGTAACCCGGTGTGTAACTAAAATCATGCGTTTCGGCACGGGCAATGCCATGCGCCTCAGCCTCCTTGAGTATCGCTTGTGCCACGCCATGTTCGGAGTAGCGCTCCAGCGTGGCCACTTGGCGCAACACGGAATTTTCCTGAAAATGTGGCAGCACGGTTATCTGGTGTACCTGCATCCGTCCCTGAGTCAGCGTTCCGGTTTTATCGAACACAAAATGCGTGACGCCGGAAAGTGTTTCCAGTGTTTCTCCGTTCTTTATCAAAATCCCGCGACGCGCACCTAGACCAGAGGCCACGGCTATGGATAACGGCGTCGCCATGCCCAGCGCGCACGGGCAGGTAATAATCAGCACTGATGTAGCCGCCATCAAAGCTGTTTCCAGGTTGACCGGCAGCCAGCCGACAAAAGTCGCCACCGCCAGCAGCAGCGTCACGAATATAAACCAGGGTACGATGCGGTCGGCGATACGCTGAATCGGGGCTTTCGAGGATTGCGCTTCTTCCACCAGCCGGATGATGCGCGCTAGCGCGGTGTCCTTCAGCGCACACGCGGTACGCACCCGCAGCACGCCGCTGCCATTGACTGTGCCCGCGGACACGCCGCTCCCCACCTGCTTGAACACAGGCAGCGATTCGCCGCTGAGCATCGCTTCATCCACGGCGCTGCTCCCCTCGCACACCACGCCATCCACCGGAATATTCGCACCCGGTTTAATCAGCACGGTCTCGCCTATCTGCACCGCGCGCACCGGCACCACCTGCTCCTGGCCGTCGCGCATAACGGTAGCCACACGCGGCTGCAAATCCATCAGCCGTTGCGTGGACAGCATGGCTTGCTGCTTGAACGAGCCTTCCAGATAGCGTCCGATCAAAATGACAAAGATGAGATTGATTACGGTGTCAAAATACACTTCGCCTGTTACGGGTCTGGCCAGCGTCACATAGGTCGAATACAGATAGGTGAGCGAGGTGCCGATGACGATGGGCACATCCATAGTGAGATGCAGTTGCTTAACGCCCGTCCAGGCACCACGGAAAAAATGCCAGCCGGAATAAAACAAGGTGGGCGTGGCCAACGCCAAGCCGACCCAATGAAACAACTGGCGGAATTCGCCCTGATCCGCGCCACCATACAACGCAATCGCCACCAGCATGATGTTGGCCGTAGCAAAACCGGCGAATATCAAGCGCAGCAGCAGCGCACGGTTTTGTTTTTTCAACACGCCCGCCACCGCTTCAGGATCGTAAGGCACGGCGTTGTAGCCGATTTCGCCCAAGCGGCGGATGATCTCCGACAACTTTACTTGGCGGTTGTCCCAGCGCACGCTCAGGCGTTTTCCGGTCAGGTTGATGCTGGCCTGAACGATGCCCGGTAGCGTCGCTAGACTTTTCTCGATCAGCCACACACAAGCCGCGCAGTGCATGCCTTCAATCAGTAAATAAAGACTGCGCGTCTCGCCTAGTTCATTTACAAACTCGCCCTGTATATCGTCCAGATCATATAAAGTCAGATCGCCGGGTGGCGTAGGCGGCGGTGCTAACAGCATGCCTTGCGGTGTGCGTTGATAAAATCCCTGCAAGCCCGCTTCATAAATTGCCGCGCACACCGATTTGCAACCGATACAACAAAACTCCCGCCTTGCGCCGTCTATCTGAGCCGTTATTGTTTGTTGTTGCGGCACGGGCAAACCGCAATGAAAACAAGCCGCCTCGGCGCACTTTGCGTAGCCGGACAGGGCATTCAAGCTGGCCGTTGCTGTGTTCATCACTGGCTTACAGAAATGCGCCGCGTGAGTTCATATTCATCCTCGCCGTGCTTTACTTTGACGATCAAATCCCATATTCCTTTTAAGGGAAAAACCATGTCGGCTTGATAGCGTCCGGCTGCTGTTTGATTCATGCTCATCCTGAAATCCGCTGCTGCGTCGGCGGGGCGGTAAGCGGTGAGGGTGATGTCTGCATCGGACAAGGGCAAGCCGCGATTATCCGCCACGACGAAACGCAACACTGCCGCTTGCGCCATGACGATATGCTCCGGCGTCTCCAGGCGCGTTTCCCAGCCTAGCAATGCGCGCGCTGAATTTTGCTTCAGCACATTGCGCTCAAAATCGCGACCTCGATCATAGTAATTCTTATCCACCAATCCGGGATTGCTGGATCGCGACAACAAAATCAAACCGACATTCACCGCCAGCACGATCAACACAAAGCCCAGCCAACCCAGCACCCAAGGGTTGCGCAAGGCCTGTTTGCTATGCTGCGATATGCCCAATTGAGATATGCCGAACGATGCGAGAGGATTTTTATTCATAATCATCTTCCTTTAAATTGGCCGTAATAAACTATGTACGCGGCGACATGAACACGCTGTTGTAGGTCGCATTGATTTTTCCATCTGCCAGGCTTTCCACGCGAAACGCTATCGGGACCGACTCACTGGACAAATTTTCGCGCGGAACGCGCACGTACACGGTATAGGCAGAAATTCTGCCGTGCTGCGCCAGCAATGGCACATCAGCACCCATTATTTGCTGTCCCGGTACGCCCGCTGCGCTGATCTTCACCAGCAAATCCGCACCGGTTTTGTTCAGCACTTTAATGTCGTATCGGTTTTGAATAGCGCCATCACTGAGCCGCACAAACAGAGGCTGGCGGCCATGGATCACCTGCAACTTGAGCGCGCCGAGATGAGTCAGGCCGTACACTATTCCAGACAATGCCAGCGACATGATCGCCAGATAAATCACCATACGCGGGCGATGCAATATATTTTTTTGCGCCTTTCCTTCGATGGCATCGAGCGAAGCGTAGCGTATCAAGCCACGCGGACGAGCGATCTTGTCCATCACCGTATTACACGCATCTATGCACAGGCCGCAGGTGATGCACCCTTCCTGCTGACCGACACGAATATCCACGCCAGTCGGACAAACGGCCACGCATTGAAAACAATCGATGCAATCACCCCGCGTTTTACCGCCATCCAAACGACCGTTTTTCAAAAACTTACCGCGCGGTTCGCCACGGATAAAATCGTATGTTGGCATGATCGTTTGACGATCCGACATTACCCCCTGGATGCGCGCATACGGGCATAACCAGAAGCATACTTGCTCGCGCATAAAACCAGCGAACACATACGTGCCGCCGGTAAACAAGGCCAGCACGATCCACGCTGCCACATTGGCCTGCAAAGAAAAATAGTCATGCCACAACTGAAATGAGTCGGTAAACCAGGCGGCAAAACTCACCCCGGTCAACAGCGCAATCAGCAACCACAATGCGTGCTTGCTTATTTTGATGCCTATTTTTCTGATGCCCCACGGCTCTTGATCCAGCTTGTGGCGACGGGTTGGATTGCCTTCGAGCTTTTGTTCGATCCAGGTGTAAGCATCGGTCCACACCGTCTGAAAACAAAAATAACCGCAAAATATTCGCCCGGCAAAGGCGGTAATAGCGAATAAAGTAATTGCCAGAAACAGCAGCGTCAGCGACAACATCCAGAAATCCTGAGGCAGGATGGTCAGGCCGAAGATATGAAATTGTCGTCCGGGGATGTCAAACAGCACCGCCTGTTTGCCTTCCCAACGCAGATATGGGCCCAGAAAAAAAACCAGCCAGGTCAGCGCAGAGAAATATTTTATAGTGCGGAAGCGACCATCCATGCGCTTGGCATGGATGGTCTTACCGCCGGTGTTCAGTTGACTATGATCGAGCTCGCGGTACAAACCGCTGACGCTGCTGCTCTCGTCAGCAGGGGGATGTTCTCCCTGCAAGCCTGAGTCAAATTTTACTTGGGCAAATGGCATTCCAATTTCCGATAAAAAGGAGCACAAGGCGGCGAGGATAAGGCGACGAAGACAGTACAAATAGTACGGCTAGGAGCCGAAGACGAAGCCAACGCAGTGATCGCTTTATCGGGAGTTGGAATCACTTGCCGCCTCCCAGCTCATGCACGTACACCGCCAGCTTCTTGACCTCAGTGGAAGAAAGCCGACCGCTGCTACCCCATGCAGGCATCCTGGAAGAACGGGTTTGGGGGTCGCTTTCATCATTGACACCGTGTGAGATGGTGTATTTGACCGCATCGAGCGTGCCGGAAAAGCGCCACACGCTGTCGGTCAGATTAGCCGCGCCCATCGCGGTATTGCCCTTGGCATCCGCACCATGACAGCCGGTGCAATCGCTGGCCATAAACACCTCTTTGCCCGGCGCATACTCGCCACCCTTGCTCATCGCCAGCACATGCTGGGCTACATCCTCAATTTGCTGAGCTGACAAAGCTGCCCCGTGTGCCGTCATCATGCCTTGGCGGCCATTGGTGATAGTTTCTTCAATGTGGGCAATGCCACCCTCATACAGCCAGTCATCATCGGCCAGCACCGGGTAACCAGGATTGCCCTGACCGCCCGCGCCATGGCATGGCGCGCAGTTATCTCCAAACAACACCTTGGCTGAACGTGTCACATAATTGACCAACTCCCGGTCGGCCAGAATAGCTTCCGCACTCATTTCCTTGATGCGTTTTTCATAGGGTTCGCGCACCGCGTCTATGGTCTGTTTGTCCTGTTTATATTCCTTGATTGCCGTCCAGCCCATTAAGCCCTTGCTATGGCCAGTGGCCATCGGAATCGCGGGGTAGAGCAGAAAGTAGCCAAGCACCCAGATGCCGCTGGCATACAATCCGAGCAGCCACCACTTCGGCGGCTCGTTAGTCAGATCGCGCAAATCGTCATCCCATACATGGCCGGTATCCTCGCCCTCGAGCAGATTTTTTTTGTCTTTTTCACTCATCATCTTTCTCCTTTTTCTAACCGGCCTTCATCCAGCGGAATATGCCGTTGCGCTTCCAGTTCATTCTTGCGTTTGGGGTCGAGGACAAACACATAAGCGCCTATCATTAATAAAAACACAGTGACGGTGATAATCATGCCTATCCAGTCATGCAACGACATCGCCGCCCATTCAGTATGAAAATAATCCGTCGCATTAATCACGATATTCCTTCCCTTCCTCGAACTTGACCATGGTGCCCAACACTTGCAAAAACGCCACCAAACCTTGCAGCTCGGTTTTGCCCTGCACCTCGGCTTGCGCGCGGGCAATGTCATCGTCGCTATACGCCACGCCCACCGCTTTCAGGCCACGCAAATTTTTGGTTAGTTGCTCACCATCAATCATGTTTTTTTCCAGCCAGGGATAGTTGGGCATCACCGATTCCGGCACCACCGAACGCGGTGCCAACAAATGGCTGATATGCCACTCATCGGAATATTTTCCGCCAACCCGCGCCAGATCCGGGCCGGTGCGCTTCGAGCCCCACTGGAACGGATGGTCATACATGGATTCGGACGCCAGCGAATAATGGCCATAGCGCTCTTTCTCGTCGCGGAACGGGCGTATCATCTGCGAGTGGCACAGGTAACAGCCTTCGCGGATATACACATCGCGCCCCGCCTGCTCCAGTGGCGTGTAAGGACGCACACCATCACCCGCTTTCCAGTCAGCCAAGGTCATGCCGGGTTTGCGCTGCCATAAAACTTCGGGATACTGGTTGTGCTCCATTGTGCTTTTCAAATAAAACAGCGGTACGATTTCCACCAGCCCACCCACCGATAGCAGCACCATCAGCGTGATGAGCAGAAGAAAACTATTGCGCTCTAATTTGTCTTGCAGCCGGGTTGAATAAATTTTGTCAGCCATGTTATGTGCTCCTGATATTAATGGGTAACGGGAATGGCGCGCATGCTGGATGCTGGACTGGCGCTGCGTATGGTCATCAGCACATTGAACAGCATGACCACGGCACCGCTGAAGAAGATCAAGCCGCCCACGGCACGCATCACATAATAGGGATGCATCGCCGCCACCGACTCAGCAAAGGTGTAGCTGAGCGTGCCGAACTCATCGTAGTCGCGCCACATCAAGCCCTGCATGATGCCGGACACCCACATGGCGGTGACGTAGATCACCGCGCCCACGGTAGCCATCCAGAAATGCAGATTGACCAGCTGGTCGGAATACATTTCTGTGTTCCACAACCGTTTCACCATATGGTAAATCGCACCCGCAGAGATCATGACCACCCAGCCCAGCGCGCCGGAATGCACATGGCCTATGGTCCAATCGGTGTAATGCGACAGAGCGTTGACGGTCTTCACTGCCATCACCGGCCCTTCAAATGTGGACATGGCATAGAAGGCCAGCGACACCACCATGAAGCGGAGTATGTAATCGGTGCGCAATTTGTCCCACGCGCCGGACAGCGTCATCATGCCGTTCATCGCGCCGCCCCAGGATGGAATAATCATGGCCAATGAAACGGCTGCGCCCAGTGAACCGGTCCAGTCCGGCAGCGCGGTGTATTGCAAGTGGTGCGCGCCCAGCCACACATAGCCGAACATCAGCGTCCAGAAATGCAATACCGACAAGCGATAAGAAAAAATAGGCCGCCCGGTCTGCTTGGGCACGAAGTAATACATGATGCCGAGGAAGCCAGCAGTCAGATAAAAGCCAACCGCGTTATGCCCCCACCACCACTGGATCATGGCGTCCTGTACGCCGGAGAAAACCGAGTAGGATTTGAACATGCTGACTGGAATCGCCAGGCTGTTGACCACATGCAAATAGGTAATCATGACCATCATGCCCATGAAGAACCAGTTCGACACATAGATGTGCGAAGTCTTGCGCTTGGCCACCGTCATCATGAAATTAAAACTGAACATCACCCACACAATGGCGATCAGAATATCTATCGGCCACTCCAGCTCGGCGTACTCCTTGGATTGCGTCAGACCGAGCGGTAAGGTAATCACCGCCGAAACGATGACCAGATTCCAGCCCCAGAAAGTCAGCCAAGCCATCTTATTGCTCCACAAACTGGTGCTGCCGGTGCGTTGCACCGAATAGAACGCAGTCGCCATCAGCGTACAGCCGCCAAACGCGAAAATCACCGCGTTGGTATGCAGCGGACGCAGTCGGCCAAACGTAATCTGCGGAATATCAAAATTCAAAAATGGCCAAGCCAGTTCAGAGGCAATGTAAACCCCGATCAACGTACCCACCACCAGATAAACGACCGCCATGACCGAAAACCATTTGACTACCTCAAAGTCATATTTCACTTGTGTCGTTTCCACGCCTTACCTCCTCTTAAAATAAAAAATTCAAACCTACTTACTCAAATCACTTTCGAATACATCTTTCTTTCCTGATTTATGCGCAGGTATTTGTCGAAAATCATGCCGATGTTTCGGATCAACAAACGTCCCTTGGGCGTGACCGTAATCCAGCCGTTTTCCAGCTTGACCAGTCCATATCCTTGATAGGTTTTTAACTCCGTCAGCTCCTGCTCAAAGTAGCTGTCGAAATCAATCAAATAGGCAATTTCAAATGACTCTTTGGACAAGGCGAAGTGGCACATCAAGGCCTGAATAATGTCGCGCCGCAACAGATCGTCTGCCGACAACTCCAGGCCGCGCATGATGGGCAACACATCGTTATCCAAGCTGTCGTAATACTCTTCCAGGGTGCGGTAGTTTTGGCTGTAGGTCGGGCCGACTTTGCCGATAGCAGTCACACCGAGCGCAACCAGATCGCAGTCGGCATGGGTTGAGTAACCCTGAAAATTGCGGTGCAGCCGACCCATGCGCTGCGCTACGGCCAACTCATCATCCGGCTTGGCGAAATGATCCATGCCGATATACACATAACCGGCAGCGGTCATGCGCTGGATGGCCATGCTCATGATCTGAAGTTTGGTGTCAGGCGTAGGTAGATCGTCCTCATTGATTCGACGCTGCGGCTTGAACAACGCCGGCAAGTGGGCATAGTTATAAATGGCCAACCGATCGGGGTCAGCTGCAATGATGCGTTCCAGCGTGCGGCTAAAGCCGGCGACATTCTGCTTAGGCAGACCATAAATTAAATCTATGCTGACTGATTTAAAGCCAGAGCGACGCGCTGCTTCTATCACGCTCAGCGTTTCCTCTTCGCTTTGGATGCGATTCACCGCCTTCTGCACTTCCGGGTCAAAATCCTGTACGCCTAGACTGATGCGATTAAAGCCCAACTTGCCCAGCAATGCGATCGTTTGCGCGTTGACTTTGCGAGGATCTATTTCAATTGAATATTCCCCGCCTTCTACCAAGCGAAAATGAGAACGTATGGTCTCCATCACTTCGCTCAATTGTTCATCGCTGAGAAAGGTAGGCGTTCCCCCGCCAAAATGCAGCTGTGTTACTACCGAATCACCATGGAACATAGCGCCCTGCATGGCAATTTCCTTTTTGAGATATTCCAGATACACCTCGGCCTTGGATTTATCCTTGGTGATCACCTTGTTGCAGCCGCAATAAAAGCACAAGGTATTGCAGAACGGGATATGCACGTAAATGGAAAGCGGACGCTGAACGCCGCCCAGATTGCGCTTGGCCACCCATGATTGGTAGCTATCCGCATTGAACGCTTCGACAAAACGATCAGCCGTGGGATAAGAGGTGTAGCGCGGACCGTTGCGATCCAGCTTGCGTATCAACTCCACATCTACTTCTAGCGCTTGAATATCTTGCCCGTCCATAGGCTCCGCTCCCGCTCCATAATTTACAAAGCGGACTATGCCAGCCAAATCAGGGGCGCTATTTGATCTAGATCAATATTCATGTTGCAGCGCTTGACGTAGAATGCAACCTTTAGCGCCGATTGACGGTGCCCCCCCCATTTTGCATTACAAATAATTTGAAAACCTCCAACACAGCATGCTCATCATGCAGCCTGAATGAACTGTGTCTACCAGCGGGACTGGATGCCGAGGAAATTGAACAGCTTGATCATATGGTCAGTGCCAAACAGACCTTTAAACGCGGAGCGTATCTATATCGCGCTGGCGAGCACTTTCAATCCATTTACGCAGTGCGTACTGGATTTTTTAAAACTGCTACCCTGCTGAACGACGGGCGTGAGCAGGTTACCGGCTTTCACATGATGGGGGAAATGATCGGCATGGATGCGATCAGCACCGACATCCATCCCTGCGATGCTATCGCGCTGGAAGACAGTGAAATATGCGAAATTCATTTCAGCCAACTGGAACAGTTAAGCCGCGACATTCCCACCCTGCAACGCCATTTGCATCGAATCCTGAGCCGTGAAATTGTGCGCGATCATGGCATCATGCTGCTACTCGGCAGCATGAAGGCAGAGGAACGTATGGCGGCCTTCCTGCTCAACCTGTCACAACGCTTTGCGGCGCGTGGCTATTCATCCAGCAGTTTTAATTTGCGCATGACGCGCGAAGAAATCGGCAGTTATTTGGGATTAAAATTGGAGACAGTAAGCCGCACGTTTTCAAAATTCCAAAAAGAAGGATTGATTAACGTGCAGAGTAAATATATAGAGTTATGTGATCTGGTCGCTTTGAAAGCCATTCTGGGACAGCAAACCTGCACCACAAATTTAAAGAGCCGGATTTGAATCGGCGGTTGCTTATCTCGCAACCGCCTCAGGAGTTTTTAGCTTAATCGCCCGACTCTCTTCGCCTTGCTCCCCTTTAAAACAATGCAGGTAAAAAAGTTAGTTTAAGTAGGCCATCATGCCCGCAATAATCGCCGAACTTAGCAACAATATTGCCCAAGCACTTTTACGGGACTCGATGGCATCCGTTACTTTCCCCTGCTTGTATCCATCAATCATGCTACGCACCAGGTTTTCGTGGTGCAACCGGCTGCTGACCACAACCCCAGTCACATGCAAGCCGACCACGCCCAGCATGGCATAGGACATGAGCTCGTGAATTTGCGCCAGAGTATCGCCCCCCATCTCCTCATACACTGCCCAACCACTGCCCGTAGTGGCTAGGCCAAGCAACATCAAGGCATAGATCGCATAGCTTCCAGCAGGATTGTGTCCCACCCAGTGGGTGGATTTTCCTTTCAGCAACCCACCCAAGTAAGCCACTACCTGACGCGGTGAAAACAGAAACGATGCGAAGCGGGCATATCGCGTCCCGGCTATTCCCCAGAAAAAACGGAAGGTCAGCACACCGGCCATCGCATACCCCGCTGCCACATGCACCAGCCGCCATGTCTCGCTGTCGCCAGTTACATAAGACAATACAAAGGCGATAACCAGCAACCAGTGCCCCAAGCGCGTGGGCAGATCCCAGACTAATATTTTTTTCATGGCTAATCCTTTCGAATGTTAATCCACTCAATCCTTCTCATACCGTTTTCCACCCGGCATTCTGACACCATCTTCTGACCAATCACCGCGCTCTGCATTAACGTGACAGGCTGTACAGTTGGCTCGGCTCTTAATTGCCGGGCTAGACCACGCGCTATCGGCAATCTCGCGGTGCTCACGCTTGAACCAAGATGTATCGGTAATGCGTAAGCTGTTCGCACTATGTTTATCACCGCTTCCGGCATGACCTTGCAGAATATTCAGAATTTCCTTGTTATCTGCGGCATCTAGCGTTGCGTTTGCGCCAAAGTGCTTATCTAGACTTGTCATCATTTTTTGCCAGTCATTCCCCGTCAACAATTGCGGTGGATAGGCGATATGGCAACTGCCACATTCTTCTTTCCATTTGGCATTGTTGGGAACATTAAAACGAGCGCCATCGGCGTACGCCATCGTGCTGCCAAAAACCAGCAAGCCTGCTGTAATTGTTTTCACTGTAAGTGATCTCACCGTAAATAATTTCATCGCTAAACTCCTTTAATTACAAATTGAATAAAATCCGCCTTTTCGGCAGCCGTACACTCGCGCCCCACTACTTCCGTACAATTGCGCTTAAACCATTTTTCAACCTTCTTGGCGTTGGTGAAACGCTCCGGGTTTGCCGCTGGCGAAAATGGCGCAATGCGTTTATCGGTCACAACGTGTTTGCCATCCACTTTCAGATTCTTTCCATGACAAACCGTACAATTCGGCATCTTGCTGGAGACACCCCATTCCTTGGTGAAGAAACTCTGCCCGCGCTGAGTAGAGGCCGTAAAGCCGGGCGCTGCTTGTGCGGCTTCCGCCGTGTAACCAGCCACCAAGCTGGCTGGCGTGTCCGCCAATACCGAGCCGGCACTTGTCAGCAATATCAACGTGACGCTGACTCTAAACATATTCATAATGAGAACTCCTTCGGTTATTTATCTGTCTGGGCATAGCCAGTGAATCTGTGCGACGAAACCAGTTTGACTAGCAATTCTTAACCGTACCTTAATGCTCAAAATTAATTTCTGGATAACAAAGTAGATGAGAATACTGGTGGTGGAAGACGATGCCCTGCTCGGCGACGGCATACAGAAAAGTCTCAGTCATCTGGGCTTTACCGTGGACTGGATGCGCGATGGACGGCAGGGAGAAAACGCCCTGAGCAGTGAGGAATACGCTGCTGTTGTGCTGGATCTCGGCCTGCCACAACAGGATGGCCTGACCCTGCTGCAAGCAGTCAGGAACAAAGGCCTGCATACTCCAGTTTTAATTCTCACCGCGCGCGACAGCAAGCTGGATAAACTCAAGGGCTTCGGCCTCGGCGCGGATGATTACGTTATCAAGCCGATAGACATGGAAGAGCTGGCCGCTAGGCTGCACGCCCTAATCCGCCGCTCAGCCGGGCGCGCCTCGCCACGCATCCGTTTAGGCGCGGTAGAAATTGATCCAGACACACGGCAGGCATGGCATGAAAACATGCTCGTCGAACTGTCTGCCAAGGAGTTTGCCGTGCTTGAGTTGCTGGTGCAAAACGCAGGCCGCGTGCTGACCCGAGCCCAACTGGAACAAAGCATTTATGGCTGGGGCGATAGTGCGGACAGCAATACTATCGAAGTCTTTATTCATCATTTACGAAAAAAACTGGGCAGCGATTTCATTCGTACCTTGCGCGGCATCGGCTACAGCGTGGAGCGCCCAACATGATCTCAACCAATACCTCTTTGCAAACCAGGCTCATGCTGCTAGTGCTGGCCACCGTGCTGTTGTTCGGCCTGTTGGCCGGTTATGAAAGCTACAAAAATGCCCTGCAAGAGGCGGATGAAATTTTTGATGCCCAACTGGCTCAGTTTGCACAAAGCCTGATGATCGTGGCATCACATACTGACAATGATGATGAATTCGCTGAGCCAATGCCGCCCCATGTCCACAAATACCAGCAAACGCTGGCTTTTCAGGTGTGGAACACCAACGATAAATTACCCCGCATCCTACTGCGTTCAGACAATGTTTCCGGCATGAATGCTGCACAATTACCTGCTCATGGTTTCAGCAGCGGCGACTGGCAGGGCGAACATTGGCGCTATTATCGGCAGCGCGATGAGCAGCGCGGCGTGGATGTGTGGGTGGGTCAGAATGGTCAAGCGCGCAACGATCTGGCTAAAGAAGTGGCTTGGCACAATATCGCCCCATTTCTATTTGGCCTGCCTCTGTTGGCGCTGTTCACACTATTTGCAATCCGCTACGGTTTAAGGCCACTGCATAAACTCACTGATTCATTGCACCTGCTAACACCAGGACAACTCACCCCGATAGCGCTGCCCAACGCGCCAAAAGAAATTGTCCCGGTCGTAGCCGCGCTGAATAGCCTGCTCATCCGCATCGCAAAAACCATCGAAAATGAGCGGCGCTTTACCGCCGATGCCTCGCACGAATTGCGTACCCCGCTTGCAGCACTGCAAGCACAAGTTCAGGCTGCACAACTATCCGGCAATGAATCCGAGCGTAAGGAATCGCTGGCCAAGGCGCTGCAAGGTGCAGAGCGCATGGCCCATCTGGTTGGACAATTGCTGACTCTATCTCGGCTCGATGAACTTTCTACACCCGATTTTGCACCGCTCAACCTGGCATCACTCACCCAGGAATGCTGCGCCGAATTGGGTGGTAGCGCGCTCTCTAAAAACATCGAGATCAGCTTCACAGCTGAAACTCAGCCCACCCTAACCGGGTCGGCAGACATGTTGCACATCCTGCTTCGCAATTTGTTAGACAACGCCATCCGCTATACACCAATGGGCGGGCGTGTAGAGGTAACATTACGCCTCACAGAAACTAAGCAGATAGAAGTGGAAATTGCTGACAGTGGCATTGGCGTTGCCGATGAAAAAATCGCACTTCTCGGCCAGCGCTTCAATCGCATCAGCCCAACTGTGGCGGATGGCGTTGGCCTGGGATTATCCATTACGAAACGCATTGCAGAAATTCATCTTGCCGAAATTTTATTCAGCCGCGCTGCCTTACTCGGCGGCCTTAGTGTCAGGATTACCTTCCCACGTTGCTAAAATTTTCTCGCTGATTATGGCGGGTGTGATCCGCGCTAGGGGTTATTTTACTTTTGAACTGAAACGGGAATTACGCCACCTCGCGCACTACCTGGGCAATGCTTTCCGCCCAATGTCGCACCTTGCTGCCATCCTCGCCTTCAACCATAACGCGCAACAATGGCTCCGTGCCCGAAGGTCGCAATAGCACACGGCCTTTGCCATCCAGCGCAGTTTCTGCAGCGACCACTGCCGCGAGCACGCTGGCATGTGCTGAACAATCCTTTCCTTTGCTCACGCGCACATTGACCAGTGTTTGCGGATACAAGGTGAGTTCAGCTACGGCCTGCGCCAATGTTTGCTGGCTGACGCACAGGGCTTGCAAAACTTGCAAGGCCGAGACAATGCCATCGCCAGTGGAGTGGCAATCGAGGCTGATGATGTGGCCAGAATTTTCTCCGCCCAGTTGCCAGCCTTTTTCCTGCAATAATTCCATGACGTAGCGATCCCCCACTTTGGCGCGCGCAAAGGGAATGTTCATGCGCTGCATCGCATGTTCAAAGGCGAGATTGGTCATCAAGGTGCCCACGATTCCGCCCTTGAGCGTGCCTTGCGCTTGGCGATGTCGAGCAATGATGTAAAGCAATTGGTCGCCATCGTACAAACGCCCATCTGCGTCCACCATCACTAATCTGTCGGCATCACCATCGAGGCCGATACCCATATCGGCATGGTGATCTTTAACCGCTTGCTGCAAATTGGCTGGTGCCGTTGCGCCATAACCATCATTGATATTTTTTCCATCTGGCTGCACACCGATAGCCACCACATCCGCGCCTAATTCGTGAAATACATGGCGGGCGATATGGTAAGCAGCGCCGTGTGCGCTATCCACCACCAGCTTCAATCCGCGCAAATCAAGATCATAGGGGAAGCTGCTCTTGCAAAATTCGATGTAGCGTCCAGTGGCATCGTCTATGCGCTTGGCTCGACCCAGCTTGTCCGAAGGCATACAGACTATCGGGGATTCCAATCCAGCCTCAATCGCACGCTCGGTTGCATCCGGCAGCTTTACACCCTGATGGGAGAAAAATTTGATGCCGTTATCTTCAAAAGAATTATGTGAGGCAGAGATAACAATACCTGCCTGCAAGCGCAAGGCACGAGTGAGATAAGCAACAGCCGGGGTCGGCACTGGCCCGGCCAGATAAACATCCACCCCGGCGGCGATCAAACCGGCTTGCAACGCAGCTTCCAGCATATAACCTGAGATGCGCGTGTCCTTGCCGATAAGCACAGCAGGATTCTCACCCTGAGATAAATGCCAATCCGCTGCCGCCAGCACTTTGCCTGCGGAATAACCGAGGTGCATCACAAATTCAGGCGTGATCGGATGATCGCCCACTTTGCCACGCACACCATCGGTACCGAAATATTTTCTGCTCATTACATTACTCCTAAAAATTCCTCACTACAGGAAAACATCTCACCACAGAGACATAGAGAAAGTCAAAAGCAATCCAAGCTAAAACCTATCAACACAAATTCTTGTTAATGTTTCTCTGTATCTCTATGGTTCAATGTTTTTGATCCACCGCATTCCAAACTTTCAACGTATCCACTGTCGCCCGCACATCATGCACGCGCACTATGTGTGCGCCACGCTGCACAGCCAACAACGCTGCCGCCACACTAGCATGGTCACGGTGATCGGTAGTCCGCCCGGTGATCGCGCCAAGCATAGATTTGCGCGATAGCCCGGCAAGCAATGGCACATTCAGCACGGAAAATTCGTGAAATCGCCGCAACAAATCAAGATTATGCGCCAATGTTTTTCCAAAACCAAAACCAGGGTCAACTACGATGCGCTCACGAGCAATACCCGCTGCTAGACAAGCATCAAGCCGTAACCTTAAAAATTGCAGCACCTCCGCTACCACATCGCGATAATGCGGCTGTTGTTGCATGGTTTGCGGTGTGCCTTGCATGTGCATGAGGCATATAGCCGCTTTGCTTTTAGCCACGGTGGCCAATGACTGCGTATCTTGCAGCGCGTGTATGTCGTTGACCATGCTCGCCCCTGCTGCTAACGCGGCACTCATCACTTCTGGTTTATGGGTATCTATTGACAATGGCAAGGGAGCGTCACGCAAACCTTCTATCACCGGCATGATGCGATCCAGCTCTTGCTGCACACTGACTGGCTGTGCGCCGGGGCGCGTGGATTCGCCGCCGATGTCTAGTATGTGTGCTCCGTCTTGAATAAGCAGATGGGCATGTGCCAAGGCGGTATCACGCTGAAAATATTTCCCCCCATCAGAGAAGGAATCGGGCGTGACGTTGACGATGCCCATGACCAAGGGGCAAGAGAGGTCTAGATGAAAATTACCGCAGTGGAGAAACATTGAGGATACGGGATACGGGATACGGGATACGGGATACGGGATACGGGATACGGGACTACTACCCCTGTATCCTGCATCCCATATCCCGCATCCTGCTTTAGGCTCCCTGAGCGGGCTGAGCGGGTGCAGCTGCAGGCGCTGTAGGCGCTGCATCCTGTGGCGGCTTAGGTGTGGAACTAGGCTGGCTGGGTTTGGGCGCACGCGGCGGCTTGCCACCCATAATGTCGTCAAGTTGATCGGCATCCAGCGTTTCCCATTCCAATAGCGCTTTAGTCATTGCCTCAACTTTATCGCGATTGGTTTCGAGCAGTTGGCGTGCCAAAGCATATTGCTGATCTATGATGCGACGAATTTCTGCATCTACTTGCTGCATAGTCGCTTCAGAAATATTTTTGTGCGTAGTCACAGAACGGCCAAGGAATATTTCGCTGTCATTCTCGCCATATACCATAGGCCCTAAAGCATCGGTCATGCCCCATTGCGTAACCATGCGCCGCGCCATATCGGTGGCGCGCTCAAAATCATTGGATGCGCCGGTTGTCATCTGCTGCATGAAAAGTTCTTCAGCAATGCGCCCGCCAAACAGCACCGCGATCGTATCCAGAATGCGACTTTTATCCATGCTGTAACGGTCTTCAGCCGGCAACTGCATGGTCAGCCCTAGGGCGCGACCACGCGGAATGATGGTGACTTTATGAACAGGATCAGTCTTAGGCAGCAGCTTGGCTACCACAGCGTGACCGGATTCATGATAAGCAGTGTTGCGGCGCTCTGCCTCCGGCATAATCATGGAGCGGCGTTCTGCGCCCATCATTATCTTGTCTTTGGCCGATTCAAAATCATCCATTTCGACAAAGCGCTTGCTGCGCCGTGCGGCAAACAGCGCCGCCTCGTTGACCAGATTAGCCAAATCAGCGCCGGACATGCCGGGCGTACCGCGCGCAAGAATGTCGGCCTTCACATCAGGCGCAACCGGCACTTTACGCATGTGTACCACTAGAATCTGTTCGCGGCCACGAATATCGGGTAAGGGTACGACCACTTGACGATCAAAACGCCCCGGGCGCAATAACGCAGAATCCAACACGTCGGGACGATTGGTAGCCGCGATTACAATCACCCCGCTCGCGCCCTCAAAGCCGTCCATTTCCACCAGCAAGGCATTCAGCGTCTGTTCACGCTCATCGTTACCGCCACCCATGCCTGCCCCACGTTGGCGACCGACTGCATCAATTTCATCAATGAACACGATGCACGGTGCCTGCTTCTTGGCTTGTTCGAACATGTCGCGCACGCGTGCCGCGCCTACACCCACGAACATTTCCACAAAATCGGAACCCGAAATCGAAAAGAACGGCACCTTTGCTTCACCCGCGATGGCTTTAGCCAGCAGCGTTTTACCGGTGCCGGGATTGCCTACCATCAGCACTCCACGCGGAATACGGCCACCTAAGTTCTGGAATTTGGTCGGGTCACGCAAAAAATCTACCAGCTCAGAAACTTCTTCCTTGGCTTCATCGCAGCCCGCCACATCAGCAAAAGTCACCCGTTCCTTGGCATCGTCTAGTAACTTTGCCTTGCTTTTACCAAAGGAGAACATGCCGCCGCCCTTGCCGCCGCCCTGCATCTGACGCATGAAAAAAACCCACACGCCAATCAGGAGCAACATCGGAAACCACGACACAAAAATACTCATCAAAAAGGATTGTTCTTCTTCCGGCTTGGCTTCAATCTTGACACCATTTTTGATTAAGTCAGACACCAACCACAAATCTTGCGGCGCATAGCTGGTAATGCGCTTGCCATCATTGGTCACTGCCTTTAAGGTGCGGCCTTCTATGGTCACTTTGCTGATTTGCCCCTGTTTAACGGCATCCAGAAATTGCGAATAATCCATCTGCACCTGCGAACCCATCTGTTGGCGCGAGTTGAATTGATTAAATACCGTCATTAACACCAGGGCCACGATCAGCCAAATTCCGATACTCTTAAATAGATTGTTCAAATTAACTCCTTAAACTGACATGTGACTAGCCAAAAACGACACTCATTAGACTACTTTCCGTGCAATTACTCAAGCCGAGCGGGTATTAGCTATCATTTTTTTCCTAGGCCCAACAAATACAATTCACTGCTACGATCGCGTGATGCATCCGGTTTGCGTGTTACAACACGGTCAAAGTGAGCGCGCATCAGCTTCAGGTAGCTTTCAAAACCTACGCCTTGAAATACTTTCACTAGAAATGCCGCGCCGGGTGGCGAATGTTGCAGGGCAAAGTCCAGCGCCAATTCCGCCAAGTCCATAGCCCGCGCTTGGTCGCTCAGCCCTATGCCGCTTATATTGGGCGCCATATCAGAAATTACAAGCCCAACTTGCTTGCCGCCCAGCTTTTCCTCCAGTTGCGCCAACACGCTTTCCTCACGAAAGTCGCCCTGAATAAATTCCACACCGTGTATCGGCAACAGCGGCAACAGGTCGAGCGCAATCACCTGACCGGATGACCCCACCTTGGCCGCAGCTACTTGTGACCAGCCGCCCGGTGTCGCCCCTAAATCCACCACCACCATTCCGCGCTTGAGCAAGCGGTCACTTTCATCAATTTCCAACAGTTTATATGCGGCGCGCGAGCGGTAGCCTTCTTTCTGTGCGCGCTGCACATACTGATCGTTGACATGCTCGTGCATCCATTGTTTGCTGGTTTTGGATCGCTTCATCGTTTACACTGCCGCCCTTGAATCTGGAATTACTCATAAAATGTTAACGCTAACCACATTGCAACGCCAAAACCTGAAGGCGCGCGCGCACCCCTTAAAGCCAACCGTGATAATCGGTGCTGCTGGCCTGACCAGCGCTGTGCTGTTGGAAATCAGCCGCGCTCTAAAAAGCCATGAGGTCATCAAGATCAGCGTCCAAGACGGAGACCGCGACGCGCGCAAGAACATGCTGGAGCAGATATGCACCGAACTGAATGCCGCGCCAGTGCAACACATAGGTAAAATTCTGGTCATTTACCAGCCGCAAGAAGACGAACCGGAAAAGAAACCCGCTCGCCGCAAGGGTAAGCCGCTGACCAAGAAACAATTGGGTAGTCGGTAGGACTTAAAACTGCGTGGGCACAGTGCGTGGTTGTTGCCGACTTGTCGGCTGTCCAACCACGGCCTCTCCCTTGCGGGGAAAAACCGTGTCCACCCTACGTGCTAGATATACTGTACGTTCACTACTTCGTATTCGCGCACCCCACCCGGCGCTTGCACTTCGGCAACGTCACCGCTGCTCTTGCCAATAAGCGCGCGCGCAATGGGTGAACTAATAGAAATTTTTAGTTGCTTGATGTCTGCCTCATCATCGCCGACGATCTGGTAAACCATGACATTGCCGGTCGCGACATCTTCCAGCTCCACTGTCGCGCCAAACACACACCGACCACCAGCATTGATAGTTTTGGGATCTATCACCTGCGCATTACCCAGCTTGCTTTCCAGCTCAATGATGCGTCCTTCGACAAAACTCTGGCGCTCTTTAGCCGCTTCATACTCAGCATTCTCAGATAAATCGCCTTGTGCTCGCGCTTCAGAAATCGCGTTAATCACCCAAGGGCGCTCAACCGTTTTTAATTGCTGCAATTCGTTACGCAATAGCTCCGCGCCTAATAAGGTTAATGGGGTTTTGCTCATGCTAAATACCTTCTAAAAAGTTTACTAATGGGTTAATTTGAGACGTTGGTGTTGCCCCTGCAAATCATACACCCGCCATTCCACCCAATTTTTCATACCCAGGCAAGCCGCACGCGCACCTGCTAGTGTGGTGAAGTAAGTCACTTTACCCTGCAACGCGGCATGACGGATGGAATAGGAATCCTGCATCGCGCTACGCTTGCTATCTACCGTGTTCACAATCAGATTGATCTCTCCATTCTTGATCATATCCACAATATGCGGGCGTCCTTCTGCGACCTTGTTCACCACCGCCACCGCCACCCCCGCAGTGGCCAACACAGCTGCTGTGCCGCGTGTGGCCAACAGGGTAAAGCCCATGTCGCGCAGGTTTTTTGCAACTTCAACCGCACCCGGCTTGTCTTCACCGCGCACACTGATAAATACGCGGCCTGAAGAAGGCAATTTAACGCCCGCTGCCAGTTGCGACTTCACAAAAGCCTCGGCAAAAGTATCGCCTACACCCATCACCTCGCCAGTAGATTTCATTTCCGGGCCGAGGATAGTGTCCACACCGGGAAATTTGATGAACGGAAACACCGCTTCCTTGACCGAATAATACGGCGGAATAACTTCTTTAGTCACACCCTGTTGCGCCAGCGTCTGACCCACCATGCAGCGCGCCGCTATTTTTGCCAACGGCAGGGAAGTTGCCTTGGACACGAACGGCACGGTGCGTGAAGCGCGGGGATTCACTTCCAGCACATACACGGTCTCGCCTTCCACCTTGTCCACTTGGATGGCGAATTGCACATTCATCAAGCCCACCACATTCAAGGCACGAGCCATGGCCACCGTTTGACGGCGCAGCTCATCCTGCAAAGTTTGCGACAGTGAAAACGGCGGCAAGGAACAGGCCGAGTCGCCGGAATGCACACCCGCTTGTTCGATGTGCTCCATGATGCCGCCGATCAATACTTCTGTGCCATCCGACACCGCATCCACATCCACCTCAATCGCGTCGTTCAAGAAACGATCCAGCAAAATCGGCATGCGTTCAGGATAGATTCTGGAGGCTTCCACGGCGTCGCGCATATAGCGCTCTAAATCAGCTTGGGCGTGAATTATTTCCATCGCCCGCCCGCCCAACACATTAGATGGTCGCACCAC
This sequence comes from Gallionellaceae bacterium, assembly GCA_043755195.1. Lineage (GTDB taxonomy): Bacteria > Pseudomonadota > Gammaproteobacteria > Burkholderiales > Gallionellaceae > Nitrotoga. Next base: position 37,637 of record JAYUTK010000050.1, read on the forward strand.
CAGCGGATAGCCTATTTCAAGCGCACCGGCAATGCTTTCCTCGACGGTACGCACCGTGCGATTCGGCGGCTGCTTCAAACCCAGGCGCTGCAACATCTGCTGGAAACGCGCGCGATCCTCCGCGCAATCCAACATGTCCGGCGTAGTGCCAATAATGTTCACGCCATTCTGCTCCAGACCGTGCGCCAGCTTCAATGGAGTCTGACCGCCAAACTGTACGATCACACCGAATGGTTTTTCCACCGCTACCACTTCCAGCACATCTTCCAGGGTCAGCGGCTCAAAATACAAACGATCTGAAGTGTCGTAATCAGTGGAAACCGTTTCTGGATTACAATTGACCATGATGGTTTCATACCCATCTTCGCGCATGGCTAACGCAGCATGTACGCAGCAATAATCAAACTCGATGCCCTGCCCGATACGGTTTGGGCCACCGCCCAGCACCATAATTTTTTTGTTGTTAGTTGGCGCAGATTCGCATTCTTCCTCGTAGGTGGAATACATATATGCGGTGTTGGTGGCAAATTCGGCGGCACAAGTGTCCACGCGCTTGAACACCGGGCGCACACCCAGCGCATGGCGGTGAAGGCGCACGGCGGCGGCATCGCTGCTCAGCAGCTTGGCCAGACGTGCGTCAGCAAAACCACGCCGCTTCAACTGGCGCATTTCATCCGCACTCAGAGTGCTTAAAGCACGGCCAGCCAACGCAGCTTCGCGTTTAAGCAAGTCTTCGATCTGCACCAGAAACCACGGATCTATTTTGCTGTAATTGAATATCTCATCCACGTTCATGCCGACCCGGAACGCATCGCCTACCGCCCAGATACGCTCCGGCCCGGGCGAGCCAAGCTCGGCGGCAATCGCCTCGCGGTCAGTTGATTTTTCGTCCAGCCCATGTACACCCACTTCCAGGCCGCGCAACGCTTTCTGGAATGACTCCTGAAAGGTGCGGCCTATCGCCATCACCTCGCCCACCGATTTCATCTGCGTGGTTAAACGATCATTAGCCTGCGGGAATTTTTCAAAAGCGAAACGCGGAATCTTGGTCACTACATAATCTATGGTCGGCTCGAATGAAGCGGGCGTTGCGCCGCCGGTAATTTCATTTTTCAATTCATCCAGCGTGTAGCCCACGGCCAGTTTCGCTGCGACTTTAGCAATGGGAAAGCCAGTGGCCTTGGAAGCCAGCGCGGAAGAGCGCGACACACGCGGATTCATCTCAATCACCACCATGCGCCCATCGTCCGGGTTGATGGCGAATTGCACATTGGAGCCGCCGGTATCCACACCAATCTCGCGCAGCACGGCAATACTGGCATCGCGCATGATCTGATATTCCTTGTCGGTCAAGGTCTGCGCCGGAGCCACAGTAATCGAGTCACCGGTATGCACCCCCATCGGGTCGAGATTTTCTATCGAGCAAATAATGATGCAGTTGTCGGCGCGATCACGCACCACTTCCATCTCAAATTCTTTCCAACCGAGCAAGGATTCTTCGATCAACAATTCCTTGGTCGGGCTGGCCTCCAAACCGCGCTCGCAGATCTCCACGAACTCTTCGCGGTTGTAAGCAATGCCGCCACCAGACCCCCCCATAGTAAACGAGGGACGAATGACGGTCGGAAAACCCATCACCTGCTGCACCTGCAATGCTTCTTCCATGCTGTGTGCAATAGCTGAACGCGCCGAAGCCAAACCTATGCGCGTCATGGCTTGCTTGAATTTTTCGCGGTCTTCAGCCATGTCTATAGCCTCACGCGACGCGCCTATCATCTCCACGCCATATTTTTCCAGCACGCCATGTTTGGCCAGATCAAGCGCGCAATTCAGCGCCGTCTGCCCGCCCATCGTCGGCAGAATCGCATCCGGTTTTTCGCGGGCGATGATGCGCTCCACCATCTTCCAGGTGATGGGCTCAATGTAAGTGGCATCGGCCATGCCCGGATCGGTCATAATCGTGGCCGGATTTGAATTCACCAGAATGACGCGATAGCCTTCCTCGCGCAGCGCCTTGCAGGCTTGCGCGCCGGAATAATCAAACTCGCACGCTTGCCCGATGATGATGGGGCCTGCGCCGATTATCAGGATGCTCTTAATGTCACTGCGTCTTGGCATAAACTATTTTCACCACAGAGACACAGAGACACAGAGTATGCACAGAGGTTTTCTCTGTGTCTCTGTGTCTCTGTGGTTAGGTTTTTCTTTTCTCCATCATTCCTACAAAGCGATCAAACAAATAATCTACATCCTGCGGCCCCGGACTGGCTTCGGGATGACCCTGAAAGCAGAACGCGGGTTTATCGGTCATCTCAAAACCTTGCAAGCTGCCATCAAATAGCGACACATGAGTCACTCGCGCATTCGCTGGCAGCGTAGCCGCATCCACAGCAAAACCGTGGTTCTGGCTGGTAATCATCACGCGCTTGCTTTGCAAATCTTGCACGGGATGGTTAGCGCCGCGATGACCGAACTTCATTTTTAATGTTTTCGCGCCCACCGCCAGACCCATAATCTGATGACCGAGACAAATGCCAAACAGCGGTACACCCGCTTGCAAAAATTGTTGTGTCGCGGCAATCGCGTAATCGCATGGCTCTGGATCACCGGGGCCATTGGATAAAAATATGCCGTCCGGCTTCAATGCCAGCGCCTCTTTTGCGCTGGTCTTGGCTGGCAGCACCGTTACTTTGCAGCCGCGCTCGGCCAGCTTGCGTAAGATATTTCGCTTCACGCCAAAATCATAGGCAACCACATGGAGGATACGGGATATGGGATGCGGGATGCTGGGTTGCGCTCCCTCTATCCCGCCTTTGACCTGACTCTCATATCCTACATCCTGACTCCCGTATCCTGCACCCAGCTTCCACTCGCTCTGCGACCAGCTATAAGGTTGGTCGCAGCTCACCACCTGCGCCAAATCCATGCCGTTCAGCCCCGTAAAATCACGCGCCGCTTGCAATGCTGCCACCTCATCTGAACCCGTTGCAATGCAGCCATTCTGCGCGCCCTTGGAGCGCAAAATGCGCGTCAGCTTGCGCGTGTCTATATCGGCAATCGCTACCACTTTATTGGCTTTAAGATAATCCGGCAGCGACTGCGTACTGCGCCAATTACTCACCGACAACGACAAATCCCGTATCACAAGCCCGCTGGCGAACACCTGGCGCGACTCCACGTCCTCGGTGTTGATGCCTACATTGCCGATATGCGGATAAGTCAGTGTGACGATCTGCTTGCAATAGGAAGGGTCAGTCAGAATTTCCTGATAGCCGGTCATTGCAGTATTGAACACCACCTCGCCGACACTGCTGCCGGTAGCACCGATGGCAATACCGCGAAAGACCGTGCCATCGGCTAAAACTAGAATGGCTGGGTTTGTGTGCGGCATCGGAATTCCCAAGACTGTAGACATAAAGAAGCGGAACGAACTGTGCGTTCATCCCGCTTTGAATTGGCGCGAATTATAGCGGATTAGGGAGGGGGTATCAATGCACGGCGCTTAAGAATTTGCCGCTAACAAGGGAATTTGCTGCTACCAAGGGAATTTGCTGCTAACAAGCGACCCACTGCGACCGCAAGAATTATTCTTGGTGGCTTCGCATAATTTTGATTAAGCATCCAAGAACTGACGGCACAACACTAAATTAGTTTACAATTTGCCCACAATCAATCTTGGCATATTTAGCTAACTTTTCTTACCAGATTGCTGCGCAATTTATTGAGGAAATACATGACACTCATTTTAAAACAACTGTTTTCGCTGATTAATCTACTCAATTCAGATACCGGCACCAACCAAATTGCCGCAGGCTTTGCTTGCGGCTTGATCCTTGGTTTTTCACCTGCGCTGTCTTTGCAAACACTCTTGGTAATCATTTTCCTGTTTTTATTCCGCATTCAGATCGGTGCAGCGTTGGTGTCAGCTTTCTTCTTTGCATTTATCGCATGGTTATTTGATCCCATCTCACACGTGGTGGGCTCCGCCATTCTGGAGGTCGGCGCGCTACAACCTCTGCTCACCACCTTGTACAACATGCCTATCATTCCTCTTACCCGATTTTACAACAGCATCACTATGGGTGCGGGAGTAGTGGCTATATTGTTGGCACCGCTGGTGTTTCTGGGCAGCAGGCGCTTAATTTTTATTTACCGCGCCACAGTAGTTACACGGTTCAAAAATAGCCATTGGTGGAAAATGTGGGCTGGAACGACGCTGTTCAAATGGTATGCAAATTATGAAAAACTCCGTGGATAACACCGCCCCTACAAGCCAGCCCACGCCTAAAAAAGTTGGGATGTTCCGCTTTGAGGCGATCATTCCACTGACAATCGTGATTGGGATCATCGTACTTTATTTTGCATTCTTTTTCGATATGCATTTGCGGCGCGGATTGGAATATGGCGCAACATTAGCCAACGGAGCGGAGGTCAATATCGGCCAATTGAATACCAGCGTATTGAATGCGTCAGTGGTAATCAGTGATATTGAGATGACCAACCCTGGCTTACCATCCAGCAACCGGGTGCAAATCGGCGCTATTAATTTTCATGTGTTGTGGGATGCTTTGTTGCGCGGCAAAGTGGTAATTAACGAAGCTTCCATTACGGATATACAAATCAATACACCCCGCAAGATCCCCGGTCGCGTACTACCTGTCCAGCAAGATGAACTCGGTGCAAGTTATAGCGATAAAGTCTTGGGGCAAATAAAAGAGGAGTTCTCGCAAAATGTGGTGGGTGATCTCGCCGCCATTGCCGCAGGCTCCAATCCCCTTGGGCAATTAAGTGGAATGAGTGGCGACCTCAAAAGCAACACAGTCCTCGCTGGCATTCATAAATCGTTAGATGAAAAAAACCAGCAATGGCAATCGCGTATGACCGCCATGCCCAAAGGGGAAGATTTTGCTGACATGCAGCGCCGCTTGGCCAATGTGAAGCTGGACAATCTGCAGGACATCACACAAATTCAAGCCTCACTAAAAGAATTGGGATCGCTGCGCGATGATTTCGATGTTAAGTCGAAATCAGTGCAGGCAAGTGGGGCTGCGCTCACTACTGATCTGGGCACATTCCGAGCCACCTTCTCCGAATTGGATAAAGCTGTTAAAGAAGATGTGCGCGACCTGCAAGCTCATATGCGCTTACCCTCTCTGGATGCATCGGCATTGTCGCGCGCACTATTTGGCATGGATGTGCTAGGCAAAGTACAGCAAGCGCGCAACTATATGGAACAGGCACGTAGCTACATGCCGGTGAAGCGAGATCAAAAATCGGTGTCTGATGTGCATGAAAGAAAGGCCGGGCACAATTATGCGTTCGCTAGGCTCAATGGATATCCGCGCTTCTGGTTAAAAAAAGCGCTGATCAGCGCTCGCTCAACAGGAGGAAGCACACTTTCTGGAGAAATTCTTGATGTGAGCAGCAACCCTCATATGATAGGCCGTCCAATGATGGCAACTATTAAGGGAGATCTGCCGCTGCAGGGTATTGCCGGCATAAAAGCAGAGCTGATGATAGATCACACCACCTCCACGCCCGTCGAACGACTGCTGATGGAAGTTGGAAAATATAGCGTCACTGACCGCTCTCTGGTTGAAAGCCAGAATGTGGAAATAAATATTTCCAAGGCTGAAAGCGCGGTTAAGTTCATGGCTGAACTGCGCGAGGAAAATGTTGACATGCATCTCACCAACCAATTTACGCAAGTAGCTATAGAGGTCAAATCTCAGTCAGATATAGCGCAGAAAATGATCAGTGCATCAGTGGCAGGACTGAATACAGTCAACCTGAATGCACATGTAACAGGTGTCTGGAGCGAGCTGGATTGGCAGCTTTCCAGCAACTTGGGCGAAGCTTTGGAACGCGGTATGCGGCGCTACCTCCAGGGGGAAATTGATGCGGCCAGAGCGCGCATTGAATCTCAGGTAAATGACCGAATAACTGAGCAACGCCAAAACCTTTATGTACGGCAAGGTGAAATTGAGTCTTCACTGAAATCTGCGTTAACTGATCGCCAAGTACAAATAGACAAATTACGCTCGGCATTAGACGGCGCGCGCAGCAAATTGGAGGGACGTAAAAATTCTTTATTAGAAATGCAACAGCAAAAATTCAAGCAAGGATCCGGAAAATTGCTCGATGATTTACGCAAAAAATTCTAGTGGCTAACTGGATCGAAAATCAAGAAAAAAATGAGCTACAGAACACCCCACACAGAAAAATTTAAAGTAACGCCGATCAAGTCATCATGCTCGCGCAGGCGGACATCTAGCCCGTTGACTTAACTAGCTTTCCACCTGACGAATTTGACTTGTCCGTGCTTCCTTAATACGTATTCTCTGCGGCCCACTGCTTTTTCTAGGCTAATCATTCCGAATAGTGCCTAGATCTGCCAGCTCTTCCATCTTGCGATAAAGACTAGACAAACCAATACCCAGTTGTTGCGCGGCCATTTTGCGATCTCCGCCAGCGTTGCTCAATGCCTTGGAGATAATTTCCGCCTCGACCTGGCGCAACTGGTCGCGTAAATTCCCTACTCTAGCTACTGACGATTCCGAGGGCACCCGTGCAGATGGCTGGTGTGAAATCTCAGGTGGCAATTCCGCCAAAGTAATGCGACTCCCCTCAGCCATAATATGCGCCCGGTGAATAACATTTTCCAGTTGCCTGACGTTACCAGGCCAGCTATAAGCCTGCAAAACATCATCCGTCTCCGCATCAATCGCCAGCTCCTTTCCCCCGACGTTTAGCATCAAGTGTCGAATAAGGTCGCTGATATCACTCCGACGGTCGCGCAATGGTGGGATATGTATATGGAACATGCTCAACCGAAAATATAAATCTTCACGGAATTTCCCCTGCTTCACCATATCTTCCAGATTGCGGTTGGTAGCGGCAATGATGCGTACATCAACGCTCCGCGCTTGCTCTCCACCAACCGGACGAATTTTTTTATCTTCGATGACATGCAGCAGCTTGGTCTGTAAATGCAGTGGCAGCTCACCAATTTCATCTAAAAAAATCGTGCCGCGATCAGCTTCGGTAAACAACCCCTTGCGCGCTTTATCTGCGCCAGTAAACGCGCCTTTGGTGTGACCAAAAAATTCGCTCTCTAGCAAATTCTCCGGTATCGCGCTGCAATTGACTGGAATAAACGGGAAGCTGGCGCGCAGACTTTTTTCATGTATCAAGCGCGCAACAATGCCTTTACCCGTGCCACTCTCTCCGGTAACAAGCACAGTGCTGCTGGTTACCGCGACTTTTCCAACCAAGCGATCAACCTGCTGCATGGAGGGTGAATTAAATGTGTATAGCCCTTGCCCTCTAGTGACTAAACTGCGGAGCGCCTTGTTCTCCGCCAGCAAACCGGTCATCGCATCTATTTGCGCCAATCTGTGCAACAGCTCTTCGCTATGCACGGGTTTGACGATATAGTCCGTAGCCCCTGCGCGCAAAGCTTCCACCGCCGTCTCCATCGAGGCAAACGCAGTCACCATGATAAATTGGGTGTCAATTGCGGTGCCTGATGCCGCGTCAGCGGTCTTGAAGCTACGCACCAGCTCTATGCCATCGCCATCTGGCAAACGCACATCGCATAGCGCCACATCCACATCTCCACGCACCAGCTTAGCCGTTGCTTCAGCCGCAGTTGACGCGGTATCTACCGAGTAACCGGCGCGACTTACCAGCGCCGAGAGTATCTGGCGTATGGCGGCTTCATCGTCGATTATTAGCACATGCATATCACTCCCCCTTAAGACTGTGAAAAATCATCCGTAGCGATTGGCAGTCGCACCATCACCCTCGTCCCAACGCCCGGCTCTGATTCAACGCTAATCATACCGCCATCAGATTCAACTAACGACTTGGAAACGGCCATCCCGATTCCGCTACCCTTCCCCGGCGGTTTGGTCGTAAAAAACTCTTCGAATATTCGCCCCAAAGTGCTCTTATCCATCCCCGTGCCGTTGTCAGCAACTATTATTACAGCGTATCCATCCTGAACATGTGTTGATACATCAATGCGCGCCTTGGAGCCAGACCTTCCCTCAATCGCATCCGCCGCATTAACCAGCAAATTCATCACAATCTGCGTCACATGGTCACCCACGGCACGCACCGCTGGAAGTTCAGAATCAAGGTTTAACTCCATATCAATCGTGCTAAAACGCCGATCAAAGCTGATAAACCTGACGGTATTACGAATCAAGTTGTTAAGGTCAAGAAGTTGCTGCTCAGTGGATTGCGGCGTAGAAAATTCGGATATTTGGCGCGTAATATTCATTACTCGTCTGGCCTGTTCGAAAATCACCTGGGACTGGGACTGGGACTGCGAATCAGTACGGCGATCACCATGTTCGGTACGCTGATCCAGCATCGCTTGCGCTGCCCCCACAATAGCGGACAGCGGATTATTAATCTCATGCGCCACCACCGCCGCAATCGAACCCACCGCAGCCATTTTTTCCTTGTGGAATCTCTGTTGCCGAATGCGTTCCATCTGCACTTCGTTTTGACGCAACTCGAGCTGCATCTTGTTAATCGCGGCCATGAGCGACCCCAATTCATCATGGCGCGTCACCTTCAACGGTTGCCCCCGGTATCCTTCAATAATTTCCAGAGCACGATCCTGAACGCGCCTAACATCCACTGCCAGCCTGCTCACAAAAAACATGACTAATCCGCCCAGAAACACAATGCCTACAGCAGCAGTCAGCGACCACACCAACGACAAGCGATCAAATGTGGCGCGATATTGTTCCAGCAACATATGTTTGCGGCTGCGTATCAGCTTGGTGACTTGATCCAGATCAAAAACCAACTTGTGCAAGTTGGTGCGGACATCTGCGATAGTTTCCCTGTCCATAGGTTTGATCGTCTTGGCCAGCCATGCAGGCGTTATTTTGGGCTTGGTCACGCCAACAAAAAGTTCTGGATTTGCCTCTACCATCTTGCCCAAGCCTGTGCCAGTCAACCCACCCAAATTGATCTGCAGGGCAACCACGCTATCAAAAAGTTCAGGGTTGTTTTTCATCACCTTACCCAAACCCGTTAAGACTGCTTCTACTTGCACACTAACACTGCGCGCTGCGGCTTCCAGACCCGCAGGCGTTTTCAAATCAGCAGAATAATAATTGTCATTGACCACAAGAATAGCTCTTGTCACCAGCATATTGAGACCGAACTGATCGCCCTCCTCGGCATGCACTGCTTCGAGCTTCTGAACGTCAGAATATAGGGTGTTACGCTCCACTCCCAAAATGAATCCAGCCGCAAGGGTATAAATCAAAAACATAAATAACACCCAAACACCCTTGGTACGCAATGACATACCTTGCGGCGGCTGGGGTCGTGCGCCTAGTGAGGGGGGTTGCGGGTGGCTTTCTTCGACAATCTTGTCCTGCGATGAAATCATGTGCTTTTGCCCGCCATTTAAAGCTGATTTATAAAATTCAGTAATTTGCCCTCTTGTTGTGTAGTGGCTTTATTTTAATATTATACGGCCTTACATCTTGGGGTGCGAACTATCGCTCACACTTTGCGGCGTACTTACCTCTGACTTTCGCATCCTCTTACACAACGTACTATTCGGCAGGGCGCATGGTCTGTGCTACAGTCTCAAGCCATAAACGATGCGCTACACAGGAACTAAACAGAGGCGGCATTAGCGACACCGACAGCAATAATGACTATCTAATCGCATGAATATTTACATTACCCATGACAATCAAGAAACAGCACTTTGACTTGGAAGCGTTACCGCAGCCGATGAATGCGTCCGACCTGCTGGTTGCTTATTTGGAACAAATCGGCATC
>JAYUTK010000051.1:0-15794 GCA_043755195.1 Gallionellaceae bacterium
GCTCCTTTTACTTGGTCGTTTAAGTGGCCCCGATATTAACGCAGCTCGCCACCTAAATTCACTTACAAAAGTTGCACTTCAGAGTTGAATCCGCCTCATTTTAAGTGGAATAGCTTATCCCGCGTTGCTTCGGTAATTCCACGCTGCATCCGTTTCGATTGCCGCGATTTTCTGGCAACACTAAAAATGACAAAGTAGTCACGGATAGCATCAACGTTTAATTATTCTGAGTAGGACTACTACGATAGCGATCACCAGCAGAATGTGAATAAAACCACCCATGGTGTAAGAGGTAATCAACCCCAGCAGCCACAGGATGAGCATAACGACGGCAATGGTATAGAGCATGATTCAGACCTTTCTGTCTAACTTAAATAATTCATACGGAATATCCCGGTTGACTGGTCAGCGCCTACGATCGAGGCCTGTACCTGTCTCTGCGATAAACCTCCAGTACCCATTAGACTGGACTGCACGGATGTGCTCCGTTCGTTAGCGCACACAATGGCTACACAACTGAATTTCAATTCAATTTGAAAACGACAATAATGAAATGATCGTGGGTGGGTGCGCTTTTCCCCGCAAAGGGGAGGCCGTGGTTGTACAGCGGACAAGTCGGCAACAGCCACGCACTGTGCCCATGCGGATACCAAGCCGCGTGGGCAAACGATAAACCCGTTTACCCACCCTACATCTACTACATTTTCTGCACCGGATATTCCTGAATCCAGGTTATTGATCTGCTGTCGCCACCGGAAGGCTGGACTTGCTCCGCTCCATCAGGTTTTGGCAGCCGACTGTATCGCGCTTTGCAGTGCGCGAATTTCCGACATCAATAAACGGAATCAGTGCTGCCAGAGGATTTATCAAACTGAGCAAGAATGCGGATGCCAGTTTCACCTCTAGCGGTTTTTTCTCTATTGATACCTTGGGCTGGGCGAATGTGCCGCGCACCAGCAACGGTGTGCGCAGAGTCAGCGGACTGAAATCCTTGGGTGTGACCACCGCGCGCAGGTCTATGGCCTCGCTCGCCATTGACAGCGAACCTTCAACCCAAACCGCAGTGTCCGTTGTATCCACCACCATCACCCGTGGGCGGAATACACCGCCATCTGCGATCAGATCAGCAACTGCACATTGCACCGGAAGCACATTGTCGCCCTTGATCAAAACACCCAGACTTTCTGCCAAGTCCAGCCCGGATAATTCGACAGCGAGATGCGATACCTTTCCTTCAAGTAATTCGGTGCGAGCTTGACCTTGCAAGCTGCCCAATATTTCGGCGGTCGTTCGACCCTGTCCAGTCACACGCGCACTGCCATTTAATTTTCCGGAAATATAGGGCGGCGCACCCTTGCTGCGGCGCTGACTGATCCAACTCTCGAGCCGAATTCCTTCCCAGCGCAGGTCAGCGTTCCACAGTGCCTTAGCTGCGCGACCATCGAGGCGCAATTTGCCCATCAATTTACCTTGCCCGGTACGCGCGTTGAGATTGCTTACAGTTAATACACCTTGTTTCAATACAAGATGTGCCCGCAAAGGCCGTAATGGTTCCAACAAGGTTGTGTTCAGATTGACCTCGCTGATGTCAATCAACACATCAGCATCCATGGCGCGCAATGAGGGCAAGTCGAAGGGACGGTCGGGCAGAACTTTGCCTGCGCGCAGCAGCTGGGTATGCTGCGGTGTCTCGGTTAATTCTGTGGCTACGGGCATAGTTCCCACTACCGGACCGAGGTCGGCCAGCACTAACCGCCTGCCACCCAGATTTCCTGACAGCAAAGGAACATTTCGCCCCACCTCGTAAATGAAGTTACCGTTCAGGCTGCTGGTTCCCACACTGGCATCGGTGATCTCCACACGCCAAGTGTTGCCCTGCTTGGTCAGCATGCCCTCAGCGCGAAAAGCAGCAGTGGTTGGCAGTGTCACACCGACAGGTTGACCGACATCTGCCAGCGACGAGCCATTCAGTTTGAATTGACCGGACACCCCATTCAGGTGCAGCACATCCATCATGCTGCCTTTGAAATTGAGATGGGCGCTGCCAACCGTCGCATTCAAGGTCATCGAAACCGGCACGGCCTGCGCTTCGGTAACCACCCACGGCAGCACGCCCAAAGTGGCCAGATCAACCTTCAAAGGCAAATCGCGGTAATGGCCGCTGGCGTTTATCTGTAATACATTGTTGGGCTGACTGGTTGCTGCGATTGTGTTGCTGACGGGAACTTTGCGCGCGACCTCAACAGATGCACCGTTTACCAGAGAAAATTTGGCTGCTGCATCAATAATCAGCGGGGCATCAGTGTAGCGCACCGTGCCGGCAATGACCTCCAAATGGTCGAACAATGGCAGCGGCTGTGCCGCTGTCACAGAGGGCTGCGGCCCGAATTGCCAGGATGCACGACCGTCCGCCAACCGCTCCAGATAGCCGTCCAGCATACTGGCTTGCAAGCTGTGAATTCTAAGTGCACCACCGCGATAAGCGTGCCACAGGTCGGCATAACGTAACTTGAGCGCGAACTCGCGCGCCAGTATCAGATGCGGTGCCGAACTCCACGCGGGCGCGCCAATCTCGAGTTGCGGCACATACAGGCTAATGCCACCAACGAAGCGCACCTGGAATGCAGTCGAGTGCGCCGTATTCGTATCCGTGTTGGCGGAGATAAGCACACGGCGGTCGAGTTTGTCCGTCAGCAGGCGCTGCAAGGGTGTTGCCAGGAAAGGCCAACCCAGCCACTCACCAAGCGTGACACCCGCTATCAATATGAGAAGCGAGACACCGAACGCAACCTTCCACCGCCGATTAAAACTTATTTTTTGTGCTGTGTCGTTCATAGCGCGGTGATCAGAAAATATTGTATTTTTTTTTGTGGGGAATTTATGAGTGGAAATTGCACGATAATCCAAGCAGAGTCAGGGAATAAAATTATCGCTTGGGGAGCGTCGCATGGCTGTGCGATAGCGCACATAGCCTCCTAAACCCTCAACTCCTTAAACAGGACTGCGAATACCCGTGCGTAGAGCTTCGAAGCGATGCCTTGCCTACAGGAGTGCGATGATCACCACGCTGGCTGCTTGCGGCATACATACTCATCAAGAATAAATAAGCTGGCGACGATGAACTCCAGCTTTGCTGGCAATCTGGCACAACGACAAGTTCCGGGTATGGCGGCAGGTTGATCCCTCAGTATTTTGTGACCCAGACTTGAAGTTATCAATGGGAATACATCACCCACTCTGTAATGTTTCACAAGTTATCTGCTCTTATCGGGTGCTTCAGTACGGTATCGCACATAAACGATGGGATAAGTTTGTTACATTGCGTGAACTGAGAAAAATACCGGTTTGCAGGAGAGGTTGATGCGCATAACTAAAACTGGGTATGTGAGCATCGCTGTGCTTGCCGTAGCGCTTGGGCTGACACTGCTCATGGTTTACAAACCCATACCCACCATGGTGCCCGACATGGCGTTGCGGCCTCTTGTGCAACTCGATGGTGCGCAGGGCCCATTAACAGCCATACAGAGCAAGGCGATTCTCGCCAGGCTTAAAAGCAATGGCGCAGATACCAACATCTTCGCCAGGCATCTGGCACTGGAAGCCGAAATTGCCGGTAGCCCGCTGGTGGTGGGCAACAAGGTGGAGCTGCTGGTAGATGGCCCGACAACTTATAAATCCATGTTCGCCGCCATAAAGAACGCCAGGAATCATGTCAACCTGGAGACCTACATCATCGAAGATGATGAAATCGGGCGGCGTTTTGCCAAGCTGTTGATCCGCAAGCAGCGCAGCGGCGTGCAGGTAAACCTTATTTACGATAGCGTGGGCGCGCTCAACACACCCAAGGAATTTTTCAAACCGCTGAAGGAAAGCGGTGTGAATGTACTGGAATTCAATCCGATTAATCCGCTCAATTCGCGCAAGGACTGGCAGTTCAACCGACGCGATCACAGAAAATTATTAGTGGTGGATGGGCAGATTGCCTTTGTCGGTGGTCTCAATATCAGCGGTGTTTATTCCAGCGGGTCATTTGGCAGAGCCAAGACAACCAAAGGCAATCCGCTCTGGCGCGACACCCATTTGCGCATGGCGGGGCCGGTGGTCAGCGAATTCCAGAAACTGTTTATGGAAACCTGGAGCCAGCAAAATGGCGGGCCAATGGCGCTCAAAAATTATTTCCCCGTGCTTACCAATAAGGGCAGTGCGGTAGTACGTGCCATCGGTAGTTCGCCCGAGGAGCCGTACAGCCAGATCTATGCAACCTTGCTCTCTGTGATCAGTAGCGCGGAGACCCATATTTTTTTGACCAATGCCTATTTTGTCCCCGATCCGCAACTGCTGGCCGCATTGAAGGAGGCGGTTCAGCGCGGAGTGGACGTGAAGCTGTTGTTGCCCGAAAAAATAGATTCGGCACTGGTGTATTACGCTTCGCGCTCCTACTACGATGAGTTGTTGAGCGCCGGCGTAAAAATCTATGAGCGGCAAGATGCATTGCTGCATTCCAAAACTGCGCTGATAGACGGTGTCTGGTCAACCGTGGGTTCCACCAATCTCGACTGGCGCAGTTTCGTCAACAACCAGGAAATCAACGCAGTCGTGCTGGGGCAGAATTTCGGCGCGCAAATGCAGGCTCTGTTCGAAAAAGACCTGAGATCATCCAAACTCGTTAGGCTCGATGTGTGGAAAAAGCGTTCCATCGGCTCCCTCATCAAGGAAAGGGCGGCGCGTTTGTGGGCACGCTGGTTGTAAGCCGCCAGCATGCGCTGGTCCAATCCGGGGTTTTGCAATGAGCATAAGTCGTATGCCTTCTATACAGACATCCATCGCAGGGTCGCCGCGATGGATTGCGGTTTTTGTGTTTATCTCTAGTCTATTCTGGGGTGTTGGGTTCGCTAGCGGGAAATCATTTGCGATTGAGCCAGATCTATCCGCCGCGCCGCTGCGCGCCAAGCATGCGGAATTGGCCCAGCAGCTGCTCAACAATCAGTTTCAACGCGCGCTCTATCTTGATTCTGCGGAATCCTCGCATGATTTGAAGGGCGAAATTTATGCCGTGGTCAATTATCCATTTGCCATTGTTAACACCGCGCTCAACAACCCGGCGCATTGGTGCGATGTGCTTATACTGCATATTAATATCAAATACTGTCATGCCAATAAGGCCGGCACTGCTCTCACCGTCAATATCGGGAGGAAATACGATCAGCCGCTGTCGAGTGCCTATCGTCTCGATTTCAACTATCGCGCAGTGCTCACGACCCAGGAATATTTCGCAGTGGAACTCAATGCCGAGAACGGACCCTTGAACACCCATAACTATCACATCTGGATTGAAGCCACGCCAGTTAAAGCCATGTCAGTTAAAGATGAGCGCACTTTTTTGCATGTCACCTATGCCTATGCCTTTGGTTTGCCCGGCCGCCTTGCCATGCAAAGCTATCTGTCAACAATCGGCAGGGATAAGATCGGATTTACCATCATTGGCAAGCTGCCCGATGGCCAGCCTGCGTATATTCGAGGGATACGCGGCGTGGTGGAACGCAATACCATGCGTTATTACCTGGCTATTGATGCTTATCTTGCCGCGTTGACTGCACCACCCCAGGATCAGTTAGAAAAACGGTTGCAGCATTGGTTTACCAATATTGAGCAGTATGCTCGCCAGTTGCATGAAGTAGAGCGGGCAGATTATCTCGAAATGAAACGCAGGGAATATCAACGTCAGCAACTGGCCCAGTAGCTTATGGGCATCTCTAAAAATCCAAACTCCGTCGCGATGCTGCGTTGCTCGATAAATTTTAACGCTTACATATCAAACATATGCAGCGCGCTAAAATTTATTTCGCGCCTTGCCTAGTTTAGGATTTTGAATTTTTAGAGGTGCCCTTATATCATCCGTGCCTGCCATGCCATGCGGCCGACTGATGGAGAAAGGCCAGCACCACCAGCGCATTGAGCCGTTGGCGCATGACCGGGTCGTCTATGCGCAACCCGTCCGCATCGGCATAGCTCCACCCCTTGCCGGAACGGCGTCGGCTGAAACCAGCAAGAATATCGGTGACATAGTTCAGACCGGCGCGGGTCGCCGTCTTGCAATATTCGCGATGCTTAGCTGAAATCATGCTGAGTGCACCTCCTGTTTTTTCAGGCGGCTTATTCATGCGCTCCCACCTATATCTCCCGTGTAAAAATATTTTGTCAAAAGGCCACAAGATCGAGTAGCTATCTCGGATCAGCGCTGAAAAATAAGCAGCAGATAGGCGAAAAATAATAAGAGGTGGACAGCACCGAGGAGTACGTTGGTGCGACTATTGGAAAACGTCATGGTGCTCAGTACCAGGGTCAGCGACAGCATGGTGATATCAACCGAATCCAG
This sequence comes from Gallionellaceae bacterium, assembly GCA_043755195.1. GTDB lineage: Bacteria > Pseudomonadota > Gammaproteobacteria > Burkholderiales > Gallionellaceae > Nitrotoga. The sequence goes on from JAYUTK010000051.1 coordinate 6,377, forward strand.
ACCGAGAATAATCTTCTTGTGCGCCAACAGCCCGAATAAAAGAACAGCAGGTATGGTCAACGCAATGGTGGCCAGCACCGATCCCAGCAGGATGTTGACGGAGCGTTGCAGGTCGTTGGCCAATGCCGCGCGCACTGCCCCCATTGATTCCGGGGCGAGTACCAGCGCGGCGATTACAAATCCGGCCAGCGCGACCGGCGCGCCCAACTCGCCGATTGTAAAATCAATCGGCACGGCAAGTTGTCTGGTCAGTATCACCAGCGGCCCCATATAGGCCAGCAACAGCAGCACATGAAATGGAGTCGAACGAACCTCATGCACAATGCGCCACTTGCGTTTCGCACTCTTCGTTTCCTCGGTCTGATGCGGAACTCTAAAATAAGCACGATGGCGTCCATTTTGGATGGTTAGAAAGATGCCATACAAGGTGAGTGACACGATAATCAGGAACGCAGTCTGGATTGATGAAAATGTCTGGTCGGGTGATGAGCTGGTGTAGTTGGGCAGAATCAGCCCGATCACGGCCAGCGGCAGAATGACCGCAAGGTAGGAATTGGCACCCTGCAGATTGTAGTCCTGCTCCTTGTACTTTAAGCCGCCGATCAGCAACGTCAATCCGACCGTGCCGTTCAATGCGATCATGATGACGGCAAACATCGCGTCACGCGCCAGCGTCGGGCTGCCCTTTCCGGTTGACATGGTGGCGATGATGATCATCACCTCGATGGCGGTAACGGCCAGTGTTAATACCAATGTGCCCAGCGGTTCACCCAGTTTCTCCGCCAGACTTTCCGCATGCCTCACAACTGCGAACAGTGAGAAAATGATGGTAAGCAATAGCCACGACAATATGAGTGTGAACCATACCGGGTGCGACAGGTCGGCCAAAAGACTTTGGCCGTAAACGAGAAACACCTGCGTGGTAATCAGGTTAACCAACAACGGCCACTCTTGCAGCAGCGCCAGCCAAAATTTTTCAAGCGGGCTTGCCCGTTTGCTTATTTCACTCATGCAGGTCTCTCATATGCCATGTTGCCGGAAGGTGCGATCAATCATCAGGCGTTGCTCCGCTGTTAATTTGATTGATCTGGCCGTTATGCAAAAAAGCGGGACAGCGTCACCGGTTAATTACTCTCACCAAAATAACCACAATGGCAACTACGAGCAGAATGTGAATGAAACCGCCCATGGTGTATGAAGTAATCAGCCCCAGCAGCCACAAGACGATCATAATGATAGCAATGGTATAAAGCATGATATTGACCTCTCTAATATGTTTAACCCAGATTGTTCATTAGGAATTGTGCCTCACAAAATAAATTGCTTGTAGGTCGGGTTTTAACCCGACATGTCGGGCTGAAGCCCGCCCTACGGCCTAATGGACGATCCGGGTTTAAGATTGATGATTGCACTATTCTGTTTTAACGCCCCAGCAACTCTCCAACCGGTTTTAGCGATTCGACCCGGTCGCAAATAACTTTGGCGATGGCGACCAGCGGCGCACCGAGCAACAGACCCCAGACACCCCACAACCAACCGAAGAACAGCAAGGCAATAAATAGCACTGCGGCATTCACACGAGCAAAACGGCTCTGCAGCCAGGTTGTGAACCCAAGCCCGACAGCGCCTGCTATCAGGAGCGACACGCCCGCCGCAGAGAGCGCTTGCAATATTGACCCGAACTGCAGAAAACTAGCCGTGCCGCCAGCGAACGCGACTGATGCAGGACCCAGATATGGGATGAAATGCAGCACGCCGGCAATGACACCCCACACGCCTGCCTGTTCTATTCCAAGTGCTGCGAACGCAAGCCAGGTGGCGATGCCAACCAGCGCGTTCGACACCAGCATGCTGAACAAATAACGCTGAATTTGCACGTCTATCTCATCAAGAATATTTACCGCATCTTTTTGGCGAGAGAGTGATGGCCCGACAAACTGCACCAGCTTGCGCCGGAAATGCGCACCCGAGGCCAGCAAAAAATAGGTGAGTAATAAAATGATGGGCGCTTGTGCAGCAAGCGTGGCAAGCAGCGCGGATTGCCACAGCGCATAGTCACGCAACCACGTGGCGGGTTCTCTCGAACGAACCGTTACAACATGTGTTCCCGGCTTGGCACCCGCGTCAGAGGCGGCACCTTGAAGTTCGTTGGCAGTTTCCTGCATATTTTGTAATGCGGTTGGGGTATCGCTGCGTGCGTCGCTCAAATTCTGTCGAAGCTTGCGCGCGGCTTCTGGAAATTTCTCGATCATCGCTGCCGCATCATCGCTCAACGAAAATGCGACCCAGGACAAGCTGCCGATCAGTCCCAGCAGCACTATCCATGCCCCCACGGGACGCGGCACGTAACACGCCTTGAGCCAATCCACAACCGGGCTCAGTGTGTAGCTCACCAAGATACCAATCAGCAATGGCACGAAGAAGGCGCGTGCCAGATACAGTGCTGCGACCAGCGCGATGAACGCCAGCAAACCGAGAGACAGATTCATGCGTAAGTAACGGGTCGTGCGGAGGGTGATTGCCGCAGAATCCGTGACCGAGACAGACGCTTCGGGCGCAAGCTTGAAGTCGGTCTCGCGCTGGTGATATGTCCCACCCTTGACGCCAGCGGGCGCACTCTCGATCATCATTTCGCCCGTCACATTCTGGTGTGGTTTGCTTCGTTCATCAGGCGACATGCTGTGGATCTCAGTGGTCAGCGATTTCATGGTAGGGCGATTGTCCTACTCGCGCAGCTTGCGCACTGTGCGCTAGCGCGCATAGCTCGAAATTATTAGTCTGGGCAGCGCTTGTTGTGCATCTCATTATTCGTGACAACTAGGCTGCATCAGACTGATGCTTCGCCCTTCGATCCATCAGGAATCACTGGCGGCGGCGACACCCTATACGCTTGCCTGCTCCTTGCGCGAGTCATTCCCATTGGCCTCGCCGGATGATTATGAACAGACTATAGGCGTACCCAAAAAATATATTTTCTCCTATGTACGCTAGCGCACGGAGCATTGCGGACGGAAGAGGGATAGTGCGATCGGAGTGATTTGTGTCTGAGGGTCAGGTTGATCCGATTTTAAATTGGAACAGTCCAAACTGAGGCAAGCATAGGTGCGAAGCGTGTTGGCAGTGAATATCGACGTAACGCATCAAGATAAGTAGATAAGTAGATAGGTAGCAAGGAGACGGTGGATTGCACCGATATTTTTTTGGTCAGGTAGAGGAGAAGCAAATGAACAGATTTGAAAATATTACCAAACCACTGACGTGGCTCATGGCGTTATTGCTGACCGCTTTTGTGGCAGGATGTGGCGGTGGCAACGATAAGGCGGCACCGAGTTCTGCCAAACGTATGATCACCTATTCGATTGACGGGGGTACAGGAACCATAAATGAAACGCTAAAAACCATATCGGTGACCAAGCCGTACGGGACAGACGTAACGGCCATGGTTGCAACATTTACTTATACCGGGGCAAAAGTAACGGTAAGCGATGCAACGCAGATCAACGCCACAGATGAGACGCAGACTAGCGGCATAACGGCGAATGATTTCACCAATCCGGTGGCCTACAAGGTGACCGCTGTCAACGGTACCTGGGCGACTTATACCGTACTCGTCACCATAGCCGCGAATACTGCTAAAGCCATTACTGCTTATTCGCTTGCTTGGACTACAGGTACTCCAGGATCTGCTGCGGGAGCTATAAGTGGAGAGGCACCGACATACGCCATAGCAGTGACCGTGCCGTACTTGACAGACGTAACGGCTCTGGTCGCGACATTCACGACCACTGGGGACAGCGTAACGATAGGCGGTGTGCCGCAGAATAGCGGACTAGCGCCGACGAATAACTTTGAAACTTCGAAGACCTACAGGGTAACCGCTGCCGATGGTTCATATGTAACCTATGACGTAAGCGTAACCGTGGCACTGAACAATGCCAAAGCCATTACCGATTATTCGCTTGACGGTATGCCAGGAACGATAAATGGAGTGGCATCGCCATACACCGTAGCGGTGACCATGCCGTACGGGACGACAGACTTGACAGCTCTGGTTGCGACATTCACGACCACTGGGGACAGCGTAACGATAGGCGGTGTGACGCAGACCAGCGGCACAACGCCGAATAACTTTACAACCTCGAAGACCTACACCGTAACCGCTGCCAATGGTACATCTGCAACCTATACCGTAACCGTATCCGTGGCGCTGAACCCTGCCAAGGCCATTACTGCTTATTCGCTTGCTTGGTCTACAGGTACTCCAGGATCTGCCGATGGAACTATAAGTGGAGTGGCATCGCCATACGCCATCGCAGTGACCGCGCCAAGCGGGACAGACTTGACAACTATGGTTGCGACATTCACGACCACTGGGGACAGTGTAAAGATAGGCAGTGTGACGCAGATCAGCGGGTCAACGCCGACGAATGACTTCACCAATTCGGTCGCTACTCCGGTGGCATACCTTGTAACCGCTGAAGACGGCACAACGGCGACGTATAACGTAAGCGTGACCCTGGCTTCGGCAGCAGTCAATCCAACTGCACCTACCCTCGGTGAGTCAGGCAGATTCGTGATTCTGGCTTCTGCAGGGGTTACGGGCGGCGCTGGCAGTACTGTGAGCAATGGGGATATCGGCGTAACGCCCGCAGCCCGTACGTTCATTACAGGGTTTACACCAGCTACTTCACCGGCAGACGGCTCTTTTGTTCAGCTTACAAATGGGATGTCCTATGCTCCTGAGGACGCTAATCCTTCACCATTTGCATATCCTTTAAAAACTGGAACTTTACCTATTGGAAGTGCATGGGCAACCACGGCAGCGATGCTGACTCAGGCCAGCACCGACTTGACGACTGCTTACAACTTCCTGGCTGCTGACCCGAATCCGAGTGTAGCGACGACGGTTTTAGCAGACCCGGAACTGGGCGGGAAGCCGGCCTTCACCCGGGGTGTCTACAAGACCGGTGCTCCTCTGTTGGTATCAACCGCTCTCCAACTCGACGCAGAGGGCGATGCGAATGCGGTCTGGATATTCACGACGGACAGCAATCTGACCACGGGAGCCACCGGTAACATGTCATTTGTTAACGGCATCGGATCGGCCAAAAACGTCTATTGGAGGGTGGGTGGTACAGCGACTATTGCAGCGGGCACTACCTTCTACGGAAACGTGTACGCTGCTGCAAATGTAGACGTGAATACCGGTGCGGCCATAACAGGCAGCTTGTATTCGACAACCGCCAGCATTACTTTGATCACCAATACCGTTACCAAAGCGCCATAAGTGAAGTAGGGTGGGCACAACGACGTGCCCACCCTACCAAGCTGCACGAAAGCAACCATACAAATGGTCACGACACTGACGTTTATATGGGTTTTTATGGGCCAATAAATTGAGGAGAAAAAAATGAACAGATTCGAAATTGTTACAAAGCCACAGATGTGGTTAATGGCGCTCATACTGGCCGCTTTTGTGGTTGGATGTGGCGGTAGTGGTGGTGGAAGCCCGGCAGACACCACTGCGCCCACTGTGCGTTCCGTTCTTCCCGCGAATGCGGCCATCAGCATAGCACTCAACACGAATGTTACTGCCACCTTTAGCGAGGCGATGAAGGCTTCGACGATCACCGCCGTGACCTTCACCTTAAAGCAAGGGGGCGCGGATGTTCCAGGTGCGGTAACTTATTTAGGCACAACAGCGACCTATAATCCGAGCAGCAACCTGGCAGCCAGCACACTATATACGGCTACGGTTACCACCGGCGTGAAAGATCGGGCTGGTAATGCATTGGCTGTCACTAAAACATGGAGCTTTACCACTGGCACGGCGGAAGACAACACTGCGCCCACCGTAAGTTCCACCGATCCTTTGGATGAGGCCTTTGATATAGTGGTCAACACGAACATCACCGCCACCTTTAACGAGGCGATGGATACTTCAACGATCAGCACTTCGACCTTTACCTTAAAGCAAGGAACCACAGTTGTTGCAGGTGCGGTGACTACCGTGGGATCAACCGCGACCTTTAATCCGGCCAGTAATCTTGTAGCAAGCACTGTATATACCGCCACGGTTACCACCGGAGTGAAAGACCTGGCTGGCAATGCATTGGCTATTGACTCTGTCTGGAGCTTTACTACAGGAACAACTGTAGCGGCAGGGCCAGCACCGGTCATTCTTGGAACGGCCGCCAATTATGCGATTCTGTCAAAAACAGGAATCACTACCACTGGAACCACCGCAGTGACCGGAGATATTGGAGCCAGTCCGGCTGCCGCGACGTATATTCAGGGATTTACACTCGCACTGGACGGTACGGGTTGTTTTTCGACGACGACTCCATCAACTCTAGTAACCGGTAAAGTCTACGCAGCCGACTACAACACGGGTGGGTGTACAACGCCTGCCGACCTGACCACGGCTGTGCTCAACATGGAAGCTGCCTATACCGATGCCGCCGGACGAACAGCGACATCTGCCGCAACGACCAACCTGGGTAGCGGAACGCTAGCCAATTTAACCCTCGCCCCAGGCGTCTATGAATGGGGGGGCAATGTGTCAATAACGACAGATCTCCACCTCAATGGTGCAGCAACTGATGTGTGGATATTCAAGGTGGCAGGGACGCTCGACATAGCCTCTGGTATGAGCGTGATCCTGAGCGGTGCACTGGCCAAGAACATTTTCTGGCAGGTTGCCGATGTTGTGACCATTGGAACAGGCGCTCATTTCGAGGGAATTGTACTGGGACAGACGAATATCGTAATGACGACAGGCGCATCCATCAACGGCAGGATGCTCGCTCAAACTGCAGTCACTCTTGATGCGACTACGGTTACACAGCCTGCGCCATAAAGAATGCAGCATTAAGATGTAAAGCAGTGCATAAAAGGCCGTCGCATGACGGCCTTTTTTATTGCTTTGCTGCGCGATAAATATTCGTATGAGGACACCCCACGGTTTATTCCATTTCTCGATAGAAACAACGCTAATTTTCCAATCAACCGTTCGCACTTGTCAATCAGCATCCAATACTTTCCACCCGTCAGCGTCCAATACTTTCCACTTTTCCCGCTTACTGAGAACGATTTTTGCGCTGCTTAAAGCGGTAAGAATCGTTACCCGTTTCCAGAATATCGCAATGATGGGTGATGCGGTCAAGTAACGCGGTCGTCATCTTCGCATCCCCGAACACCTGCACCCACTCGCCGAAGGACAGATTCGTGGTGATAATCAGGGAAGTCTTCTCATACAGGTGGCTGATGAGATGGAACAACAGCGCCCCACTCGATGCCGGAAACGGCAGATAACCCAGCTCATCCAGAATCACCGCATCCACCAGACACAGTTGTTTGGCCAGATTGCCGACCTTACCCTGGCTCTTCTCGCGCTCCAGTTGATTGACCAAATCAACCGCATTGAAGAAGCGTACCCGTTTGCCTTGATGGATGGCGGCCACTCCGATTGCCGTGGCCAGATGTGTTTTGCCGGTGCCCGTGCCGCCCACCAGAATCAGGTTGTGCGCGGTTTCCATAAAGGCCGCACTGGCCAATTGCTCGACCACCACTTGCGACAGCGGTGTTTCCGTCCAATTAATGCCCAACAAATCCCGATGGATCGGGAAACGGGCGACCTTGAGCTGGTAGCGCAGGCTTCTGAGTTGGCGATCCGTTTGCTCTGCCCCAAGCAGACGCTCCATCCAACTTTCTGGACGATGCGCCTGCTTTGGCTTCTCTGCTTGCAACTCACCCCATGCCGCCGCCATGCCATACAGATGCAGCGCCTTTAAACTTGTGCCGTGATCAATGGACATAGGTCGCTCCCAGCAAATAGTCGTAGCGCTGGCAATTGGCGAGGGGTTCTAGCGTCAAAGCAATTCCGTCCGGCACGTTAATCGTGATGGCCGGCAAATACGGCGCAACAAGTCGACGCAATTCATTCATTACGATGGGGGCGCTGACGACCCCCTGTTCCAGGGTCAACTCACAGGCCATCGTGAGTGCATCCAGACCCGCTTCCCCGGCCAGCATGAGCAACTCGACAAAGGCACGGTCGCCCTTGGGGTGTTTAAGAATACGATCCCGCACTTGTTGAATGGGCTGGGGCAAGTCCCACGCCACGAACGGCGCGCCATTTCTTAACGCGCCGGGCTTCTTGTCCAGCACCGGCAGGTAATGCCACGGATCGCAGATCAATTGGTCACGACCAAACTCGCGCGGATGCGCGGCAATCACCGCATTCTGCGCTACCACGCGCACCTGATCTGCAGTGCTGCGCACGGATACCGCCTGACCGGCAAAAGCGGCGGGGACGCTATAACGATTGCGGTCCACTTTGACTAGGCAGGTTGAGGAAACCCGCATCATCTGCTCAACATAACCATCGAAGTGGGCGGTGATCGGGCGGAGCAAAGATTGTTCTTCGGCAAAGCATTCTGCGGTGGTGCGCAGGCTTTGCACCGGATGACTACGCTGTGCCAGTTCCTTACAGCGGGTGGCGAGCCAGGCATTCAAATCAGCGAATGAGCTAAAGCGCGCGAGTGGCGTAAACAGCCATTCCCGCACATTGCCGACTTGGTTCTCAACTTGACCCTTCTCCCAGCCAGAGGCGGGGGTACAGGCAACCGGCTCAAACAAATAATGGTTGGCCAGCGTCAAGAAGCGCCGGTTGAATTGACGTTCCTTGCCGGTGAGTACGGTGTCCACCACGGTCTTGAGGTTGTCGTAGATCAGGCGGGCAGGTACGCCACCGAAGAAGGTAAAGGCGCGGCTATGGGCATCCAGCACCATTTCCTGCATTTCTCTGGGATAGGCCACGACAAACATCTGGCGGCTATAGGCCAAGCGAAAGTGAGCCACTTTGATGTTCTGCAACACGCCGCCCAACTCGACTTGTTCGTGACTCCAGTCAAACTGGCAGGCATCCCCTGGCTGAAACAGGAGCGGCACGAAGGCTTCGGTGAGCTTCGGGCCATGGTTGCCTGATTTCCAGCGTTTAACGAAGCGCTGCACACTGTCATAGGCACCGCCGTAGCCGATTTCCTGCAACCCTTCAAAGAGCCGGTGGGCGGTGCGGCGGCGCGGTCGTGCGAGTTTGGATTCTTCTTCAAGCCATTTTGTGAGCTGTTCTTCAAACTGACCCAGCTTAGGGGAGCTTGGCTGCACTCGTTCGTACTTGGGCTCTTCCACGGTCGCCAGATGCTTGCGCACCGTCGGGCGTGAGATGCCCATGTCGCGGGCGATGGCTGAGATGCTTTGCTTTTGTACTAAATGCCGCCTGCGAATTTCGTAAATCATGTCCATGTAAAACACTCCAGATACCTCCGGCTAAAACGCCGGAGGGTGACACACTGAGGTGGAAACTATTGGACGCTGTTTCCACCTCTAATCTGGAAAGTTTTGCACGCTGTTTGAC
>JAYUTK010000052.1:0-15753 GCA_043755195.1 Gallionellaceae bacterium
CGACCTAAACAGTTTCCGATGCTGACTCAACCACGCGAATTGGCACGAGCGCAGGTCCGAAAGTATGGTCACCCTAAAAAGGTTAAGTAAGTGCCATTCGGGACGCTACCCTTTAATTTTCAACCCCCCTGACAAACTCCAGTTTAATCAAAGGTTTTTCATCCTGAGGCAGATCACCGACGCGAACGTGCTGACCAGCGATTTTTCCGTTGACACCTTTGGCCGACCTACCCGTGCCGAAGGACCGGACAATGTCGCCACCACCTATACGTGCGGACTATGCCCAACCTCTATAACCCTAAAAACCGCAGCTGAACGATGCCAACCCTTCGATACGCCCGCTGTGCGGGCTACTCAGGGCGAACGGCTCCTCACCCAACGGGTTGCCACCCCGTTCGTGCTGAGTGCCTTGCGCAGCAAGGTGTATCGAAGCAAGAGCGAGGTGGTAACTGCGGTTTTTAGGTAACCAGCACCTACCCAGCACGCGCCGCATACCATATGACCACCTCCAAACCCGGCACGGCGACCCGCACCCTTTATTTCGACAAATTCAACCGTGAAATCCGCAGCCAGACTGCAGGCTTTGACAACCGTGCTATCCGCATAGACACTGAATACGACAATCTGGGTCTGGTCAAGAGCGCAAGCCGTCCGTACTACGTCGGTGATCCGATCTACCTCACCACCTATCACTATGACCTGCTCAACTGCGCCATCACTGAAACAAACCCGCAAAATAAAACCAGCCACTTCGACTACTACCGCTGAATTGGTAATAGCCTGATATGATTACCTTCTAAATAATAATTTCTATTTTCTATGCCATCAAAATCAATCGGACGCTTTGAAATTCTACGTGAACTTGGCCGGGGAGCGCAGGGAGTCGTTTATCTTGCTTATGATTCGGAATTGGAACGTCAGGTCGCCGTTAAAACGCTCAGAAAATCTTCCGGCCAGAAGACTGACTATTTGTTACGCGAGGCTCGGATTGCCAGCAAGCTGCAGCATGCCAACATCATTACTTTGCATGACGCGGGAGAGCACGATGGCGCTCCTTATTTGGTATATGAATACATAGAAGGTGAAACGCTGGCGCATTTGTTGCAACGCTCCGGGGCGATACCCCTGGCTAACTCGGCACGAATTGCGGCCAGCGTGTTAGACGCGCTGACCTGTGCCCATGCACAAAACGTGATGCACCTCGATATTAAGCCTGCCAATGTGATGATTACTGCGGATGGGCAAGCGATGGTAATGGATTTTGGTATTGCCCGAATTATTTCACAGAAGCCGGATGAGTTGGGTGCAGTTATCGGCACGCCGCAATACATGGCACCGGAATGTATTTCAGCCAAGGGGCCCGCTCTCAGTTCGGATCTATTTTCGGTCGGCATGACACTGTATGAGATGGTAACCGGTGCAACCGTGGTCGAAGGCGGCGATGTTTACCAGATTCTCAATCGCAACGCGAACGAAAAAGCAGATGCGCCTTCCACTCGCAATGGCAACGTGGATGAGAAATTGGAAGGCATTATCTTGAAAGCGATAGCTAAAAATCCTGAGGAGCGTTTTCCAAACGCTATGGTTATGCGTCAGGAATTGCTGAATTACCTCGATGCCACCCAAAAGAATTCAACCAAAAATGATGATAGTACGCTGGATTTTCTGCTGCGCCGCATGCGCAGCAAGAGTGATTTTCCTGCACTATCCGGCATCATCACCGAAATTAATAAAATTGTTTCATCTAATTCGTCGAGCGCCGGCAAACTGGCTCAGACTATCCTGCAAGATTTTGCGCTGACCAACAAATTGCTTAAGCTGGTCAATACCGTTTCTTACGGGCAATTTGGCGGCAACATTAATACCATCTCCAAGGCGGTTGTTATTATTGGATTTGAAACCGTACGAAATCTTGCAATGACGCTTATTTTGCTGGAGTTTTTGCAGAATAAATCGCAGGCACAGGAGCTGAAAGACGAAATTATTTCCTCGTTTTTTGCTGGCATTATTGCCGCGCAGCTTGCTCCGGGTGGACGCGTCGGAGATGCAGAAGAAGCAATGATTTGCGCGATGTTTCACAATCTGGGCAGGATGCTCGCCAAGTTTTATTTTTTCGAGGAAAGCCAGCAGGTTGTCCGCATGATGGAGGATCAAGATCTGAATGAAGATCAGGCCGCGATCAAGGTGCTGGGTTTGTCATATAACGATCTTGGTATCGGGGTTGCCAAAAACTGGAACTTCCCAAGCCGCTTGGTTGCGGGGATGCAAAAATTGCCTAAAGACAAAATCATGAAGCCGAATAGCTATACCGACCACTTGGCGGTAACAGTGAATATGGCGCATGAGTTATGTGCAATCTCAGCTGTAACCGAACCTAAAGATAAAGAGCAGGCTTTAAAGCAACTTAGCGCGCGATATGCAGGGGCGGCGCAAATTTCTGAAAACAAATTTTCCAAAGTGCTGGAAAGCGGTCTGGATGAGCTTACACAGCGATCGGCAACTATCGGGCTCAACATCTCTAAAAGTCCACTGCTGAAAAAGGTGCGCAAGTGGAGCGGGCATGCTGAGCCAACAGTTGAAATTGCACAGGGTGCGAACAATGATATGGGTGGGATAACCACTCTCGATGCCGCGCTGAATGTGAATAAAAATACAAGCAGCATCGAAACAGCAGCCCCGCTTAATCCAGAGGCGATATTGAGTGCTGGCATTCAGGATGTGACCAATACGTTGGTGGAGGACTTTAAGCTGAACGATGTGTTGCAGATGGTGCTAGAAACGATTTATCGCAGCCTTGGTTTTAAGCACACCCTGATTTTTATTCGGGATAACAAGCAGAATGTTATGACAGCGAGGTCGGGATTTGGCGAGGGCGTAGAAGATATTATTCCACTCTTTCGATTTCCGCTGGCATTTGCGCCTGATGTATTTCACTTGGCTCTTGATAAAGGTCTGGATATAGTTATTGAGGACGTTCAGGCATCTAATATCGCCAGCAAAATTCCATCTTGGTTTCGCGCTGCTGTAGATGTTCAGTGCTTTCTGCTGCTGCCCATCATGGTGAATAAAAAAGCGATCGGGCTGATTTATGCTGATAGGCAAGATGCTAACAGTCTGCAGGTTACGCAAAGTCAATTGGCATTGCTGCGTACCTTGCGTAATCAGGCGATACTTGCCATCAAGCAAAAGATTTAAGCGCGGGAAGGTCGCCGATGTACTCCATGCGGGCGCAGCCGACCTTTGGTTGCTATTCAAACACGCGCTTGGTACTCTGGAGTCGTGCAGTAATTATATTCATTGGAGAATTGGTAGATGTCACAAGATAAATGTACGTTGCTTGGCAAAGCGTACCTTGCGCCCATTTTTTTAGCGCTACTGCTTGCGGCTTGTGGCGCGGGTGACACGCCAGAAAGCCCCAAAGCGAGTGAAGCTCCCCCGCCGCCCGAGGTGGAGGTGGTCGTTGCGACGCCCAGCTCAACCGTATTGACACAAGACCTTCCGGGTCGTCTGCAAGCCTATCGAACGGCTGAGGTAAGAGCCAGAGTAGAGGGAATTATTGAAAAGCGCTTGTTCACCGAGGGCAGTGAAATCAAGGAAGGTGATGCGCTCTATCAAATATACTCCGCCAACTATAAAACCGCCTTTGAAGCGGCCAAATCAGATTTGGAAAATGCCCGGCAGACCTTGACCCGCTACCAATCGCTGCTTGAATCCAAGGCGGTCAGTCAGCAAGGGTATGATCTTATTGAGGCCAAGGTGAAGCAGGCCGATGCAGTGTTCTCCAAAGCACGCGAAGATTTGAACAACAGCCGGGTGCCCGCGCCCATTTCGGGTCGCATCGGACGCTCGTTGGTGAGCGAAGGTGCGCTGGTGGGGCGTGGCGAGGCGACTCACTTGGCTACCATAGAACAAATTAACACTGTTTATGCCAACTTCAATCAGTCTGGGTCTGATTTGCTGCGTCTGCAACAGGCTATTAAATCGGGCAAGTTGAAGCGCAACCGATCTACCAAGGTCGAGCTTGTTCTGGAAGATGGCACGCTTTATTCGCAGTCTGGGGTGTTGCTATTTTCGGATCTGGCAGTTGACCCCAGTACGGGCAGCGTATCGTTACGCGCAGCTTTTCAAAACCCGCAACGAGAATTGTTGCCCGGCATGTTTGTCAGCGTGCGCCTACCCCAGGCCAACGCGGATCATGCAATACGTATTCCTCAGCGCGCCATTCAGGCGGGGCCGCAAGGTCAAATGGTGATGGTGGTGGACGAGCAGAGCAAGGTGTCGGCTAGGCCGATCAAGACCGGCAGTATGTCCGGCAGCGATTTTATAGTGACGGATGGATTGCAAGGCGGCGAAAAAGTGATCGTGAACGGTTTGCAAAAAGCACGTCCGGGTGGCGTGGTGAAAGCGATACCCCTATCAACGACACCCGGCAACTCCGCGCCCAGCCAATCTGAAATAAATACGCCCTCAAAAAATTCAAGTGCTAAAAAATAGCGGGTAGGGACCACTCAAAAAAATTCATGTTAGCCAATTTCTTCATTGATCGTCCCATTTTTGCTTGGGTCATTGCCTTGGTCATTCTGCTGGGGGGTGGGCTGGCACTGTCCAATTTGCCGGTTACTTCTTATCCTGCTGTGGCACCGCCAGCGCTATCTATCTCGGTCAGTTACTCCGGTGCGTCTGCTCAGGTTGTCGAAGAAACGGCCATCGCCTTAATAGAGCAGGAGATGAACGGCATTGAGAATCTGCTGTATATGGATTCGTCCTCCGAATTGGGGCGGGGATCCATCACGCTCACTTTTAAGTCCGGCACTAATCTGGACGTGGTGGCAATTGAAACTCAGAATCGCATCAAGCGCGTCGAAGCGCGTCTGCCCGAAGATGTGCGGCGACAGGGTGTCACGGTGGCCAAGTCGGCGCGCAATTATTTAATGTTCATCGCACTGACTTCGCCGGACAAGAGTCGCGATAACGTGGCGCTGGGCAGCTATGCCGCAGCCAACGTGGTAGAGAGCATACGTCGTGTGCCCGGTGTCGGTGAAGGGATACTGTTTGGCACCGAATATGCGATGCAGATATGGCTCAAGCCGGAACGTCTGTATGCGTACAGCCTCACTCCGGGCGATGTGGCGCGCGCAGTGCGGGCACAAAATGTGCAGTTAGCCACGGGCGAGTTAGGACAATTACCGGCACTGATCGGCCAACAATTGAATGCCGTGATCGTCACGCGCGGCAGGTTATCTACGCCCGAAGAATTCGGCAATGTCATCGTGCGCGCCAACCCGGATGGTTCTACCGTGCGCGTTAAAGATTTGGCACGAGTCGAACTGGGCGCGCAGGATTATTCGGTTTCCGCCAGGCTGGATGGTCAGCCCGCTTCGGCCATTGCCATACGCCTCGCTCCCGGTGCGAACGCGCTGGAAACGGCCAAGGCGGTCAAGGCCAAGATGGCTGAGTTATCTAAATTTTTCCCCAAAGGCATAGATTGGATCGTACCCTACGATACCTCGCGCTTTGTAGAAATATCAATACGTGAAGTGTTAAAAACGCTGGCAGAGGCCATGGTTCTTGTATTTTTAGTCATGTACTTGTTTTTGGGAAATCTCCGCGCCACACTTATCCCCAGCATTGTCGTGCCGATTGCGTTGATCGGTGCCACATTGGGGCTGTACGCCATGGGTTATTCGATCAACACGCTGACGCTGTTTGCCATGGTGTTGGCTATCGGCATCGTGGTGGACGATGCCATTGTGGTGGTGGAAAATGTGGAGCGCATCATGTCGGAAGAGGGGCTTGCTCCACGCGCCGCCACACGCAAGGCAATGGGGCAGATCATCAACGCCATTATTGCCATTACTCTGGTGCTGATTGCAGTCTTTATACCAATGGCATTCTTCAGTGGCTCGGTCGGCGCGATTTATCGCCAGTTTTCAGTCACCCTGATTCTGACAATTTCATTTTCGCTGTTGATGGCGTTGACTTTGACACCTGCGCTGTGCGCCACATTGTTGAAGCACACACCGGGGCAGAGTGTCATGCCCAGCACCGGCTTGCTCGGTTGGTTCAATCGTTTTTTTCGACGCACAACGGATCGATACAAATCCGGTGTCGGCTACGTCATCCACAGAACCGGGCGCTTTCTGGTCGTCTATGCAGTCATACTGCTGGCTGTGGGCGCGCTGTTCGTAAACTTGCCCAGCAGTTTTTTGCCGGAAGAAGATCAGGGTTATTTCATCAGCGTGATTCAACTGCCCGCAGGGGCGACACGGGAACGCACGCTGGAGGTTCTGACAGAAGTTGAACAGTTTTATCTCAAGCAAAGCGAAGTGGCACATGTGGTCGGAGTGGCGGGTTTTTCTTTCTTTGGTCGCGGCCAAAATGCGGCCATTGCTTTCGTCAGATTAAAAGATTGGGATGAGCGACCCCAGCCAGAAAATTCTGCATCCTCCCTTGTGCAACGCGCCAACATGGCTTTATTTAGCATCAAGCAGGCCATGATTTTCTCGATTAACGTGCCGCCTATTCCCGAATTGGCCGCTGTCGGCGGGTTTGATTTTCGTTTGCAGGATCGTGCCGGGCAAGGGCGTGAAAAATTATTGGAAGCGCGCAATATGGCGCTAGGGTTGGCCAGCCAGAATCCGGCACTAACGGGTATGCGACCCGAAGGGCAGGAGGCAGGGCTACAACTGCTATTGGATATCAATCGCCTGAAAGCGCGCGCCTTGGGCATAGATTCAGCCGATCTGAATGAAACCTTGCAATCCGGTTTGGGCGTGGCTTATATCAACGATTTTGTGCGCGAAGGCCGCATCTTGCGCGTACAAATGCAGGCGGAGGCCAGCACCCGCTCTACACCTGAAAAAATATTACGTCTGCCGCTGCGTAATGCTCAAGGCGACATGATTCCGCTGTCCGAAATTGCCACGGCGCAATGGGTGACCGGTTCGCCCAAGCTGGATCGCTATAATGGCCTGCCTTCCATGAAAATATCCGGTAGTCCTGCACCCGGCCGTAGCAGCGGTGAGGCTATCGCGGCGATGGAGGAAATTGCTGCCCAGCTGCCTCCGGGCACGGGCTTTGAATGGTCCGGCACTTCATATGAGGAAAGATTGTCCGGCAGTCAGTCCGGGTTTTTATTCGGGCTTTCCCTGATCGCCGTCTTATTATGTTTGGCTGCACTGTACGAAAGCTGGTCTATTCCCTTTGCAGTGCTGCTGGTTGTGCCTATCGGAATACTCGGTGCGCTGCTGGCGGTGACTGTGCGCGGCTTGCCCAACGATGTGTATTTCAAAGTGGGGTTAATTGTTATCATTGGCTTGTCGTCCAAAAATGCGATTTTGATTATCGAATTTGCGCGCGATTTGCATGAGCGTGGTCACAGCTTGATGGATGCCACACTGGAAGCTTGCCGCCTGAGATTTCGCCCGATATTGATGACTTCGATCGCTTTCATATTGGGGGTGTTGCCCTTGGCCATTTCTACCGGTGCCGGAGCGAATGGACGTCACGCCATTGGCACAGGGGTAATTGGTGGAATGCTTGCAGCCACGGTGCTGGCAGTGTTTTTGATACCCGTGTTTTTTGTTGTGGTGCGCCGATTATTCCCCGGCTCTACACGACATCACCAAGAATAGGAGCGTACCTTGAATCGCATCAGTAGCCAAAGTTGGGCGCTAATCAGCGCTCATAAAATAAAATTGATGGTGCTGTTGTTGACATTGCTGGTTCTGATGGCCGTGGCTTTCAATATGCGCGCCAGCGAAGCGCCAGCTCCTCTGATTGCCCAGGCCAAACCGGCGCTGACTGTCACCACCACCCAGCCGCAAGTGAGCAAAATTCCATTCGTCATCAGTGCCAACGGCAATATTGCCGCATGGCAGGAAGCCAGCATAGGTAATGAGATTGGGGGCTTGCGTTTGACCGAGGTCAAGGTTGATGTGGGCAATGTTGTAGAGCGCGGTCAGGTGCTGGCAATTTTTTCTTCTGACACCGTGCAAGCAGACTTGGCACAAGCGCGTGCCGCTGTTGCAGAAGCGGAGGCCATGTTGGCCGAGGCTAAAGCCAATGCACAGCGTGCGCGCAACTTACAGACCAAGGGCATGATGAGTGAGCAGCAGGTCAACCAGTATCTGACCGCCGAACTGACTGCACAGGCGCGACTGGAAGCGCAGCGCGCCAACATTGAAATGCAGCAATTGCGCCTGAAGCAAACGCAAATATTGGCGCCTGATTACGGCGTGATCTCGTCGCGCAGCGCCACGGTGGGTGCAGTGTTGCCGACCGGGCAGGAACTGTTTCGCATGATTCGCCAGGGACGGCTGGAATGGCGCGCCGAAGTGACATCGTCCGAACTGGCGTCATTGAAGCCGGGTATGCGCGCATGGGTGACTTCGGCCAACGGAATCGCTATCAAAGGTACGGTGCGCAAAGTTGCGCCAACGGTAGATGCGCAAACACGCAATGGCCTGGTGTACGTTGATTTGCCGTCACCGGGCAGCATCAAGGCCGGTATGTTTGCGCGCGGCGAATTCGAGATCGGTGGTGGCCGTGGATTGACGCTACCGCAAAGCGCAGTTCAACTGCGCGATGGTTTCAGCTATGTCTTGAGCGTCGGTGCAGACTCCAAAGTCACCGAGACTAAAATTTCTGTTGGCCGTCGTGTCGGTGACCGCATAGAAATTACCGATGGGCTGGATGCATTGGCGCGCGTGGTTGCTGCAGGCGGCGGTTTCCTGGCCGATGGCGATACAGTGCGCGTGGTTGAAGTTGCGACGGTAAAGTCGCCAGTTAAGCCAGCCGTTCGCAAGTGAAAGCTGACGCATGAACGTCTCCGCCTGGTCCATCCGCAACCCCATCCCATCGGTGCTGCTGTTCATCATGCTGACGCTGTTTGGCCTGATGAGTTTTCGCGCGATGAAAATTCAACAATTTCCCGATATAGACCTGCCCACAGTGTCGGTGACCGCCTCGCTGCCAGGCGCGTCACCGGCGCAACTGGAAACCGAAGTGGCGCGCAAGATCGAAAACTCGCTGGCGGTTCTGCAAGACATCAAGCATATCTACACCAAGGTGCAGGACGGCACGGCCATCGTCACCGCCGAGTTCCGTCTGGAAAAATCTACGCAAGAGGCGGTGGATGACGTGCGCGATGCGGTGGCACGAGTGCGCTCAGATCTGCCCGGTGACCTGCGCGATCCGGTCATCAGCAAAATGGAATTGGCCGGTGCGCCCATCCTGACATACACCGTATCTTCCAGCCGCATGGATGACGAAGCGCTGAGCTGGTTCGTGGATAACAACGTGACCAAGTTGCTGCTCGGTGTACGCGGTGTAGGCGCAGTAGCGCGGGTCGGCGGGGTGACACGCGAGGTGCGGGTCGAGCTAGATCCGCTACGGCTGCAGGCGCTCAATGCCACAGCGGCTGATATTTCGCGCCAGTTACGCCAGATGCAGCAAGAGGCTTCCGGTGGTCGCGCCGATATCGGCGGTGCCGAGCAATCGGTACGCACCATCGCCACGGTACAGTCGGCAGAAGAATTGGCGCGCATGGAAATTACCTTGTCCGATGGCCGCCACATTCGTCTCAATCAAGTCGCCACAGTGACCGACACGCTGGCCGAACAGCGCTCAGCGGCACTGCTCAACGGCGAACCGGTGGTAGGGTTTGAGATCACCCGCACACGCGGTGCGGGTGAGGTCGAGGTAGCTGACGGAGTGCGACGCACACTGGACAAGCTGAAGACAGAGCACCCTGAAATCACGGTCACCGAGGCATTCAATTTTGTGGATCCGGTACAAGAAAATTATGACGGATCTTTGCTTCTGCTGTTTGAAGGTGCGGCGTTAGCGGTGCTCGTGGTATGGCTGTTCCTGCGTGACCGACGCGCCACGCTGGTTGCTATTGTTGCGTTACCACTGTCAGTCATTCCGACCTTCTTGTTTATGCACCTATTCGGTTTCACGATCAATGTGGTTACCTTGCTGTCGATATCGCTGGTGGTGGGCATACTGGTGGACGATGCCATCGTCGAGATTGAAAACATCATGCGCCATTTGCGTATGGGAAAGCCGCCATTCCAGGCAGCGATGGAAGCTGCCGACGAAATCGGCATGGCCGTCATCGCCACCACCTTCACCTTGATCGCGGTATTTTTGCCGACCGCGTTTATGGCCGGCATACCGGGAAAATTCTTTGTGCAGTTCGGTTGGACTGCGGCCATTGCGGTATTTTTTTCGCTGGTCGTGGCACGTATGCTCACGCCGATGATGGCGGCCTACATACTTCATTCACCCAAGATTGAATATCACGAGCCAGCCTGGCTGACTATTTATATGCGTTGGGTAAGTTGGTGTTTGAAACACCGTGTAAAAACCACGCTGGCCGCCACTGGATTTTTTCTGGGCTCATTTGCTTTGGTGCCGCTGCTGCCCACCGGCTTTCTCCCGCCTGACGATCTATCCCAAACGCAAGTGGGCATCTCGCTGCCGCCCGGCAGCACCTTGCAACAGACTTATGCTGTGGCGGAACAGGCGCGCTTAATTGTGCAGAAAAATCCACACATCAAGCTGATCTATACCGCCATAGGCGGCGGCAACACGGGCGGCGACCCGTTCTCACCCAAAGGCGCAGCCGAGGTGCGCATGGCCACCCTCACCATCAACATGACCCCGCGCGACGAACGTTCTGGTGTGAGCAAGCAGGATGTCGAGGCACAATTGCGCACGGCGCTGGCTGAGGTGCCCGGTGCACGGATCAAGGTCGGATTCGGTGGCTCCAGCGAAAAATATGTGCTGGTACTAGCCGGTGAAGATGGCCGTGTATTAACTGAACATGCGCGCATTGTGGAGCGCGAGCTGCGCACCATACCCGGCATTGGCAGCGTCACCTCCGGCTCCAGCCTCGTCCGTCCTGAACTCATCGTACGCCCAGATTTTGCGCGCGCTGCTGATCTGGGCGTAACCTCCGCTGCAATCGCCGACACACTGCGCATCGCCACTGCGGGCGACTACAACCAAAGCCTGGCCAAACTCAATCTGTCGCAACGTCAAGTGCCAGTGGTAGTAAAGCTCGCTGCCGATGCACGCACCGACCCCGACTTACTGTCGCGTCTAACCGTGCCGGGCGCGCGTGGGCCGGTGATGCTGGGCAATGTGGCCACGCTATCCATCGAAAGTGGACCAGCCGAAATTGACCGCTATGACCGCTTGCGTAATATCAATTTCGTTATCGAACTGGATCAGCAGCCCTTGGGCGCGGTGGAGAAATACGCGCTGGCCTTGCCTAGCTTGAAAAATCTGCCGCCGGGCGTGATACAGACCACCATCGGCGATGCCGAGGCAATGGCTGATTTATTTTCCAGCTTCATGCTGGCCATGATGACCGGAGTGTTGTGTATCTACATCGTGCTGGTGTTGTTGTTTAAAGATTTCGTGCAGCCGGTGACCATACTGGCGGCGCTGGTGCTGTCCATTCCTGGCGCGTTCCTGGCGCTATTTATCACCCATACGGCAATCTCCATGCCATCCATGATCGGCCTGATTATGCTCATGGGCATCGCCACCAAAAACTCCATCCTGCTGGTGGAATACGCCATCATGGCGCGGCGCGATCACGGCATGACGCGCGCCGAAGCGCTGCTGGATGCTTGTCACAAACGTGCGCGGCCTATAGTCATGACCACCATCGCTATGGGCGCCGGCATGATGCCGATCGCGATCGGCATTGGTGTTGACTCAAGCTTTCGCGCACCGATGGCCATCGTGGTCATCGGCGGCTTGATTACCTCCACCTTCCTGAGTTTGCTCGTTATCCCGGTGCTGTTTACTTATGTGGATGATGCGGTGCAGCGATTGATGCATATTTTTAAGCGCGACCATGCGGTATCGGCGAGTACTCTTAACATAAAATAAAGCTGAGAGTGCGGATGGGGTGCTGCACTATCAGGTATCAATGCAATAATGCACCATGGTTTCCATTCATCAAAAATCAGATGCTTCATTTCAGAGCATACATTCCTGGCTTGACGGCCTAAGTACGACCTTCTCCCCGGCAGAGACCGAAGTAATCCGGCGCGCTTACATATGGGCCGAGCCGTTGTACGAAGGACAAGTTGAACTCACCGGCACGCCGCTGCTGCAACATGCGCTGGGTTCGGCGTCTATCCTGATCGGTCTGCACATGGATCATGAGACCATCGCCGCCACCCTCCTTCATGCCGTGCCCGAATACCTGGATGACTGGGCAGAAAAAATCGAGAAAGATTTCGGTGCCAACGTGAAGATGCTGGTTGAAGGCATCTCGCGCATGGAAAAGATTCGTCTTTTCAGCGAGGTGCCCAGTGTGTCAGAAAAGAAAGCCACAAAAGACAAGGACGAAGCAGCGCAACAAATCGAAAGCCTGCGCAAGATGTTGTTGGCGATGGTGCAAGACATCCGCGTGGTGTTGATCAAGCTGGCCGAACGCACCCAGACCATGCGCACTCTTGCGGGGGCGAGCGCGGACCAACAGCAACTCATCGCTCAACAAACCCGCAGCATCTTCGCGCCGCTGGCTAATCGTCTAGGCGTGTGGCAACTCAAGTGGGAACTGGAAGACCTGTCCGTGCGCTATCTGGATCCGGCGCTATACAAAAAAGTTGCCAAGCTGCTGGACGAGCGCAGAGTAGATCGGGAGTTATCCATCACCGAAGTGGTATCGCAATTGGAGCGGACATTGAGTAAGGCTGGCATCAAGGCCGAAGTGACCGGCCGCCCCAAACATATCTACAGCATCATCAACAAAATGAAACGCAAGCAGGTGGATTTCAGCGAACTATATGATGTACGCGCCGTGCGCATTTTGGTAGATAACATTGAGCAGTGCTACACCGCGCTCGGGCTGGTGCATGAATTGTGGCCGCCGATAGACGGCGAATTCGACGATTACATCGCGCACCCCAAGAGCAACAACTACCGCTCGCTGCACACTGCCGTCATAGGCCCGCGCGGCCTCGCGCTAGAGGTGCAGATACGCACGCAAGAGATGCACCATCATTCCGAACTCGGCGTCGCCGCGCACTGGCGTTACAAAGAAGGAAAAAAATCCGACAGTGGCTTTGATGAAAAAATAGCTTGGCTGCGCCAGATACTGGAATGGAAAGAAGACCTGTCCGACAAAGGCGACATGCAGGAACAATTCAGGAATGAATTATTCCACGATCAGGTTTATGTGCTCACCCCGCAAGGCAAAGTGATTGCCTTGCCCAAAGGCGCAACCCCGGTAGATTTCGCTTACAGTCTGCACACCGATTTGGGTCATCGCACACGCGGCTCAAAAATAGATGGCAGCATCGTCCCTCTCAACACCAAGCTACAGAACGCCCAGCGCGTGGAAATCCTCACCACCAAACAAGGTGCGCCCAGCCGCGACTGGATCAATCCTGCGTTGGGTTTCCTGCAAAGCAAACATGCCCAAGCCAGTGTGCGGAGCTGGTTCAAAAATCAGAATTTTGATGAAAGCGTTGCGCTGGGCAGAGTGCAACTTGACCGCGAACTGCATCGGCTAGGCATCACAACTGTCAATCAGGAAAAAATCGCGCAACGATTGCACTTCAACAAATTGGAAGATTTTCTCGCCGCCATCGGTCGCAACGAAATCACGCCACGGCGTATTGCCGTCGCCCTCCAACAAGAGCTGCCCACCAAAGTCATAGTAGCAGCCAAACCCAATGTCTTCAAACCGGCAACTCAGCACACATCAAAAGCAGACATCACTGTCGGTGGCGTGAACAACCTGATGACTCGCATCGCCAAATGCTGCAACCCAGTAAAAGGCGATGACATTGTCGGCTACGTCACGCGCGACAGGGGCATCACGATCCATCGCCAGGACTGTGCGTTCATGCTGCATTTGATGGAGAGTCGGATTGATCGTAAGTTGACTGCGCAGTGGGGATAAGGCTATTGTGTCAACTTCACACACAGCTTGCTGTGTGAATTGCCTGGCTTTGCATTGCGCTCTTCTTCGACAATATCCCTTGTATTTAGAACAGTGGGGGAATCTTGAGAAACGACTTTAACCCCCATCCGTTAAATTTTAGGTTGCCCTATAATAAAAATCCAGCAGTACATTTCCCCAACTTAATGAACATTAAGTCTTTTAAATAAATTCTTGACAAGGCATCCCCGTATGGGCGACATTACTGACCTATGAAAATGTTTTCTATTTCTAGTTAGAGCGCATCCGTATGGCCTTCGCAATAAACACATTCGCTTCATCATCTCCACATCCATCTGTCTCCCACCAGAGAAAGGTTTCCGCAATCGCTGCGCAAGCCTCGCGCTCTTTCTCAGCGACTTTATGCGCAAAGTCATGCAGCCATTGGGCGCTCACTGACACCCGACCATCAATGGCGCATAATGCGCCGCGCTCCGGGAAGCAATCTTCTATTTCTTCAAAATCCAGCATGTCATTTCTCCGTAGTAAACTGCGCTCTAACCCTACGCTCAAGCGGGACTGCGCAAAAGCGCGCAGCCCCTTAGCTCCACGTTAGGCTTCATCTATTTTAATCGTGCAAATTTTGCAGAATAAAAATCTACTGCCATCTTCGTTTTCCATGTGGCACATACGATGCTCACAAAGGCGCTGCGCCAGACTCTTAAAGTATTCTAGCGTCTGTTCATCTGCCGAGCCTAACCCTGCGTTCGAGCGGACAACCAACAGCGTAGTTTTTTCCTTGGTATCGTTCATCGTTCCTCGCGCTGTTGGTCGCCCCTCAACTCTACGTTGGGCAACATCAAAAAGTCTGCAACCGCAAACGCCAAGCCTGGGATGTTGCAGTGCTTGTATTCTGCCACCACTTCGCATTCTCCCGGCTTGGGTGTTAATGGCCCACCACTAACCCACGTCGCGTATATCCTGTATCCGTCATCTATCAAGCGGATGACTTCGGGCTCCCCCGAATAATGCGCCGTCTTGCCAGTTGCAAAATCCCTAGTTCTCGCCCCTCTTGAAACCAAATCTTCTGCATCCGTCATTTATATTCTCCTTTTTTAGTTGTTAAGATGCCCAACCCGCCGTTCAAGGCGCGACGCTGCAAAAGCGCAGCGCGGCCTTAACTTCACGTTAGGTGTCTATGGCCGATCAAAAGTCCGCGCAATCTGAAAGAGCGATAGCACAGCAAACTCAAGAAAAATTTGAGTTCTATTTGCTATCGCTAGTATTCACACTACTTGCGCTTTCAATTCAAACGGCAAAGTTTGGGACAGCGGTTGCCGCTGATGCGCTGGAATTGTCTGGTTGGCTATTTTTAATTGTTTCTGGAATCGCTGGCCTTTGGCGAATGGAATGGGCGCCATCAATTCGCATAAAATTTGCCCAAAAGCAGGAATTTGAAGACCAGAATTTTAAGTTGAAAGAGCTTCAGTTGCAGGGGAAAACTGAGATATTCGTACTCGAAGACAATTCTCGACAGCCTATATCTGAGCGCATACTGAATCGCGAAAATGCGATTAACCTTCTCTCTCCATACATAACGAAATTGGAGCGCAAACATTTCATCAAGTACTATTTTCACATTTACGGCTTCGTTCTCGGTATTCTGTGCGTTGCCAGTGCCAGAGCTTATGCACCGGCGCTTTCGATCTATCGCTCATTGGTTTGTTGAGCATGAAGACACCTAACGAGTAAGGTTAGATTGTGATCGCGAAGCGAGCCACAATCTGAACCGTTTGTTGGACAAGCCCGGTGATGATGCTGTGAACCTCGTTATGGAA
>JAYUTK010000053.1:0-15466 GCA_043755195.1 Gallionellaceae bacterium
GATGGCCGCAGTCAGTGTGGTTTTGCCATGATCTACGTGGCCGATGGTGCCCACGTTGACGTGCGGTTTGGTGCGTTCAAATTTGCTTTTTGCCATGATAAAAACCCCTAGTCTTTTTGAGTAAGTTTATTTGATTGTCTCAAAATTATTTACGGCTGGTCATTACTGCTTCAGCCACGTTTTTCGGTGCTTCGGTGTAGTGCTTGAATTCCATGGTGTAAGTCGCGCGACCTTGAGTAGCAGAGCGCAAAGAGGTGGAATAACCAAACATCTCGGCCAGCGGCACTTCAGCCTTTACCACCTTGCCGCCACCTGCCATGTCATCCATGCCTTGTACCATGCCGCGACGTGACGACAAGTCGCCCATCACCGTGCCAGTGTAGTCTTCCGGCGTTTCCACTTCGACCGACATCATTGGCTCCAGCAATACCGGGCTGGCCTTACGCATACCATCTTTGAAGCCCATAGAAGCAGCCATTTTGAAGGCGTTCTCGTTGGAGTCCACATCGTGATAAGAACCGTCAAACAGAGTGACCTTGACATCCACGACCGGGAAACCAGCCAATACGCCATTGGGCAAGGTATCTTCCAGACCTTTTCTGACCGCAGGAATAAATTCACGCGGAACGGTACCACCTTTGATCGCATCTACGAATTCAAAACCTTTGCCTGCTTCGTTCGGCTCGACCTTAAGCCATACGTGACCATATTGGCCGCGACCGCCAGACTGCTTAACGAATTTACCTTCGACTTCAACTGACTTGCGGATAGCTTCGCGATATGCAACTTGTGGCGCACCGACATTGGCCTCGACACCGAACTCACGCTTCATACGCTCAACCAGCACTTCCAGATGCAACTCGCCCATGCCAGAAATAATAGTCTGACCCGACTCTTCATCTGAGCGTACTCGGAAAGATGGATCTTCCTGCGCCAAGCGGTTCAACGCCATGCCCATTTTTTCCTGATCTGCTTTGGTCTTAGGCTCTACCGCAACGTGTATCACCGGCTCTGGGAATATCATGCGCTCCAGCGTAATCACCTTGGCCGGATCGCACAGCGTGTCACCCGTAGTCGCATCTTTCAGACCAACCGCAGCAGCGATATCGCCAGCATGAACTTCCTTGATTTCTTCGCGTTCATTCGCGTGCATAAGCAAGATACGGCCTATGCGTTCCTTCTTGCCTTTAATCGGGTTGTAAATAGTATCGCCTGATTTCAGCATGCCTGAATACACGCGGAAGAAAATCAACTGACCCACGAATGGATCGGTCATAATTTTGAATGCCAGCGCTGAGAACGGCTGATCATCACTGGCCGAGCGCTCGCCTTCAGTTTCGTTTTCCAATATACCTTTTACTGGCGGAATGTCAGTCGGCGCTGGCAGGTAATCAATCACTGCATCCAACATGGCTTGTACGCCCTTGTTCTTGAAAGCCGAGCCGCATAACATGGGCACGATTTCGCCAGCAATAGTGCGGCTGCGTAACCCTTGTTTGATCTCAGCCTCAGACAAGGAGCCACCATCAAGGTATTTGTCCATCATCTCTTCGCTGGCTTCTGCCGCACATTCAACCATCTTGTCGTGCCAGTCTTTGGCTACCGCTTGCAGGTCTGCTGGAATATCGCGCAACTCAAATTTCATGCCTTGCGTTGAATCGTCCCAGTAAATCGCTTTCATGCGTATTAGATCAATCACGCCTTCAAATTTTTCTTCAGCGCCAATTGGCACTTGTATCGGCACGACGTTGGCGCGCAAGCGCGCTTTCATCTGGTCATAAACTTTGAAGAAGTTTGCGCCGGAGCGATCCATCTTGTTGACGAAGGCCAAGCGTGGCACTTTGTATTTGTTAGCTTGACGCCATACCGTTTCCGATTGCGGCTGCACGCCACCGACCGCGCAATACACCATGCACGCACCATCCAGCACACGCATGGAACGCTCTACCTCGATGGTAAAGTCCACGTGTCCTGGCGTATCAATGATGTTGATGCGATGCTCAGGATAGTTTTTGTCCATCCCTTTCCAGTAACAAGTGGTCGCAGCAGAAGTAATGGTGATGCCACGCTCCTGCTCCTGCTCCATCCAGTCCATCACAGCCGCGCCGTCATGCACTTCGCCGATCTTGTGGGAAACACCGGTGTAGAACAATACACGTTCTGTGGTTGTCGTTTTACCTGCGTCTATGTGTGCGCTGATGCCGATATTTCTGTATCGCTCAATGGGTGTTTTACGTGCCACGATAGTTACCTGAATAATTATATTGTTGAAGCTGGTAGCTTGGGTCTAGTAGCGGGTAGCGAAACCGGGTTGGCTACCCGCTACCAGCTACTCGCCACAAGCCAAAATTTTAGAAACGGAAATGCGAGAAGGCTTTGTTTGCTTCAGCCATGCGGTGAACTTCTTCACGTTTTTTAACTGCGCCGCCACGACCTTCAGAGGCATCAATCAACTCACCCGCGAGGCGCAAGCCCATAGATTTTTCACCGCGCTTGCGTGCAAAATCTTTCAACCAGCGCATGGCCAACGCTACGCGGCGGGAAGGGCGAACTTCAACCGGAACTTGATAGTTTGCACCCCCTACGCGGCGGCTCTTGACTTCAACTTGCGGCTTGATATTGGATAGAGCCAGATTGAATACTTCGATCGGATCCTTGCCGTTTTTCTTGACGATCTGCTCCAGCGCGCCATACAGAATACGCTCAGCAACCGATTTCTTGCCTGCTGTCATTAATACGTTAACGAACTTGGAAAGCTCTTGGTTGCCGTATTTAGGATCAGGCAAAATTTCACGTTTGGGTACTTCTCTACGTCTTGGCATTTTTAAAACCTCGTGTATGCGGCTATTAAATAATTAAGCTTGCTTTAAGCTTTCTTTGGGCGTTTGGCGCCATATTTGGAACGGGACTGTTTACGATCTTTAACACCTGCAGTGTCCAAGCTACCGCGCACCATGTGGTAACGCACACCCGGCAAATCTTTCACACGACCACCACGAATCAATACGACCGAGTGCTCTTGCAAATTATGACCCTCACCGCCAATGTATGAGATGACCTCAAAGCCGGTAGTCAAGCGAACCTTGGCCACTTTACGCAATGCAGAGTTCGGTTTTTTTGGCGTTGTAGTATAGACACGAGTGCAGACGCCGCGTTTTTGCGGACCGCCGACCAGCGCCGGAACTTTGCTTTTTACAGGCTCAGCAGCGCGTGGTTTACGCACTAATTGATTAATGGTTGGCATTTATAAATAACCCTAAAAATTATTACACATCAACATGTTGAAAAAACTACAGCCGTCACGACCAGCAATATACTCTTCGGCGTGACGGCTAAAGTGACTGCTAATAAAAAGACCGCGCATTCTATTGAGGAACGACCGGCCTGTCAAGCAATCGCGCTGTCTTGCGACTCGGCAGATTGGTCTCCGCCGCCTATGACCGACGATCCCATATCCAATCCTTGCCGCTGTCTGCGGCGAGTAGAGTGGTAGGCCAAACCCGTACCAGCTGGAATCAAACGACCTACGATGACGTTTTCTTTCAGTCCGCGCAAATCGTCGCGCTTGCCCATGATCGCAGCTTCGGTCAGTACGCGCGTAGTTTCCTGGAAGGACGCTGCCGAAATAAACGAATCTGTGGACAGCGATGCCTTGGTAATCCCCAGCAGCATAAATTCGAATGTTGCGGGCTGCTTGCCTGCGGCTACCACGCGCTCATTCTCGCGTAGCAACTCTGCGCGCTCGACCTGCTCCTTGGGTATAAACGTAGTATCGCCTTCATCCAGAATCTGCACACGGCGCAACATCTGACGCACGATCACCTCGATATGCTTGTCACTGATCTTTACACCTTGCAGACGATATACGTCCTGCACTTCGTCAGTGATGTAACGTGCCAGCTCGGCCACGCCCAGTAAACGCAAGATGTCGTGCGGATCAGCCGGGCCGTCCACAATCATTTCGCCTTGTGTAACCGTTTGGCCTTCATGTACCAGTAAATGCTTTTCTTTGGTAATCAGGAATTCATGCGCCAACCCTTCGGCATCGGTAATCACCAAGCGCTGCTTGCCCTTGGTATCTTTACCGAACGATACCGTGCCAGTGACCTCAGCCAACATGCCTGCATCTTTGGGTGAGCGCGCTTCAAACAATTCGGCGACTCGCGGCAGACCACCGGTAATGTCGCGTGTTTTGCTGATTTCCTGCGGGATACGCGCCAGCACTTCACCTACGCCTACATGCTGACCATCTTCCACGGTGACGATACAGCCAGTCTGGAAGGTGACGGAAATAGACAAGTCAGTGCCGGCAATTTTGATCTCTTTGCCTTTTTCATCCAGCAAACGCACCAAGGGACGTTGTGCGCCCTTGCCTTGTGTACCGGCGCGCTTGGGGTCTATCACCACCAAGGTTGATAAGCCGGTCACTTCGTCAATTTGTCTAGCGACTGTCACACCTTCCTCTACGTTTTCAAAACGAGCACGACCGGCATATTCGGTGATGATGGGGCGAGTGTGCGGATCCCATGTGGCCAACACTTCACCTGCACGTACGGGCTTTCCTTCATGCACGGTCAGCATCGCGCCATAAGGTACTTTGTGCCGCTCGCGCTCGCGTCCATGATCGTCGGTAACCATCACTTCGCCACTACGTGCTACCACGACCACTTCGCCGCGCGCCGTGTTAACAGTACGCATGTTAGCGCTGTATTTCATGATGCCGTTGGACTTACCCTCAACCTGGCTGGCCACAACGGTACGCGATGCTGCACCGCCGATATGGAATGTACGCATGGTCAACTGCGTTCCGGGTTCGCCGATGGATTGTGCAGCGATGACACCCACTGTCTCACCCACGGTGACCAAGCCGCCGCGACCCAAGTCTCGACCATAACATTTAGCGCACAAGCCATAGCGCGTTTCGCAGGTCAACGGGGTGCGTACATGCACCTCATCAATGCCCAGCGACTCGATGGCTTCAACCATATCTTCGTCCAGCAATATGCCCGCTTCCAAAAATGTTTCGCTGGTTTCCGGGTTGACAATGTCTTTGCTGGCGACACGACCCAGTATGCGTTCACGCAAGGCTTCGATAACTTCACCGCCTTCTACCAAGGCCTTCAGCGCAGCGCCGTTGCTGGTGCCGCAATCATCTTCGGTCACCACCAAGTCTTGTGTTACGTCCACTAGGCGACGTGTCAGGTAACCGGAGTTAGCGGTCTTCAAAGCAGTATCGGCCAAGCCTTTACGCGCACCGTGCGTGGAAATGAAGTACTGCAACATGTTCAACCCCTCGCGGAAGTTGGCGGTGATCGGCGTTTCAATAATAGAACCGTCCGGCTTGGCCATCAGGCCACGCATCCCCGCCAATTGGCGGATCTGTGCGGCCGAACCGCGCGCGCCAGAGTCGGCCATCATGTAGATGGAGTTGAACGACTCCTGCATCATCACCTTGCCCTTCTTGTCGGTGCGTACCTCACCTGTGGCACGATCAATAATCGGCTCGCTGCCTAGTTGATCCATCATGGCCTTAGCCACCAGATCACCGGTACGTCCCCAGATATCGACCACCTTGTTGTAGCGCTCGCCTTGAGTCACCAAGCCGGAGGTGTATTGCACGTCTATCTCGCGCACTTCTTTTTCTGCCGCGCCGATCAATTCGCTTTTTTGTGGAGGAACCAACATATCATCCAAACAAATAGAGATACCGGCACGAGTGGCGTAAGTGAAACCGGTAGCCATCAAGCGATCCGCCATAATGACCGTATTACGCAGGCCGCTACGGCGGAAGCTGGTGTTGATCAGCCGTGAAATTTCTTTTTTCTTGAGTGCCTTGTTGACCAGTAAAAATGGCAGTCCGACTGGCAAAATTTCGGACAAAATAGCGCGCCCTACTGTGGTTTCATAGCGATTGCGAATTTCTTGACGCACACCCTGTTCGTCGAGGTAAGCCTCCTTGATCCGCACCACAACCTTGGCTTGTATATCAACCTGGTCTGATTCATAAGCGCGCAATACTTCGGACACATCGGCAAACATCGAACCTTCGCCCAACGCGCCAATTTTTTCACGGGTCATGTAATACAGACCCAGCACGATGTCCTGTGACGGCACGATAATGGGTTCGCCGTTGGCAGGCGACAACACGTTGTTGGAAGCCAGCATCAAGGTACGACATTCCATCTGCGCTTCCAGCGACAATGGCACGTGTACCGCCATCTGGTCACCGTCGAAGTCGGCGTTAAACGCAGTACACACCAGCGGGTGCAACTGGATTGCCTTACCTTCAATCAAGATAGGTTCAAATGCTTGAATGCCCAGACGGTGCAGCGTAGGCGCACGGTTCAACAACACCGGGTGTTCGCGAATAACGTCTTCTAGAATGTCCCATACCACTGGATCTTCAGCTTCCAGCATACGCTTACCAGCTTTGATCGTAGTAGCCAATCCGAGAATTTCCAGCTTGTGGAAAATAAAGGGCTTGAATAATTCCAGCGCCATTTTTTTGGGCAGACCGCACTGATGCAGCTTCAATTGCGGTCCAACAACGATCACCGAGCGGCCTGAATAATCCACGCGCTTACCCAACAAGTTCTGGCGGAAACGACCGCCTTTACCCTTAATCATGTCGGCCAGCGATTTCAGCGGACGCTTGTTGGCGCCGGTCATGGCTTTGCCGCGACGACCGTTGTCCAGCAGCGAATCCACCGATTCCTGCAACATGCGTTTTTCATTGCGTACAATAATTTCCGGCGCTTTCAATTCCAGCAAACGCTTCAAACGATTGTTGCGGTTGATCACGCGACGATACAAATCGTTCAGGTCGGAAGTGGCAAAACGGCCACCATCCAAAGGAACGAGAGGACGCAATTCCGGCGGCAACACAGGCAATACCAACATTACCATCCACTCCGGCTTGATACCGGAAACCAAAAATGCTTCCAGTATCTTCAGCCGCTTGGCATATTTTTTGATTTTTGTTTCAGAGCTGGTCGCCTCCAGTTCGGCGCGCAGCTTTTCCACCTCAGCCGGTACGTCCAGCGCGCGCAACAAAGAACGCACCCCTTCCGCACCCATCACTGCGGAAAAATCATCGCCGTATTCTTCCAGCTTGGCCAAATAATCATCTTCCGATAGCAGCTGACCGCGGTTGAGCGGTGTCATGCCAGGCTCAGTCACAACAAAGGCTTCAAAATATAAAATGCGCTCAATGTCGCGCAGCGTCATATCCAGCACCATGCCTAAGCGTGACGGTAATGATTTCAAGAACCAGATATGCGCGACAGGAGAGGCCAGCTCGATATGCCCCATGCGCTCGCGGCGCACCTTGGATAAGGTCACTTCCACTCCACATTTCTCGCAGATCACACCGCGATGCTTCAGGCGTTTGTATTTACCACACAGGCACTCGTAATCCTTAGTCGGGCCAAAAATCTTGGCGCAAAACAAACCATCACGCTCTGGCTTGAAGGTGCGATAGTTGATGGTCTCCGGTTTCTTCACTTCGCCATACGACCATGAGCGGATTTTTTCCGGGGAGGCCAACCCGATCTTAATCGCGTCGAACTCTTCTTTTTGCGTTACTTGTCTGAATAAATCGAGTAGTGCTTTCATGTATGCCTCCTAAAATCTGGTTGTTAGGTCTGTAGGTCGGGATTTATCCCGACCTGCGATACTCAGTGCCGCTCCAGATCTATATCAATACCCAGTGAACGAATTTCTTTGGTCAACACATTGAATGACTCTGGCATACCAGCATCAATTTTATGGTCACCTTTGACGATGCTTTCATAAATTTTGGTACGCCCAGATACGTCGTCCGACTTGACTGTCAGCATTTCCTGCAAGGTGTAAGCCGCGCCATACGCTTCTAGCGCCCACACTTCCATCTCACCGAAACGCTGGCCACCAAACTGCGCCTTGCCGCCCAACGGTTGCTGCGTCACTAGGCTATACGGGCCAGTGGAACGAGCGTGCATCTTGTCATCTACCAAATGGTGCAGCTTGAGTACGTGCATATAGCCCACGGTCACCTGACGAGAAAACGCCACGCCGGTACGTCCATCGTGCAGAGTAATCTGCCCGGAACGTGGCAGATCAGCCAACTCCAGCATGTTTTTAATTTCCTCTTCATTCGCACCGTCGAATACTGGCGTTGCAAACGGCACGCCGCTCTTCAAATTACGGCATAACTCCAACACCTCATCATCGGTGAATGCCGCGACTTCTGCCGCTTGTTCGTGCTTGTAAATATGACTGAGGAAAGTGCGAATTTTAGAAATCTTGGCTTCTGCTTCCAGCATCTTGCCAATTTTTTGCCCCAAGCCCTTAGCTGCCCAACCTAGATGCACTTCCAGAACCTGACCCACGTTCATGCGCGACGGAACGCCGAGCGGGTTGAGCACGATGTCCACCGGTGTGCCATCGGCCATATACGGCATGTCTTCCACTGGCACGATGCGCGAAACCACGCCCTTGTTACCGTGACGACCCGCCATCTTGTCGCCGGGCTGCAAGCGGCGTTTGACCGCTACATAAACTTTGACCATCTTCTGCACACCTGCTTGCAGTTCATCGCCTTGCGTCAGTTTGCGTTTTTTCAACTCGAATGCCGCATCGAATTCTTGCCGTTTTTGCGCCAAACTATCTTTGACCTGCTCTAGTTGCGATGCGGCGTCTTCATTGCCCAGACGAATATCAAACCACTGGTGATGTTCTATACCAGCCAAATATTCTTTAGTGAGCTTCGTGCCTTTGGCCAGTTTTTTCGGGCCACCATTGGCAACCTTGCCCACCAGCAATTTGTTCAAACGGGTGAACACGTCCACCTCAACAATACGCATCTGATCGGCCAGATCTTTTTTGTAACGGTTCAACTCGTCATCAATAATCTGTTGCGCCCGCGCATCGCGTTGCAAGCCTTCACGGGTGAACACCTGCACATCAATAACCGTGCCGGAAATGCCAGCTGGTACACGCAGCGAGGTATCCTTTACATCGCTGGCTTTTTCACCAAAGATAGCGCGCAGCAATTTTTCTTCTGGCGTTAATTGTGTTTCGCCTTTGGGCGTGACCTTGCCTACCAGCACGTCACCGACCACCACATCTGCGCCGATATGCACGATGCCGCAATTATCCAGGCGCGCCATTTGGCCTTCAGACAAATTGGGAATGTCACGTGTAATTTCTTCGGCACCCAGCTTGGTGTCACGCGCTACGACGGTTAATTCTTCGATATGGATCGAGGTGAAGCGGTCTTCCGCCACCACTCGCTCGGAAATCAGAATCGAGTCTTCGTAGTTATAGCCATTCCACGGCATGAAGGCCACCAACATGTTTTGTCCCAATGCCAGCTCGCCCATATCGGTAGATGCGCCGTCGGCGATCACATCGCCACTGGCTATCATGTCACCCATCTTGACCAGCGGACGCTGATTGATGTTGGTGTTCTGGTTTGAGCGGGTATATTTGGTCAGGTTGTAAATATCTACGCCGACTTCGCCTGCCGTTGTTTCATCGTCATTGACGCGCACCACGATACGACCTGCATCCACGTAATCTACCCGGCCACCACGCCATGCTTGTACCGTAGTCCCGGAGTCAATTGCCACAGTGCGTTCAATACCGGTTCCAACCAGCGCTTTTTCTGCGCGCAAGCAAGGAACAGCTTGACGCTGCATGTTAGCGCCCATCAAGGCGCGATTCGCATCGTCGTGCTCCAGGAACGGAATCAGCGCAGCCGCTACCGATACCACCTGGGCGGGTGCCACGTCCATGTATTCAATATTGGTTGGATCAGCCAATACAAATTCATTGTGTTGACGTGATGAAACGATGTCGTTGGTAAATTTACCTTTGTTATCTAGCTCAGCATTGGCCTGCGCGATGGTAAATTTCCCTTCCTCAATCGCCGACAGATAATCCACGGTATCGGTGGCCTTGCCCTTGGTCACATGGCGATAAGGAGTTTCGATGAAACCATAATTATTAATGCGGGCATACAGTGCCAAGGAGTTAATCAGCCCGATGTTCGGACCTTCCGGTGTTTCAATTGGACACAGACGACCGTAGTGCGTCGGGTGTACGTCGCGCACCTCAAAGCCTGCACGTTCCCGTGTCAAGCCGCCGGGTCCCAAAGCGGAAATACGGCGCTTGTGCGTCACCTCAGACAAGGGGTTGGTCTGATCCATAAATTGCGACAACTGGCTGGAGCCGAAAAACTCTTTGACCGCTGCCGAAATCGGTTTGGCATTGATTAAATCATGCGGCATTAAGTTGTCTGTTTCGGCCTGACCCAAACGCTCTTTCACGGCGCGTTCAACACGCGCCAATCCAGTACGGAACTGATTTTCGGCCAACTCGCCTACGGCGCGCACCCGGCGATTACCTAGATGGTCAATGTCATCTATCTCACCCCGACCATTGCGTAGCTCAACCAGTATCTTGATGACCGCCACAATATCTTCATTGGAAAGTGTAACCTCACCAGTCAGCTCGTCGGAACCGATGCGGCGGTTAAATTTCATGCGGCCAACTGCCGATAAGTTATATCGCTCTTCGGAGAAAAATAGACCTTTAAATAAATTTTCTACAGCATCTTCTGTGGGTGGCTCACCCGGACGTATCATACGGTAGATGGCCACGCGCGCCGTCCACTGGTCAGTGGTCTCATCGGCGCGCAGGGTTTGCGAAATAAATGCGCCCTGATCCAGATCGTTGGTATACAAAGTCTGAATTTTGTTAATCCCTGCGGCTTTTAATTTTTCCAGCAGAGTTTCTGTAATCTCGTCGTTGGCATTGGCGATGATTTCACCGCTATCTTTATCCACTACGCTTTGCGCTAAAGCGCGCCCGAGCAGAAAGTCATCGCCCACCGACAGCTTGTCTATGCCAGCTTCCTGAATTTCGCGTATGTGACGCACGGTGATGCGCTTGCCGGTAGCCACAATCACTTTGCCGCTCTTGTTGGAGATGTCAAAGCGCGCCATTTCACCACGCAAGCGTTCTGGTACAACCTCGAACTGAATCCCTTTTTTGCCTAACAGGAAGGTGTCGAATTCAAAAAATGCCGCAAGAATTTGTTCAGGGGTGTAGCCCAGTGATTTCAGCAGAATGGTGACCGGCATTTTTCTGCGGCGGTCAATACGGAAATATACATAATCCTTGGCGTCGAATTCAAAATCCAGCCATGAGCCGCGATAAGGAATAATGCGCGCAGAAAACAGCAGCTTGCCTGAGCTATGCGTCTTGCCGCGATCATGCTCAAAGAACACGCCAGGTGAACGGTGCAGCTGCGACACGATGACACGCTCGGTACCGTTAATCACAAAGGAGCCGGTATGTGTCATCAGCGGGATTTCGCCCATATACACTTCCTGCTCTTTAACCTCTTTAATTACATTAGGTTTGGATGCTTCCTTGTCGAACAAGGTCAGGCGCACTCGCGCGCGTATCGGTGAAGCATAGGTCAGCCCGCGTTGACGGCATTCCTTTACATCAAACGGTGGCAGCCCCAAGTGGTAACTGACAAAATCCAGACGCGCATATTTATTATGGCTCTCGATCGGAAAAATAGAATTAAATGCTGCCTGCAAACCGTTGTTAATGCGCTGATCGGGCGATAGCTCAGCTTGCAAAAATTCGCTATAGGATTCAAGTTGTGTGGACAATAAAAAAGGTATTGGCAAAGCGCCAGTGCGTTTTGCAAAGCTTTTGCGGATACGTTTTTTTTCGGTAAAAGAATAACTCATGACATCTCCACGACAAGGAAAGTAAGATTTTGGTGCTGACACAACTCCGCTAGTCAAACATGAACAAATAGGTCAATGTAAAACCATTTTGTTGTTTGCTGCCTGCTGCCTTCTTGAAGCGGCAAAAGGCTGACGGAATCCGTCAGCCTTTTGCCATACACTCTATGTTACTTGATTTCAGCAGTTGCGCCGGCTTCAACCAATTGCTTCAAAATGCTGTCAGCGTCAGCTTTATTCACGCCTTCTTTTACGGCTTTCGGTGCGCCATCAACCAAGTCCTTGGCTTCTTTCAAGCCCAAGCCAGTAATAGCTCGCACAACTTTAATGACGTTAACTTTGCTGGCACCAGCATTAGTCAGCATCACGGTAAACTCGGTTTGTTCTGCAGCCGCTGCTGCACCACCGCCACCACCAGCAGGCGCAGCCACTGCTACTGCAGCAGCGGACACACCAAATTTCTCTTCCATATCTTTAATTAACGAGGACAGTTCAAGCACGGTCATTTCCGCGATTGCGTCCAGAATGTCAAGTTTGTTTGCAGCCATATTGCTCTCCTAAAATATTTATTTCAAAAAGTTTGGTAATTGACTTAAACGGCAGCCGCTTCGGCTTCCTTCTTGTCGCGGACAGCGGCCAAGGTGCGCACGAATGTGCTGGTTGCAGCATTCATGGTAGCCATCAAGCGCGCAATCAACTCATTGCGACTTGGTGTGGCAGCCAGCACTTTTACTTGCTCCGCCGACATCACAGCACCCGCCATTGAACCCGCTTTGATTACCAGCCTATCGTTGGTCTTGGCAAAGTCATGCACAACCTTGGCTGCGGCAATGGCATCAGCACTGATGCTATACACCAGCGGCCCTACCATTTTTTCCGCTAACGCCTCGAAAGGCGTACCTTGCACTGCGCGTCTTGCCAAAGTGTTTTTCAGCACTCGGAAATACACGCCAGATTTACGTGCATCGGCGCGCAGCCGGGTAATATCAGCCACCTCGATACCACGATACTCAGCCAAGACAATAGTTTGTGCTTGTCCAACTTGCGCACTGACTTCAGCTACTACCGCCTGTTTTTGTTGCAGATTAAGACTCAAAGTCTGCCTCCATTTTTAAATGGAACATGAAAAAAATTCCAGTGTTCCACTGTTAACAACTGCGTCCATAAGCCAAGACAGTCAACACATACAAAATAAATACCTATCCTGCTCGCGGGCACACCATCTGCGTTGGGTTCAGAAGACAGGTGAAAGAGGACAGAAGGCAGAGCCTTCTTGCTCCCATCAACTCTCAGCCGAAAATTAAGCTCAACCAAGCCCCTACGGTCTTTGACAATCTGCCATTCATGCCAGCAGTTCAAAGATTGCAAGCGGTATGGCAGCATCGCCATACCGCAAATTCAATAAAATCTACGCAGCCAAGCTGGCCTGCTCAATACGGATGCCAACACCCATGGTGCTAGAGATAGATATTTTTCTCAGGAAAACACCTTTGGCAGTAGCGGGTCTGGCCTTGTTCAAGGCTTCAATCAATGCCAGCATGTTTTCGCGCAAAGCTTCCGGCGCGAATGAAGCGCGACCTATAGTGCATTGCACGATGCCGTTCTTGTCGGTGCGGTACTGCACCTGTCCGGCCTTGGCATTTCTTACAGCGCCAGCAACATCGGCAGAAACAGTGCCCACTTTAGGGTTAGGCATCAAACCACGCGGACCCAGAATCTGACCCAATTGGCCAACAATACGCATCGCATCAGGGGATGCAATTACCACGTCAAAATCCATTTTTCCAGCTTTGATGCTTTCCGCCAAATCATCAAAGCCCACAATATCCGCACCGGCGGCCTTGGCCTCCTCAGCTTTTGCGCCTTGGGCGAATACTGCGACCCGCACGGTTTTTCCAGTTCCTTTAGGTAACACTACCGAACCGCGTACCAATTGATCAGATTTTTTGGCATCTATGCCGAGGTTAACTGCGATGTCAATTGACTCGTCAAACTTAGCTTTGGCACTTTCCTTAACCAACTTGAGCGCCTCGTCCAGCGCGTACAATTTATTTCGATCCACTTTGGCGGCTAGTGCTTTATAACGCTTGGAAATATGTCCCATGTTATACACCCTCCACAGTAATGCCCATGCTGCGCGCACTGCCAGCTATGGTGCGTACCGCTGCATCCATATCAGCAGCAGTGAGGTCAGGCATTTTTGTTGTAGCAATTTCTTCCGCTTGCTTGCGCGTTAATTTTCCAACTTTGTCGGTATGTGGTGTCTTACTGCCTTTTTGCACACCCGCCGCTTTCTTGATCAGAATGGTTGCCGGTGGAGTCTTCATAATGAAGGTGAAACTCTTGTCGGCAAATGCAGTTATCACCACGGGAATAGGCAGACCAGGCTCTACGCCCTGAGTCTGGGCATTAAAAGCTTTACAGAATTCCATGATGTTTAGTCCGCGCTGACCCAGAGCTGGGCCGATAGGCGGGCTGGGATTGGCTTTGCCCGCAGGCACTTGCAGCTTAATATAGCCGATAATTTTCTTTGCCACTTTACTTCTCCTTATTGTGGGTTAAACGCATACCACGATTACTCTGATACGCTCCCCGGGTTTAAAACATTTAAGCTTTTTCGACTTGACCAAACTCTAACTCTACCGGTGTCGAGCGACCAAAAATAGTTACCGCCACCCGCAATTTATTCTTATCATAATTAACATTTTCCACCGAGCCATGAAAATCGGTGAACGGGCCTTCTTTAACACGCACCGCTTCGCCCACTTCAAACAGCACCTTGGGCCTAGGTTTTTCTACCCCGGCTTGCATCTGCTGCATGATAGTCTGCACTTCTTTTTCGCTAATCGGTGTCGGTTTCATCGCCGACCCACCTAAAAATCCCGTGACTTTGGGCGTGCTCTTAACTAAGTGCCAGCTTTCATCCGTCATTTCCATTTCAACCAGCACATAACCTGGAAAAAACTTACGCTCACTGATACTCTTTTGACCAGACTTTAGCTCCACCACCTCTTCAACCGGCACCAGTATCTGACCAAACTTATCGTCCAATCCCGCCCGCTGAATACGCTCAAGCAGCGCACGATGCACACTTTTCTCAAACTGCGAATAGGTGTGTACAACATACCAGTGTTTGGACATTAATCACGTCCCATCAATATATTCACCAAGACTAGCAGGCTAGCATCAACCGCCCACAGGAACAGCGCCATCACCACCGCAAACAACAGCACCACACCCGTGGTCTGTATTGTTTCCTTGCGTGTAGGCCACACCACGCGCTTGGCCTCTTCCACCGATTCCTTGCTGAAGGTGAAAAAAACCTTGCCCGGCTCTGTGGTCCATAGCACACCAGCAGCAGCCATAAACCCGACCAATATGGATGCCAGCCTCAATACAGCCGCGCTATCACCCAGAATATAGTAGCCCACAATACCTGCCACAACCAGCAGGAATGCCATACTTAATTTAATTTTTTCTGCCATGCTTTATTTGCCCATTGCTACTAATAATTTTCTGGCAGGCCAGGAGGGTTTCGAACCCCCAACCCTCGGTTTTGGAGACCGATACTCTACCAATTGAGCTACTGGCCTAATAAAAACAGAATACGGGTACAGGATTAAGGACACAAAGCTGCCCCAGAATCCTGCATCCTGCATCCCGAATCCTGCTACTCAATAATCTTAGCCACCACGCCCGCACCGACCGTGCGACCACCT
>JAYUTK010000054.1:0-5378 GCA_043755195.1 Gallionellaceae bacterium
GGTTGAATGCGGGCAAGATGCCCGCGCTCCCAGTGCCCGCGCTCCCAGTGTTAGTCAAATGCTGTTACAAAACACATGGAGAGGCTGCAAGCCAAGCATGAAAAATCAGCGCTCCCTAGTTTTACCTGCCCTAGTTTCTTTCATTTCACCGCTTCCGGCTGTACCCGCGCCCCGGCCTTCACCCCGGCGCGATCCAGCGACATCACAATCTGATCGCCCTCATTCAATCCAGAGGTAATCTCGGTATATTCCCAGTTGGCAAGGCCTGTCGCGACAGTGCGATCTTCCAGAATTCCATCGGCTCGATAGAACAACACACGCTTACCCTCCAGCAGTGCAGGGGTGGGAATTCGCAACACCTTGTCATGCGACGCATAAACAATCTCGACATCGGCGCTGTAACCGACCAATAAATTTTCTGCGATGGCTGCTTCGGTGAACGCTGTCTCTACCTCTACGGTGCGCGCTTGTTTCTCAATTTCCAGCACGTACGGCGCTATTCGTCTGACCTTGCCCGCGAATGATTTTCCCTTGATTGCATCGAGCGTAATGCGCACGGTTTGCCCCACCTTGATTGCTGCCGCATCCACTTCATCAATCGGCGCGCTGACAAACAGGCAGCGATCATCAATCAAATCAATTGCGGGCAAGGTGAGAATGCCGGGCGGCGAAGGCGTGGCATATTCACCCAGCTCGCCACTGATGTCGGCCACGATACCGTTAAATGGTGCGCGCAAAACCATGCGTTGCAAACTGGCACGCGCCACGTCTATGCGCGAGCGGCTCTGTTCTATGATGCCCTGAGATGATTCGCAGGAAGCCTGGCGCACCTTGGCATTGGACAAAGTACGCTCCAACGATTCTTGCGAAACAAAGCCCTGTTCACGTAATTGAGCAGCGCGTTGGGCATCACGTTTAGCGGTTTCTGCCTGCGTACAAGTCTCTCGCGATTGGATAAGGGCTGTTTTCAACTGATCTTGCGTCAAGCGTTCTTGCGCCTGCAAATCTTCGTTCCACAACTCCAATAGCACTTGTCCCCGCTTGACCCGTTCCCCTTTTTTTACACGCAAGTGCGATATTTGACCGCCAGATGGGGCGGCCAGCTTGGCTCGGCGACACGCTTTGACCGTGCCCGCACGGGTGTTGCTAACGGTAGCTTCAACAATGCCCGGCTCAACTTTCGTTAACACCACCAACAATGGTTTGGGACGCATGAAATACCAGGCTGCGAATGCCAACAGAATACAGATGACAATAACAGCGATGATGCGTAAAGGTAATCCATGCTTATTAAGTTTAGCTAAAACCATTTACACTCCTGAAAAAATGCCTGCAAGAAGAACGATGATGCGCTACTGGTAAAAGTATCCGCCATATTTTTTACTTCAGTTCTTTTACTTCAATTCTTGCACCTCAGTCCTTGCCCAGCCTTGGGAGAAAGTAATGCCGAGTTCTGCGCCGATGGCTAACTGCCTAGCATCTGATACTACCCTACCACTTGAATCTTGCACCATGCTATAGCCACGCGCCAGCACATTTTTTGGGTCAAGCATGGTCAAGTGTTGCGCGGCATTGTTGACGCGCAACACTCGCAACGCTTGCGCCGCGCGCGCTGCTTTAATCAGGTTTTGCGCTAACG
The DNA here is from genome assembly GCA_043755195.1 of Gallionellaceae bacterium. Classification (GTDB taxonomy): domain Bacteria; phylum Pseudomonadota; class Gammaproteobacteria; order Burkholderiales; family Gallionellaceae; genus Nitrotoga. Next base: position 1,640 of record JAYUTK010000054.1, read on the forward strand.
CTTGCCAGTGCCAATCTTGTTGTTGCAGGCGATAGACAAAAGCACGCTGCATGCGTTGTTGCAATTGGCCTATTTGCTGGGCTTGGTTGTGCAATTGTTGTGCGGGATGTACCAGCCTGCGCTGCAGATAATCCACGGTCTGCATCGCAGACTGCATCCGGTTACGCTGTGCGCGTTGCAGATGTAGCGCCGTGTCACGTAAATTTTTCAACAGAGCATGACGATCCGGGGCGACCCGCTGCGCCGCTGCGGTGGGGGTAGGCGCGCGTTCGTCGGCAACGAAGTCGGCGATGGTGAAATCGGTTTCGTGCCCGACCCCGCTCACAATGGGGATTGCGCTGGCAACAATGGCACGCGCCACGACTTCTTCATTAAACGCCCACAGGTCTTCGATGCTGCCCCCTCCCCTGCACAAAATAAGCACATCGCACTCTGCGCGTTGATTGGCTGTGGTGATGGCCTGCGCTATTTTGTCTGCGCTGCCCACCCCTTGTACCGGAGTTGGATACAACACGATCGGCGCGCTCGGCAGGCGTAATCTCAAGGTAGTAAGCACATCACGTAGGGCAGCGGCCTGCGCTGAGGTGATGATGCCGATACAAGCAGGAAAGGTGGGTAGAGGACGTTTACGCTCTGCTGCGAACAATCCCTGGCTTTCCAAGAGTTTTTTGAGCCGCTCAAACTGCTCATACAGCACGCCCGACCCGGCAAGGCGCATCTGCTCGATAGTTAACTGAAAGTCGCCACGGGCTTCATAGAGGGTGGGCAGCGCCAGCACCTCTACCTGCATTCCATTGCCTGGCTGCCAATCCAGATATTGGCTTTTGTGGCGGAACATCACGCAGCGTACCTGCGCCTGTTCGTCCTTTAGAGAAAAATACCAATGCCCGGAAGCGGCACGGACGAAATTGGAAATTTCACCACGCACCCACAGCAAAGGTAAGCCGTTTTCCAGCAATTGTTTAGCTGCCAGATTGAGTTCTTGCACAGTAAATACGTAGTTTTTTTTATTTTCAATAAGGTCGAAAATCATATTGACATCCCATAATAATTCACAGTCCAAGCAAGTACGCCACTTTGCTGGCAAGTATCGCGCGCACATTTAAGTAACTTACCGCATCTATATGTTTTTATTGGAATTTATAATAGTAAATAAAATAGGCATCGTAAAAAAAATGTTATTTGATAGAGGGTTAAGTATTATTTCCAACTCATTATGCACAAAGTTACTCACAGTTTCTGTGCACAAATAAAGTTGTGCTTTTGTATTGCCAATTTAATTTTAATCTGCTTAATGCGAGACAGCAGAAATCTTGCTCAAGCAATCGCGAACAGGTACAGTTCTGCATTCTTGATTTAAGCATATTTTGGAGAAACTCTGTGTTTGCTATTGTTGAAGCGGCCGGTTGGCCGATCTGGTTTTTAATTCTAGCGTCTATTATCTCGGTCGGTTTAATCATTGATCGCCTAAGGCATTTACGCAGTCATCGCATCGCTCCGCCTACTTTGCTGGACGAAGTCATCAAGGAGCTTAACCAACACGGCGTCAGCGATGGCATGTTGGCCAGGCTTGCAGCCGAGTCTCCGTTGGGGCGCATTTTTGCCGCTGGACTCAAAAACATCAAAAGCCCGCCTGATGTAATGAAAGAATCCATCGAAGAGGTGGGACGCGCTGTCGAGCACGATTTGTCGCGCTTTCTGACCACCTTGGGTACAATTTCTTCCATCAGCCTGTTGCTCGGGCTATTCGGCACGGTGATCGGTATGATAGAAATTTTTGGTTCACAAAATGCCGCCGGGAGCAGCCCGGCTATGCTTGCTCATGGTATTTCTATCGCCCTTTACAACACCGCGCTTGGCCTGATAGTAGCAATGGTTAGCATGATTTTTTACCGCCATTTCCGCGCCCAAGTCTGTAGTCTGACTATAGAAATGGAGCAGCAAGCAATTAAATTAGTAGAGATCATTCACGGCCAACGCAAATGAATTTTCAACGTGGACGCCACCATGAAGAACCGGAAATCAATTTAATTCCGATGATAGATGTATTGCTGGTCATCCTGATTTTTTTGATGACCACCACCAGCTACGCTAAGTTTTCCGAGTTACAGATCAGTCTGCCGCAGGCCGCTGGCGATGAGGCAAGCTCAAAAACTAACAAAATAGAGGTTTCAGTAGATGCCTCTCAGCAATACGCGGTCAATGGCGTAGCCGCCCCATTTAGAAATATAGATAGTTTGGTAAAAGCCTTGCACCAAGCGTCAGGAACAAAATCCGACCCCACCATCATCATCAGTGCCGATGCCAAGGCAACGCATCAATCGGTAATCAATGTCATGGAGGCAGCACGGCTCGCTGGATATGGAAATATTACTTTTACGACCAGCCAAAATAAATAGAGATAGCCCTTATTCTATTTTCACTCCAAAGATAAAATAATCCGCAGGGCGGGTCACACCCGCCAATCCCGGCTGTGCCAACTTCCGTCGAGTGCTACGCGGACTGGTCACTCGAAGGGTAAGCAGGCATGATCGCCAACTTCGCCAGCGAATGGTTTTTCACTTACGTCAGAGTTACTGATGTTGCTGTCCTGACGTGACCAGGAAATTCCCCGGACATTGCTAGAACTCTAGAAGCTGGCGCAAATACGTATAGCAGGATCGCTAGTGCGTGGGGTTTGAACAAATAATATATTCGACCAGTGAAATCTGGGCACTGTGCCGCACCTGCACCCGTGACCGGATCTGTTACAGCCCACCCGCTTGGCGGAGCCGTACTCGATTTGGCTACAGATAACATTGGAATGGTCAAAAAGCCGTATTGATAGCCGGATTACGCCCGTATTTTTTATCCCATTTTTATTTCAGATTCCATAGTCACGCTGATCTATGACGGCATCTAATTTTGGCGTCCATTTGCTGCGCAATAAGTGCGCTCGTTGAAAAATTTCTTCCAGCTTCTTAGCATCGTTATTTTCCAGCGCCTGAAACAACACATGCAGCTCGCCTGCATATTGCTGCAATTCGCGCATCAGGGCTGAACGGTTGGCAAGGCTAATATCACGCCACATTTCTGGATTGCTGGCCGCGATGCGGGTGAAATCGCGAAATCCGCTGGCGGCGAAGGATAGTAGTAAGTCGCAGTTTTGACGTTGTGCCAGATTATGCACCAACGCAAACGAAAGCAAATGGGGTAAATGGCTGACGGCAGCGAATACTTCGTCATGTTGCTGTGCAGTCAGCTCGCTGACCGATGCGCCGCAAAATTCCCACGCCTGCCTTATGCGCGCCACTGCATCGGCGGAATTTTCCGACAACGGGGTTAGCACCACTTTTTTGGATTGATATAAATCGGCACGCGCGGCCATCGCGCCACTTTTCTCAGCGCCTGCAATCGGGTGAGCGGGAACAAAGCGGCTGATGTGTTTGCCCAGATGCAAGCGTGCATCTTCCACCACATTGCATTTGGTGCTGCCACCATCGGTAACCAAAGTATTCTTGCCGAGATGCGGCGCGATGCTTGCCATGATGTCGGCCATCTGGCCGACCGGTGTGGCGAGCAATACCAGATCGGCATCACTGACTTCAGCCGCTACATCCTGCCCGATGCGATTGATGATGCCGAGTTGCTGCGCTTGTTGCAGGGTTTGCGCGCTACGTCCGAACCCGATTACCTGTCCGACTGCATTAGCTTTACGCAATGCCAGCGAGAACGAGCCGCCGATCAGGCCGACACCGAA